>DCIH01000104.1 GCA_002317575.1 Verrucomicrobia bacterium UBA1731 | reverse complement strand
CTCGACCGGGCGCGGGCGATGGCGGACGGATATACGGGACACGCGCACGAGTATCATCCCGACTTCGCCTTGCCGTGGACGTCCGCCTTCAAGGAACCGCGTCCCGCGCCGCACTGCTGGCCGTACGAGTGCGGGGCCTATTGGCTCGACGGACTCGTCCGTCTCGCCTACGAGCTGGACGATCCCGCCCTGATCGCGCTCGTCCGGGCGCGCGTCGAGCCGGTGCTGAGCGAGATCAACGCGAATTCGATCCTCTTCTACACCTGCATGAGCCGCACGAACGCCGTCGACCGTCAGAACTTCGCGAAGGAACCTTTTTTCGTGCGGGCGGCCGGACAGTACGCACGGGGACTCTGGGCCTATTGTCAGGCGACGGGCGATGCGCGTGCGCTCGAGGCGTTTCGCCTGGCCTATGGCGGCGCGGAGAACGGCCTGAACGGCGTGCTGTCCGTCAAGGGCGTCTCGTCGATCATGGATGCGTACGGAAAGGGCGTCTCGTCGGGCGCGGCGGACTGGTCCGCGCTGGCGCGGATGTTCGACGTCCTCTTCGACCGGCGGCAGGTGCGGCGCGAGGGATGGCCGTGGCACGACTACCTGGATTTTCCGAAGAAGGGGGACGCGCCGTATCTGAACCGCAAGGGCGGTGACTTCTGGGCTAAATGGCATGGCGTCATGATGTGCGAAACGCTCGGGTCGCTCGCGATGGGGACGCTTTGGACCGGCGACCGGTACGATCTCGAGAAGTCGCTCGCGTGGCGCGACCTCGTCGATTCGACATCCCTCCAGGTCCACGGCGCCGTCGCGTGCGACGAACACCTCGTGCGCACGAGCGCCTACCGCGGCACCGAGACGTGCGTCGTGGCGGGGCAGCTCTGGGACGACGTGATCTTCCTCTCGCTCTCCGGCGAGGCGCGTTTCGCGGATCATGCCGAGCGCCTTGCGCTCAATGCCGCGCCGGTCTGCACCTCGCGCGACGCGCGCAGTCACGTCTATTTCCAGTCCCCCAACCGCGTCCTCGCGGCGGCGAGCGGCGGCTTCACGGATGGTCCTGGGCCGAAGGGCGGCGTCTACGCCCGCGAGCATTTCCCGCGGTGCTGCATGGCGGCGCTCAACCGCATCCTGCCGATCCAGATCCAGCATCTCTGGATGAAGCGCGAGAACGGCCTCGCCGCCGTGATGTACGGACCGAACGTGCTCAAGACGACGCTCGGCACGGCCGGAACGGTGCGGATCGAAAGCGTGACGGACTATCCGTTCGGCGAGAACGTGCGCATGAAGATCGCGGTGGAGAAGCCCGCGTCGTTTCCCGTCTGGCTGCGGATCCCCGACTGGTGCGAGCGGGCGACGGTGAACGTGAAGGGCGCGCAGGGCGCGGAATCCGTGCCGGTCTCTCCGGAGGCGGGCTGGCAGAAGGTTGAGCGGACGTGGCGGACGGGAGACGAGATCGAAATCGTCCTTCCGCAGCAGGTCGCGGTCTCTCAGGGCGTCGACGTGCCGGCCGGCAACGCGCCGTACGCGACGGTGACGCTCGGTCCGCTCGTGATGGCGCTCAACGTGGAGGGGGCGGACGAGAACACGCATCGCGAAGGCGCCGCCTGGCAGTTCGCCTACGATCCGTCCCTCTTCACGGCGAAGGTCGTCCGCAAACCCGTCCCGACGGGCTTCGCCTGGGACGCCGACGCGCCGGTGTCGGTGGCGGTGACGCTCGCGTCCGCGGCGTGGAAGCACGACGTGAAGCATCCGATGCTTCCGCGCGACGTGACGCCGGGCAAGGCAACGGACGTGAAGCTCGTCCCCTACGGGTGCTCCCGGATGCGCGTGTCGATGTTCCCCGTGGCGGCGCCTTGACTGCCGGATGGGTGCAACGCGCTTTTTATGCAAGGCGAATCGCGTCGCCATGGCGTGATTTAACTGGCAGTCAAAATGGCCTACGCGCGGGCCCTTGGATCTTTCTCTAAAACGTGTTTTCTGACTGTTTTGTAAAGTCCTAAAGCGTGGTGGTTCGCCTTTGTTTTAACCCCTAATTTGTGATATACTCTTGCCAACCGCTCGGAATAATCGTAGAAATCGGATGACGGATGCAGAATTAGAATCGGCGAAACGTGACATCGAAGCGACGGCGGACCTGCTGGAGCGCGCGATGAAGCTGGCGGGCCTGCTGACGACGCTTTTCGAGGCGCGCGGATTTCCCATTGTTGTCGTTGGCGGCAGCGCCGTCGAGTTCTATACCGAGGGCGGCTACATGAGCGGCGACATCGACTTCTGCCGTAAGACGCTCAAGGCCGTGCCTCCGCGGCTGATGCAGGAGATCGCCGAGTCTCTGGGCGGACGCGGTCTCGGACGCAATTGGTTCGTATGCGGACTTTATGTCGACATGCTGGGCGTCCTCGAAAGCGAGTCCATCCTGCCCGAGCGCACGCTGGTGACGCCGTATGGCGAGGTGAAGATCCTGCCGCCGGAACTGGCGCTGGTCGAGCGCGTGCTCTTTGCGGAACAGGACGCCGAGTGCAAGCCGTCGGCGCGGCAGATGATGGCCGCTGCATTGGCGGACGCGGACTTTGACTGGTCTGAGGCGTCTCGTCTCGCGGCGCTGCCTGATTTTGACGTGGCGTCTGAATTGGACGCGCTGAAGACGGAGGTAGGTCGTGAACGCGCCTAAGGGAATCGTCGTCCTGTCCTGGGACGAGTGGCAGGCGTCGCGTGCGGCGAAACGCGCCAACCTGGCGCGACTTGGACTCGATGCACCTTCCCGCCGCAAGACAGCCATCGGATCGCAAGAACAACGCTTGCGCAAGGCCTTCGACGGACGGCGTGTGCCGGCGGTCTGAAGATCGCGCGCTGACGTATGACCAGACGATAATTGTTTCTGTATATGATAATATTCTATCGTTACGCCGTTGACATTTCTGCACGGCGAATGATATAATTTTGCCGATGAAAATTGAAAGACCAGAATATCTCGATAAAATTACGCCATATATCGGCAAAAAGATCATAAAAGTGCTGACAGGAATTCGCCGTTGCGGAAAGTCCCGTTTACTCGAGATGGTTGGTGATCTCTTTCGTGATCGTGGGGTGGCAGCTGCGTGCATCATTCAGGCCAATTTTGAGTCGAAGATCGATGAGTCGGTTCTGTCTGCCGAGGCTATGGTTGCGCGGGTTCGGGCTGTTGCGGAGGCACATAAAGGTTTGAAATTATACTTGTTGTTTGACGAGATTCAGGAACTTGAGGGGTGGGAAAAGCTGGTCAATGCCTTGGACATCGACTTTGATGCCGACATTTATCTCACGGGTTCAAACGCCAAGATGCTGTCTTCTGAACTTTCGACCTATTTGGGCGGCCGCTATGTGGAGATTCACGTCTATCCGCTTTCGTTTGCAGAGGCATGGCCGTGCCTGGAAAGTCGCGGGTTTTCAAAGCGAGAGGCGTTTCTTGAGTACGCGCGGTTGGGTGGAATGCCGTTTATTTACGATGCGGGGATTTCAGGATTGGCCGCCAAGGCGTATCTTGAGGATCTCTTTAACTCGATCGTGCTGAAGGATATCGCTCGGCGCCATCAGATTCGCGACATTGACCTCCTTGATCGGATTCTGACTTATCACGTTTCCGAGGTCGCACATGTCTTTTCGCCGACCAGCCTCGTCAAGTACCTGAAGCATGAGCGGCGGGGGTGCGGACTGGAAACGATTTACAATTACACGGATTTCGCTGCCGAGGCCTGCTTTCTGCGGCGCGTCAAACGCTACGACCTGATCGGGAAAGAATTGCTGTCAACGCAAGAGAAGCTCTATCTGACAGATCACGGGTTTCGCGAGGCGAAACTTGGCTTGAATGATCGGCATATCGACCGAGTTTTGGAGAATATCGTGGCGATGGAGCTGACGCGGCGCGGCTGGACCGTCGAGGTCGGCAAGTTCCGCAACCTGGAGATCGATTTCGTGGCGTCGAA
>DCIH01000008.1:4435-4599 GCA_002317575.1 Verrucomicrobia bacterium UBA1731 | reverse complement strand
CCGTATCCGCGCATGGCGGCGCTGGCGGCGGAGCTGGGCGCGGGCGTGGACGAAATCGCGCGCAAGCGCGGGCTTCCGGTGCGCGCGCAGGTCGTGGGCGGCGTGTTCACGCTTTTCTGCACGGACAAGCCCGTCGTCGATCTCGCGTCCGCGAAAACGAGCGA
>DCIH01000008.1:0-4371 GCA_002317575.1 Verrucomicrobia bacterium UBA1731 | reverse complement strand
GTGGCGCCGTCGCAGTTCGAGTGCAATTTCGTCTCCGCCGCGCACGCGGCGCGCGACGTCGATGCGTTTCTCCGCGCCTTCGCCGCCGCATTTTGAGTCGCGATGTGGTATAATGCGCGCATGAAACGAGACAAGACGACGAACGGAAAAATCGGGTTCATCGCGCTGGCCGTCGCCGGCGTTCTTTGCGGATGCCGCGGCACCACGCCGGTCGCGACGGGCGAGGCGGCCCGTTTTACGGTGGGGGCGGCGTCGTCGATGGAGACGGTACGTCCGCGCGCCGGCGCGAAGGTTGCGCCCGCGACGGCGTTCGCCGTGCGTCTCGCGCAAGGCGAACGCGAAAGCTTCCAAGTGCTGGTGACCGCGCCGCAGGACCTCAAGGATGTCCGCGTCGCCGTCACGGACGGCAAGCGCGCGGGCGGCGGCGTCTTCGCCGCCGGCAACGTGGCCTGCCGCGTGACCGGCTACGTCGAAACGAAGACGACGCCGCCGTATCTCGCGAAGCTGCCGGGCGGCGCGACGCCGGGCTGGTGGCCCGATCCGATTCTGGACTTCCTGGACCGTGCGGACGTGAAGGCCGGCGACGTGCAGAGTTTCTGGGTGCGCGTGACGTGCCCGCGCGGCCAGAAGGCGGGCGTCTACGCCGCGGCGCTCACGGTGTCGGCGGCGGGCGTTCCGTCGCAGACGTTCCCGTTCACGGTGCGCGTCAACGGCTTCGCCGTTCCGAAGACGTCGCCGCTGCCCCTGGCGGTGACGTTCTCGCCGATGGTGCACTCGTCCCTGGGCGACCGCGACGAACCGCCGCCGGACGAAAAGAAGCTCTTCGACGAAATCGAAGCCGATCCCGATTCCCCGGTCAACGCCTGGCGGCGCCACCGCGCGGCGTGGGGCGATTTCCTGGCGGATTACTACCTCATGCCGGACTCGCTGTATTGGGGCGAAAAAGGCCGACCCTATTTCGATCTGCTGGCGCGTCTGAAGGAACAGGGGCGGCTCGGCAACTTCAACCTCGGCTACTGGAGCTATCCGAAGACGAACACGGCCGAGGCGGTCGCCGCGTGGCGCGAAAGCACGCTGCCGCGTTTGCGGGAGGCCTACGACGAGGCGAAGCGACTCGGGATCCTCGACCGCGCGTATCTCTACGGCTGCGACGAAATCCCCGAGAAGGACTTCCCGATGATCCGCCTGGCGGCGGAGACGCTCAAGCGCGAATTCCCGGGCGTGCCGCTTTCGACCACCGCGTACGACGACACCTACGGCGAGAAGACCGTTCTCAACCTGCTGGACGCGTTCACGCCGCTCACGCCGAAGTTCGATCCCGCGAAGGCCGCCGCGGCGCGGGCGCGCGGCCGCGAAGTGTGGTGGTACATCTGCTGCGGGCCGCACACGCCGTACGCCAACATGTTCATCGAATCGCCCGCCATCGAAGGGCGTCTTCTGATGGGCGCGATGACGGCCCGCTGCCGTCCCGACGGTTTCCTGTATTACGAGACGTCCATCTGGAATTCCCGCAAGCCGATCGCCGGGGGGCCGTTCACCGACTGGACGGCGCGCTCCTGGAATGTGTACAACGGCGACGGCGCGTGGCTCTGCGTCGGGCCGGACGGGACGCCCCTCGCGACGCAGCGCCTGGAGAACTTCCGCGACGGGTTGGAGGATTTCGCCTACGTGAAGCTGCTCGAGGCGCGTCTGCTGGCGGCCGACCCGATGACGCCGTGGGCGCGTCGCGCCCGCCGCGCGTTGGCCGTGCCGTGCGAGGTGATGAAGGATCTCACGCACTACACGCGCGACCCGAAGGTCCTTTCGGCGTGGCGCGACGAACTCGCGGATCTGATCGAACAGGAGGAATGCAAATGACATTTGACGAATGGCGGAAGGGTGTTTCGGAGAAGACCGGCGCCGAGATGACGGCCGAGGACGATGTGTGCGTCGCGGAAATCGACGGCGCGTCCGTCGTCTTTCGCCATCTGCCGGAAACGAACGAGCTGCTCACGATGGCCGAGATCGGCGTGCCGCAGCCGGGCGCCGCCGAACCGACGGCCATGGTCATGATGGCCGGCAACCGCCTGTTCGTGGCGACGGGCGGGGCGGCGCTTGCGCGCAACGCGGAAACGGGGTCGTTTGAGCTCGTGCGCCGCGATCCGATCGACGTGTTGCCGTTCGAGCGCTGGTGGCCGGCGTTCACCGCGTTCGTTGACGCGCTCTTCCGCTGGCGCAAGTTTGTGGCGGACTACCATCCGGGCGCGGCCGAGCCGCAGCCGGACGCGCCCGCGTTCGGCTTGCCGGATTTCATGCAGGTGTAACCTTTTCCGTCTTCGCGCGTATGCGGAGTGAATCGTACATCGAAGAAAAGGATTGAGATATGGCGACAAACATCAACAGCTTTTCCGGTTACAAGGATCTTCTGGCGATCGCCAGCCAGGCCTATGGACACGGGTTGGGCGAGAAGTCCGCGGGCGGCATGGGCTACATGGGGCTCATCAAGGACGACGAGGGCAAGGTGAGCGTGTTCAAGTGCCTCACGCACAAGAGCGAGTACAAGGCGTTCGAGAGGGGTGTTATTGACGCGGAGTACACGGATGCTTTGAGGAATGCGTCCGACCAGCTGAAAACCGAGCTTCGGAAGCTGGCCATGGATGCCGGCATGGAGGATAAGGAGCTCGGCGAACTGTTCGACGACAGTTTGAAGGGGAGCGAGGATACGGGCAAATTCCTTTCCCGCAAGATGGTGGCCAAGGCCGTCACGTCGATCGTCAAGGCATACACCAAGGGGAAGAACGCCGCGGCATTCTGGAACGAGGTCAAGTATTCGGGATACGTGGAAAACACGAAGGTGACGAAGGGCGATGACGGTCTCGCGTTCGAGGATGCGAAGGCGAAGTCGCACAAATCCGACCTCAGTTTCACGGTGACGTCGAAAGCGGAAGCCGCAGAAATCGCCAAGATGCCGAAGACGCTTGATGATCTGGGTAAACGGCTTGAAGGCGGAAAACTCGGCAAGGAATTGGGTGATATCTTTTACCAGGAGCGCTGTTACTTCCAAAACAACATCCCGAAGCTGGACAGTGCAGAGCACACGAAAGAGACGAAGTCGGCCTTCGACAGCATGGAGCCGTGGGTGTTCGACGACCACGCGAATGAAGCGTTCGGTGAGAGGACGCTGGCAGATCCCAACACCAAGACGGGATGGGCGCGCATGATCGGCAAGCTGTTCCAGTTTTCGTTGAAGGACGCCTTTGAGCAGTTTAAGGAAACGACCACCCCGGAGGACATGAAATCGCCCCATTTCATGGAGAGGGCCACTCGCACGATCATGCTCCAGGCACTGGTCCGCACCTACTGTGCCGCCGCCTCCCTTGAAACGTCCTTTGCCGTTGCCAAACTGAGGAAACTGCACAATTTCTTCACCGCTCCGTTGCTGTCGGACAAGCCGTTGGCGTCGGGCAGCGCTGAAGTCGCGAAAATGGACAGGATCCTGAAGGAAGTCACTCAGACAATCGATCAGCAATGCAAGCTTTTCAAGGCGGAAGGGAAGTACGATTTTGAGGCGAAGGAGATTTTTTCGGGCGGCAAAAGCCTTGTCGGCAGCGACGAAAGCATCGACAAGGTGAAAAAGGAAATCGAAGAGAAAAACAAAGTTCTCGCCGAAGATAAGAAGATGGGCCAATACGACATCAACCCGCGCCACATACTGGACAAATCTGGCGAGATGGAGGCCTTCAAGAGGCTCTTTAAGATATTCCCGAATCACGTGTATTCGGCCGTCAAGACGATCGACACCGAGAATGTCAATGTGGAGTCCGACGAAAAGAAAACAGTTTGTCTTTCGGACGAAAAAACCAATTTCTCCCAGAAAGGCGCTTTTGCTCTTGGACCAAACGAAAATGAATTCGTCAACACCATGTTCGCCAAAGAAACGAGTACGAGTGAGGATTTCTGAAGTGGCCCCGCAGTTCGTTCGTTCAGAACTGCGCAGAGGCGTTCTACAGGGGGTGGCGGCAGTCCCATGCCGCCACCGATGTCGTGAAAAGCCCGACCCAATCCAGACCTCGGTCACGCCGGCGGAGCGGCGCCCTCGCGCGAACCTGCGGCGTGCGCGGCGCGCACGCCCTACCTGGGATCGAGCGCAGGCCCTACCTGGGATCGTACGCAGGTAGGGCGGCCGCGCCGCGGACGCCGCTTCTCCTGATAGGGCGCCTCGGAAGCGGCGCCCTCGCCGCTTCAGCTTTGCGCTTGTCGCAAAGCCTTGAAATGAGCATGTGCCTTTTGTACGGTGTGGGGGACGCCGCCGCCGATGTCGTGAAATGCGCGATCCAGCTTCGTCCTCGGTGACGTCGGCGGAGCGACGCCCTCGCGCGAACCTGCGGCGTG
>DCIH01000010.1 GCA_002317575.1 Verrucomicrobia bacterium UBA1731 | reverse complement strand
ACGCCGGCACGGTGATGACCGCTTCCGTGATCTTCTCGCCCAAAAACGCCTCCGCGTCAGCCTTCAGCTTGCGCAGCACCATCGCGGAAATCTCCTGCGCGGTGTACACCTTGCCGTCCACCTTCACCGCCGCGTCGCCGTTCGGCGCCTCGACGACTTCATACGGAACCATCTTGATTTCGTCCGTCATCTCGCTGAAACGACGGCCGATGAAGCGCTTGATCGAATAAATCGTGGATTTCGGGTTCGTCACGGCCTGGCGCTTCGCCGCCTGGCCCACCAGAATTTCGCCCGACTTCGTGAACGCCACGATGGACGGCGTGGTGCGCGCGCCTTCCGCGTTCGGAATCACCGTCGCTTCGCCGCCTTCCATCACGGCCATGCAGCTGTTCGTCGTGCCCAAGTCAATGCCCAGTACTTTCGCCATTTTCTTCGTCTTTCTCTTGTGTTATGAAATCAACTGAAATCGTTTGCGGCCTAACATTAGCAATCGGCGTGCCAAGCGTCCGAAACCACCCCGCAAGCCAAAAAGTGTGCCATGTGTGACACAATGTCACAATAACATGTTGACACAGGGGTTAGGGGCTAGGGGTTAGGGGCTAGGGGTTAGGGGTTAGGAGTTAGGGGCTAGGGGGTAGAAGGCCCCTCACAGGAGAAGCGGCGCGCGGAGCGGCGTCACCCCCTGCGAGCCCCGCACCGCTCTAGGGTTCTGGACCGCGTGCGGCGGGCGCGGCGCGCCCGCCCTACCTGCGCTCGGTCCACCCTTCAACCTTCACTTCACCAGTTTCATGCCGTCGGGGAGCTTCGGGGTGGCGAGATCGATGAGCTTGTCCAGCTTCGACTCGAGTATGTCGAGCTTGCGCTCCAGCGCTTCGCATCGCGCGTCGATGCGTTGCTCGACGCCGTCGCTGCGCGCGTCGATTTTCGTCGCAATGGCATCGACGCGGTCGTTCAGCGCACGCATAAGCGCATTGTGCGACGCGCCGCCGCACTGGAGGCCCCAAACCCAAGCCGCCGCCAGCGCCAAGAGCAGCAGTCCAATGATGATCGCCCACTTTTTCATACTCGACTCCTTTTTCATTCCTTTCACGAACTCGGCCTTTTCCAGGGTCATGCCGCTCCGCCGCACCCCAGGGGGTCACGCCGCTCCGCCGGCGTGACCAAGCTCGTCGTTTTCCGGATTATTCACGCCCTTGGTGGCGTCGGCGGAGCGACGCCACCCCCTTGTGGAGCCGCGGAGGCCGGACACGCCTACCACCTTCAACATTTCACCTTTCAACCTTCAATCCGCATTTCTGCAGTTTCCGCTTGCGCCCAGGGGGTTCCTGGCCGACGCCACGAGCGCGCGGAAATCGCACCCGAAATCGCGGATTGTCGCGGCGCGTTCCCCGACGGAAACGCACGGCGTTTCCACGAAGCCGCATGTCTGGAGCCGTCCCACGTGCGAGAGGAACGCGAAGCCGCGTCCGCCGATGCAGGTGCCCGCCTGCGGACAGCATGTGTACTTGATCTTGCCCGCCGCGCGGCGTTCCGCGGTCCGCGCAAGGAACGCCGCCACCTCCGCGTCCGAAAGCACCATCTCGTCCAACGCCTTGCCGCGCCCCACCGGCACCAGGAAGAACACGTCCACGCGCGTCGCGTCGCGCGCAAGCGCCGCTTCGTAGATCGTCTCGAAGTCCGCGATGTTGAGTTTGGAAAGCGTGATGTTCACCTGGAACGGCAAACCGATTTCCCGCGCCACCGCCATCGCGCGCGTCACGGCGTCGTACGCGCCCGCGACGCCGCGGAACGCGTCGTGGCGCGCGGCGTCCGCGCCGTCCAACGAGAAGGACGCCGCCATCACGCCCGCGTCCTTGAGCGCGCGCAGCCGCTCCGCCGTCACCAGAAGCCCGCACGGCGCGAGCACGCTGCGTAGCCCCTTCGCCGTCGCATGGCGCACGAGCTCGGGCAAGTCGGCGCGCGTCATCGGCTCCCCGCCCGTCCAGATGATCATCGGACCTTTGCCATCCGGTCCCACCAGCGAATCGATCACGCGGAAACATTCCTCCGTCGTGAGCTCGTCCTTATACGGCGCGTCCGCCGCGCCCGCGCGGCAGTGCCGGCAACGCATCGGACAGCGCCGCGTCACCTCCCACGCCAGCACGCGCGGCATCTGGAACGGCGTCGCGCCCACGTCACTTCCGCTCGAAGAGCGTCTCCAGTTCGTCCAGACTTTTGCCCTTCGTCTCGGGCAGGAAGAAGGCCACGATGAAATACAACACACCGTTGACGGCGAAGAAGAAGAACATACTGCTCCAGCCCCAGTTCTCGACCCACGGACGGAATGTCGAGGCGAGTCCGCAGGCCACCAGCTGGTTCATGAACAGCGCGATCGCCATGCCGTTGGCGCGGATGCGCTTGGGCATCAGTTCCGAAAGCACCAGCCACACGCAGATGCCCGGACCGATCGCGTAGAAGCAGTACATGAAGAAGAAGAGCACGAGCGTCACCAGACCGGTCAGGTTGCCCGCCGCCACGCCGAAGCGTTCGATCGCGAGGAACACGCCGCCGATCGCGAAGAGGCCCACCGCCATGCCGCCGGTGCCGAGCTTCAGCAGCCACGTGCGGCCCTTGCGGTCGATGAGCATGGCGGCGATCACCGTCATGAAGATGTTCGTGAGCTTCACGATCAGCTGGCCGTAGTTGGCGAGAATGCCGCTGAAGCCCGCCTTGTGCAGGATCGAAACGAGATAGCTCGTGAACGAGCTCATGCCCGTGGTCTTGTTGAGCGTCAGCACGAGGCAGGCGAGCAGGAACGGAACGATGTACCGCCGCTGCAGCAGCGACGACGAATCGTGCTGCCGGTTCAACCAGGGGGTCACGCCGCTCCGCCGGCGTGACAAGGTCCGCGACGGAATCGTGTCATTCTCGATCCTGGTGTCGTCGGCGGAGCGACGACACCCCCTGGGGTACGCCTCGTCTTCACCGGCGATTCCCCGGCGGCGCGCTTCCCACACCGGGCTTTCCTTCAGCTTGAACGCGCCGACGAACAAGACCGCGGTCGGCACGAGCGTCCACCAGAAGTTCGCGCCCCAGGCGGCGATCATCTTCGCCGCGGTCATGCCCTGCGCGTCCGCCGCGCCCAACAAGCTCGCCACCAGGCATCCCGCGCCCGCGGCGGCGACGAGACCGATTCCCAGAAAGGTCTGGAACACGCCCGTGCCCCGTCCGCGGATCTCGGGCGGCAGCGTTTCCGTGAGGTACATCGGCATGGCCACGGCCATGTAGCCGGCGCTCATGCCCTGGAGCACGCGGCCCGCGTACAGCAGGGGGAAGTTCTCGATCGCGAGGGACGTGACCGGCACGGACACGAGGAACATGGCGGACGAAAGGATGATCGTCCGGCGCCGCCCGAGCCAATCGCACAGGAGTCCGGCGGTGATGGACGAGAAAAGCCCGCCCACCAGCACGGCCCCCACGATCAAGCTCACCTTGGCGCCGGAATAGACGCCGAGCGCCTTCAAATACGGTTCCGCGGCGGCGATCACGCCGAAATCGACGCCGTAGAGAAGTCCGCCCAACCCGGCGATCGCCAGCAGAAACCGCGTGCCCGCTTTCGTCATCGCACCATCCCCTCGAAATCGAACCCGCGCACGCGCGTGATCGTGACATCCACGAACCGGCCGACCTCGACGGCCTTGCCGCCCGTCAGGTATGTGACGCCGTCCACATCCGGCGCCTGGCACGCGAGACGCGCCACGCCCGGCGCCACCACCAACGCGCGAAAGGTCCCGCCCTTGAAGCGACGCGCCTTCGCGGCCCAGCGCTTCTTCTGCGCGGCCATCACCTCGCGCTCGCGCGCTTCGGCGACGCGCCGCGCGGGACGACCCTTGAGCGTCGCCGCCGCGGTGCCCTCTTCGGGCGAAAACGCGAATGCGCCCAAGCGGTCGAAATCCATTACCGCGAGATCCGCGAGCATCCGGCGGAAGCGGGCCTCCGTCTCGCCCGGGAAGCCCGTCATCACCGTGGTGCGCAGCGTCACGCCCGGCACGGACGCGCGGATGCGCGCGGCCGCTTCGCGCGTGGCTTGGGCGGCGCTGCCGCGCGCCATGAGCTTCAGCACCGCGGGATCCGTATGCTGCACGGGCACGTCCACGTAACGGACCGCGTGCGGACTCTCGCGCAGCCATTCGAGGAAACCGTCCGTAATTTCGCTCGGATAGGAATAGAGGACGCGGATCCAGAAATCGCCGGGGATCTTGTCCAGCGCCTTCAACAGCGCCACGAGATCGCTCCCGAGGTCCACACCCCAGAGCATCGGGTCCTGGGCGACCACATTCAGCTCGCGGCAGCCGCTCGCCACGAGCGCCTTCGCCTCCTTGAGGATCGCGGCCTTCGAGCGGCTGCGGTACTTGCCGCGGATGCCGGGAATCGCGCAGTACGCGCACCTGTGCGCGCAGCCCTCGGCGATTTTCAGGTAGGCGAACGCGGGACCGGTGAAGCGCAGCGCCGGGACGGGCGGATCGAACGTGCGGCACGGCGCGGGCAGGATCTTCGGCGCGGGACGTCCTTCCACGACGGACGCGATCTTGTCTAGCGCGTCCACGCCCAGCACGGCGTCCACATCGGGGAAGAGCTCGAGCGTCTCCTCGGGGTAGCGCTGCGGGAAGCAGCCCGTCACCACCACGCGGCCGACCTGGCCGCGGCGCTTCAGTTCGCACGCGCGCAGGATTTCGTCCGCCGCCTCCTCGCGCGCGGATTCAATGAACGAACATGTGTTCACGAGCAGCACGTCGCAGTTGTCGGGGTCGGGCGCGAGCGCATGCCCGCGCTTGACGAGATGCCCCGCCATCACCTGCAGATCGACCGCGTTCTTCGCACAGCCCAAGCTTACCAGTCCGATCGTCATGCAGTCGCCTTTCCCATGTGCGAATCCAACGATGTCAAAACGCGTCATCCGGCAGCGACGGCGCCGTCATCAACGGCAGAAGCGTCTCCCAGCGGCCACGCTGGAACTTGCGCACGAGCACCGCCAGCTCGAGCCGGCGACGGTCGTTCTCCGGCGTGGACGCGGCATCGAGCGCGCCGAGCTGGCGCTTCGCGTGCTCCATCCACAGCTGCCGCAGAAAATCCTTCAGGATCGTCACGGGGTCGAGTTCGCTCATTGCCGAGCGCTGCGCCGCGAGCAGAACGGCGTCGAGCCAACCGCATTCCGCCGGCGGCAATTTGTCGCGCAGCGCGGCGATTTCGTCGCCGCCCGTCTTCGTCTCCGCAAGCCACGCGCGCACGAAGCTGCGCGTGAACGGATGCACGAAAAGACCCTCCGGCGCGCATTGCGCAAGCAAAGCCGCCAGATCCGGATCGCGCTCGTTCTCGAACAGGAATTCCATGAACGCGCGTTCGCGGCCGGACGGCGGATTGTTCGACGGCGACGCCGCGTCCTCGTCCTCGGGCGGCGGATTGAGCTCTTCCTGAAAATCATCATTCGGCACGGCTCTAACCGGAAGCGGCGAGGGCGCCGCTTCTCCTGCCAGGGGCCGCGCAGGCGCGCGCTTTTCCAGGGCGGCCGCGCTCTTGACCTTCGCCAGGTCCTCCTCCAGCGCGCTCATGGGCAACGCCAGGAGCGTCGACGCCTCCTGCAGGAGCGCCGCCCGCATGACGGCCGACGGACATTTCGCGATCGTCTCCAGCGTTGCGCGGCTCACGCGCGAGACGGCGTCGATCGTGTTCGGGTTCGCCTCCGCCTCGCGCAGCGTGCGTACCTGAAAGGACGTGATCGACTCGCCTTTGTCCAGAATCGCGCGGAACGCCTCCGCACCTTCCTTGCGCAGGAAGGAATCGGGGTCCTCGGGGGACGGCAACGACGCCACACGCACGGGCATTTCGGCGGCGAGGAAGAGTCCGCCCGTCTTCACGGTCGCCTTGCGTCCCGCGGCATCGCCGTCAAAGACGAGCACCACCGAATCGGCGCATTTCTTCAGAAGCCGCACGTGCTCCTCCGTGAACGCCGTGCCTTCGGACGCCACGGCCGTGGTGAAGCCGCAACTGTGGCAGCGAATCACGTCGATCTGCCCTTCGCACACGATCGCCTCGCGCCGCGGCGCCTTGACGATTTCGCCGGCCGCGCGGTCGAAGGCATACAGCACATTCGACTTCTTGAATACCGCCGTCTCGGGCGAGTTGACGTACTTCGCCTTCTTCTTGTCGTTCGTGAGAATGCGCGCGGAAAACGCCACCACGCGGCCGGAACGGTCCTTGATCGAGAAGACGAGCCGTCCACCGAAACGGTGGAACCACCGATCGCCGGGTTGGCGCGGCGGCAAGAGGACGCCCGCCGCCGCGAGTTCTTCGGGCGTAAACTTGTATTTTTCGGCCCATGTGAGCATCGCGTCCGCGCGCATCGGCGCATACCCCACGAGAAACGCCTCGGCCGTTTCGTCCGGAATTTCGCGGGAGGACAGATAGTCGCGCGCCGGCTGCGCTTCGGGCGCCTGCAGCAGACACCGGCGGTAGAACGCCGCCAGTTCCGCGTGAAGCGCGTACAGGCGCTTGCGCAGCCCGGCTTCGGGATCTTCCTTTTCCTCGACCTGCACGCCCACCTGCTGCGCGAGCTGCTTCACCGCCTCCATGAAGGTGAGTCCGTCCTGCTTCATCAGAAAGGTGAAGCAATCGCCGTGTTCGCCGCAACCGAAACAGTGGTAGAACCCCTTGTCCGGATGGATCACGAAGGACGGCGTCTTCTCGTGGTGGAACGGACAGCACGCCTTGTAGTCGCGTCCCGCGCGTTTGATCTGCGTGCGCGAACCGATGAGGTCCGCGAGGTCGACGCGGGACTTGATGTCTTCGAGAATGGACTGCGGGACGGTCATAACGGAATCACTTCGCGCTTTTTGCATCCCAAAATTGGATGTGGTCCAGCACGGCGCGCTCGGATCCGTCGCTCGTCGCGTTCAGAATCCAGTACCCCTTCACACTCTTCGCCGGACACGCCTCGGGCGAGAGCGTCTTCGGGTCCGTCGGCAGCGCGTCCGCGCGCACGGCGAGCGTCGTCGATCCGCCGCCATCCATGTTCACGCCCTCCGCGCAGCCGAACCACGCCATCAAATCGCTCACGTCGAAATAGCTGAGGCCCCAGGACTTCTTGACGCCCGTCTGCCGCCCGCCCGTCACGAACACCCACAGGAACTTCTTTTCGGCGTCCATGCCCAGGAACGTGCGCGGCGCCTCCGGTTTCTTCGTGGGAATCGGCGGACGCTTCATGTCCAGCGTGCACCGGCCCTTGGAAAGAAGCCCTTCGCCGGCCATGAAATTGTCCCAACCGGAGAGTTCCTTCTCCGGCACATTCCCGACGAGCACCCGTTTCCCGTCGTCGGAGAACGCGAGGCCCATCGAGCCACCCGCTTCGCTCGACAGCGTCGTGCCGCGCACTTTCATGCGGTAGTAGGGAATGAGCTTCTTCCAGGTGAAAAAGCCGCCGTTCAGCGAAAAGAGCGCCTGCGTCTTGGCCGCCGACACGCTGCTGCGCGACAGGCGCTGGAGCTTGTTCGACGCGAACGCGCCCTGGTCGATCCACGGCTTGAGCGCCGCTTTGGCGATCTCGATGCGCACCACGTGCAGATCGCCCGCGCGGCCGAAGAGGTTCGTGCAATACGCATAGCCGTATTCGACGCCCGGAGCGAAATCCCAGCGCGCGGCGTCCACGATCGCCGCCGCACGCACTTTTTCCGGAAACCACGCGGCCGCCGCCTCGCCGCGCACGGCCTCGGCGCCCCGCGCCGCCAGCGCGAGAGCCAGAACCAGAACGCCTGCAAGAATTCTCATCGGAACGTCACCGTGATTTGAGCGCCTGGCGGATCACCGTCTCCACGTTGTCCACCTTGGGGTCGGCCTCGAGGACGCGCTCGACCATCTCACGCGCCGCGTCTTCGGCGAAGCCGAGCGCCGTCAGGGCGAGCATCGCGTCACGCAACACGCCGCCCTGCTCCTTCGTCGCCGCCGCGGAAGAGTGCGCCAACGCCTCGATGGGATTCACCTTGTCCTTGAGTTCCACCACAAGGCGTTCGGCCGTCTTCTTGCCCACGCCCTTGATCGTAGCGAGCCGCTTCGCGTCGCCCTGCGCGATCGCGAGCTGCAGATCGCCGAGCGACAGACCCGAAAGAACGGAAAGCGCGAGCTTCGGGCCTACGCCGGAGACGCCGATCATCGTGCGGAACATGTCCCGCTCGGGCTCGGTGGCGAAGCCGAACAGCAGCTGCGCGTCTTCGCGCACCTCGTGGTGCGTGAAAAGCTTGACGGCGCCGTCCGTAGCCGGCAAATGTTCGTAGGTCGTGAGCGAGATGGCGCATTCGTAGCCGACGCCGCCGCATTCGATCACCACGCGGGACGGCTCCTTCTCCGCGAGAATCCCCTTCAGATACGCGATCATGACCGCGGCTCCCGCACGCGCACGGCCTCGATTGCCGTGCACTGTTTCGTCTTCGCGTCGAATTCGATCAGCGCGCCTTCGAGCGTGGCGGGACCTTCCGCGATTTCGAAGCGGTTGGGCATGCCGGTGATGAACTTCTTCAGCACCGCATCCAGATCGCGACCGATGGACGAGACGTACGGACCGCACATGCCGAGATCCGTCATGAAGCCCGTGCCCTTCGCGAGGATGCGCGCATCCGAGGTCTGCACGTGCGTGTGCGTGCCCACCACGGCCGTGACGCGGCCGTCGAGATAGTGCGCGAGCGCGATCTTTTCGGAGGTCGCCTCCGCGTGGAAATCGACGAACACGGGGACATCCTTGGGGATTTCGGCCAGGAGCGCGTCTGCCGCGCGGAACGGACAGTCGCACGGCGGCATGAACACGCGCCCCAGGAGGTTCACCACCGCGAAGCGGCAGAGCGGCGTCGTGACGAGACACCAGCCCTTCCCCGGCTGGCCGGGACCGCCGTTCGCGGGACGAATCAGCTGCGGCAGCTGGCCGATCGTGCCAGCGAGGTCCTTCTGCCCCCAGGTGTGATCGCCAAGCGTGATCGCGTCCGCGCCGGCGGCGAGAAGTTCCTTGGCGAGCGGAACGGTGATGCCGTTGCCGGCGGCCGCGTTTTCGCCATTGACGACCACGGCCTCCACGCCGTGTTTCGCCTTGAGCGCCGCGAGCTGCTCCTTCACAATCCGCCGCCCGGGCGAACCGTTGACGTCTCCCAACATCAAGATTTTCATGGCGCCATTATACCAAAGTTCACAGTTCCGTGAACGAATCGATCACGCAGTCGGCTTCGGTCGCCTCGAGAACCGCACGCGGATTGGTGCCCGTAATGGCCACCACGCGCATCCCCGCCGCGCGGCCGGCCTGGATGCCGTTCACGGCGTCCTCGAATACGAGGCATTCCGCCGGCGAGACGCCCAGGCGCGCCGCGCCCTGCAGGTAGCAGTCCGGCGCGGGCTTGCCGCGTTCGTATTGCGACGCATCCACCACGAACGCGAAGTCCTGGCGCAGCGCGAGACCGTCCAGAAGGAAATCCACGTTCGACACGGGACCGCCCGTCACCACGGCGCACGGCACGCCGCGCGCGTGCGCGCCGTCCAAGAGCGCGCGCAAGCCCGCGGGCAGCGCCATGTGCGGGGCGTAGATCTCGCGGTAGACGGCTTCCTTCTCCTCCGCGAGTCGTTTGAGTTCCTCGGGGCCGGGCTTTCGGCCGAGCATCTGCTCGATGTAGTAGCTGCCGGGCGCACCCATCCAGTCGATCACCTGCTTTTCGGTGAGGTCGAAGGCATGGCGTTTGGCGAACTCGAGCCAGGCGACCACGTGATAACCGCAGTTGTCCGCCAGGACGCCGTCCATGTCGAACAGAAAAGCCCCGAACCCGGTGACATCAAGCTTTTTCATCAGAAATCGCTCGTGTCGCAGACGATGTTGTCCATAATGTAGTCCTTGCGCTCGGGCGTGTTGGCGCCCATGTAGAACTTGATCGTCTTGTCCACTTCCACGTCGTCGCTGCAGGTGACGGGCGTCAGGCGCATGTCGGGTCCGATGAAATCCTTGAACTCCTTGGCGTTCAGTTCGCCGAGGCCCTTGAAGCGCGTG
>DCIH01000051.1:2809-13828 GCA_002317575.1 Verrucomicrobia bacterium UBA1731 | reverse complement strand
AGATGATGGCCCGGGCTCAAGCGCATTCGCAGGTTGACGGTAGGGGAAGGCGTCATTATAATACGGCGCCAATGGCGTTTTTGTCGTGAAAAGAGGCGAGGTCTCGGATGATGGATTGGAATGACGGGCAGTCGAATTCCAGCGGGTTCGGCAATGGTTTCGGCGGCGGAAGGCCGCCGCGCCGAGACGCCTCCCCGCGCCCCCGTTGCCCCGTGTGCGCGTTCGAACGCGCCGGAAACGATTACCCCGCGTTGGTCGGGGAGTGGCTTTCGAATCCCCATGCGCATTTCAAGTCGTTCGGGCGCGAGGCCCGCGAATTCCAGCAACGCCACCGTTCCGAGCGCCTGCGCACGATGACGCTGGTCGCGCCGGCGGCGGAACTGGTGAAGCTCCGTCCCGTCTGCCTGTGCCTGGATCGGGTCGAGGAGACCGTCGATTCCTGGGAAGCCGCGTTCGCGCGCGTCGCCGGGAAACTGCTCGAGGCCCGTCCGCAGACCTTCGCCGCGCTGCAGGACGCGGGTGAGCTGGCGTGGCTCGGTTGCCCCGCCGGCGGAACGCCCGTCGGCGAACTCTACGAGACGGATGCGCTGAGAACGCCGTTCGAAAGCGTCGCGGACGTCGTCTGCCGCATCCAGTGGCTATTTCTCATGTGCGGTATCCGTTTGAACGAGGTGATCGTGCAGGCGGATCCCTATACCGATGCCGAATGGGAGACGCGCCGCGCCGATCTGCAGCGCAAGCGCGCCGCGGACAAGGCGTTCATGGACGGCCGGCGCGCCGCGCAGAAGGCCTGGACCGACCGCGACCTCGGCGCCTCGAAATGATGCGGCGCGTCTCGTTTCTCTTCGTGTCGTTTGCCGTCTGCTCCGCCGCTTTATGCGCAGACGGCGACGACCTTGCGGCGGCGTTTTGCAATCCGCCCCGGGAGGCCCGTCCCGAGACGTGGTTCCACGTAATCGCCGGCAACGTTTCCACGAACGGCCTCAAGGCCGATTTCGCGGCCGTCCGGAAGGGCGGCTTTTCGGGTGTTCAGTTTTTCCACGAGGACTTCGGCGGACCCTGGCCCGGCGTCACAAACCAGACGCGCTGCCTGAGCGCCAACTGGGACGCCTACGTGCGGTTCGCCGCCGAAGAGTGCCGTCGGCTCGGGCTCACCTTCAAGATGCAGAACTGTCCCGGCTGGTCGATGGCCGGCGGTCCGTGGATCGCGCCCACGAACGCCATGCGCGACCTCGTGTTCTCGCGGACGATCGTCGAGCCGGGCGCGCCCGTGCCGCCGCTCAAGCGCGCATTGCAGGCGGACGACCACGACTGGCGCGACTACCGCGACATCGCCGTCGTCGCGTTCCCGTCGCCGGACGGCGACGCCGAGACGTGCCTGACGCCCGTTTCTGTGACGGGGCCGCGTGCCTACGACGGCGACGAATACCGCCGTTGCACCCATCCGTGGTGGTGTTACGTGCCGAGGGACCCGAGTCAACCCATGCTCGACGGCGCGGCGCTGCGCGCCGCGTGGCGCGAAGGATTTTCCGAAGCGGGGAGGGAGCTTGGCATCCGCGGCGCGGGCGAGGCGCGGTTCGACGTCGATTTCGGACGCGACGTGCGCGTGCGGACGATCGAGATCACGCCCGTGCAGCAGATGAACCACCGCCACTGCTACGCGCCGGAGGTGACGCTGCGCGTCGAGGCGGAAACGTCCGCCGGGTGGTGCGTGCTGCGCGAGACGCCGATGCCGAAATCGAACTGGATGGACAATTCGCCGCTTTCGCTCGCGCTGCCCGAAACGACGGCGCGGCGTTTCCGCGTGACATATGTCCACCGCCACGACATGGCGTTCGCGTTCACGCGTTTCCGCGGCCGCGCCGTTCCGGACAACTGGGAGGCGGACGCCGCGTACGTGCTCCGTTCCCGCATCCGCGGTCCGCACCTGCCCGTCTCGCGCGCGGCGTGCGTCGACCCCGCATCCGTCGTGGACCTCACCGCGAAGATGCGGCCGGACGGTTCGCTCGACTGGCAACCGCCGTCCGGACGCTGGACCGTGCTACGCATCGGCCACGTGAACGCGGGCCACCGCAATTCGCCCGCGCCCGAGGCCGCCACGGGCTGGGAATGCGACAAACTTGCCGCCGCCGGCGCCGACGCGCACTACGACGGTTTCATCGGCCGTCTCGTGCGGGGACCGCTCGCCGGCGGATTGCTCCAGGGTCTTTTGCTGGACAGCTGGGAGTGCGCTTCGCAGACGTGGACGCCCGGACTAGACCGCGCGTTCCGCGCGGCCTGCGGGCGCGATCTCTGCTGGCCGGCGCTCTGCGGCTACGTGTGCGGCGACCGCGAGGCGACGCGGGCGTTCTTCGCCGACTGGCGGCGGTTCCTTTCGGACCGCGTGGCGCGCGAATTCTACGGCCGCATCGTCGAACGCGCGCATGCGGACGGACTTTCCGTGGCCTACGAAACGGCGGGCGGCGACGTGTTTCCCGGCGATCCCCTCGACTACTGGAAACACGCCGACGTGCCGATGTGCGAATTCTGGCAGCCGCGCACCGGCCGCTTCGTCGGTTCGCTCGACTTCAAGCCGATCCGTCCCTGCGCGTCCGCCGCGCACCTCTACGGCAAACCGCGCGTCGACGCCGAGGCGTTCACGGGGCATCTCACGTGGGACGAACGGCTCGTCGATCTCGTGGAGGTCGCCAACTTCCATTTCGCGCAGGGCGTGACGCACATGGTGACGCAAGGGTGGATCCACGATCCGCGCGGCGACGACGCGCCGCCGCCCGGCGGTTCCCTGGGCGGCAACGGCACGCCCTTTAACCGCCGTCAGAAGTGGGTGGATCATCTGGATGCGTTCACGGCCTATCTTGCGCGCTGCACGCTGCTTTTGGAGCGCGGAAAACCGGTCCGCGACGTGCTGCTCTATCTGGGGGACGATGTGGATCATCTGCCGACCGCGCATTTGCCGGATGTGCCCGAGGGCTTCAAATACGACTATTGCACGGCGGACGCGCTGCTGACGCGATTGACGTCCAAGAACGGCGCGTGGACGACGCCGGACGGCATCCGTTACGGAACGCTGTGGCTGCGCGACACGCCCCATCTGCGCGACGACGTGAAGGCCAGGATGACCGCCGGCGTGGCCGCGGGGTGTGTCGTCGTCACGAATTTCGCCGCGGCGGCGTTGCCGCCGCCGGACGTTTCGGGCGGCGGCACGAACATCGTGTGGGAGCATCGGCGCGAAGGGTCGGTCGACCGCTATTTCGTCGCTACGAACGGGGACAGGCCCTGGAAGGGGAAATTGTCCTTCCGTGCGACGGGGCGCGTGAGCGTGTGGAATCCGCAGGAGGGTTCCATCGTCCCCGCGGAAGGGCGTCCCTGTCAGGAGAAGCGGCGTCCTCGCCGCTTCAACGACGATATCGAACGGACCGAGGTCGCGCTCGATCTGAAGGCGAGCGGGTGCGTGTTCGTGGTATTCGACCGTTCGGGCGCCGGGACGCCATCGCGGCCGGCCGCTTACATCGGCGATTTCGGCGCGTCGGCCGGCACCTGGCGGGCCGAATTGCTGCGCGAGCGGGCGCTTCCCGCGTCGCAGCGGAAAACATGGGCGTTGAGCATGCCCGATTGACGGAGAAAGACGATGTTCGCCCACTTGTTCGCCGCTTTGTTCGCGGTTTCGTTCGCGGATTCCAAGACGCTCGCGATGCAGATCCATCTGGATCGCGTCGGATATTCCTGCAGCGCCATCGACGGGCAGTGGGGCGAAAAGTCGAAGCGCGTCCTGGAGCGGTATCTCGTGGACAACCGGTTGTTCAAGGCCGGCGACCGCCTGCCCGGACCCGAGCGCGCGCACGACCTCGTCTTCTCGGGCGCTCCCGCGCCGTTCCGCACGGAAACGGTGTCGCAGGCGGATCTGGACGCGTTGACGACGATACCGGACGATCCGGCGAAGAAGGCGGCGCTGCCGCGCATGGGCTACGAGTCCGTCAAGGAGATGTTCGCCGAACGCGGGCATCTGTCGCAGATCGCGCTCGGGAAGCTGAATCCGGGAATCGACTGGAACGATGTGCGCGTCGGACAGAAGATCGTCATCCCCGACTTTCCGCCGATGGCGGACGAATTCCTGGCGGCGGACCGCGGGCGCCCGAATCGGCCGAAACGGCCCGAGGCGGCGTTGGTGTGCGTGTCCGTTTCCAATTGCACGGTCACGGCGTACGATGCCGCCGGCGGGACGCTCGCGTTCTTTCCGTGCTCCATCGCGGCGAACAAGGCGAAAGTCCCGCCGCGCGGCGAGCTCAAGATGGTTTCGTGCATTCCGTGGCCGAACTACACGTACACGCCGGACGCCACGCCGCCGGGGAAGAAGGTACAGCGCCACTTGTGGCCGCCCGGCGAGAATTGTCCCGTGGGCGTGGCGTGGATGGGACTCAACCTGTCCGGATACGGCATTCACGGCACGCCGCGTCCGGAATCGATCGGGTTCACGGGATCGCACGGTTGCTTCCGTCTGGCGAACTGGAACGCCGCGCGGTTGTTGGCGATGTGCAGGCCCGGCACGAAGGTCATCGTGACGCCTTGAGGTTCCCGCGCAACGGCGCCGAGTGTCCGACTGCAAAAAGTGCAAATTAGTCCTTGCGCCGAAGCCGCTCTTTTGGTATATTCTCTGCCGTTTTCATTTGCGGGCTATTAGCTCAGTTGGTTAGAGCGCTTCCTTGACATGGAAGAGGTCAGTAGTTCGAATCTACTATAGCCCACCAGTTAGATTCGCGAGACCCCGGCTGATGCTGGGGTTTTTGATTTTCTAACAAGGCGGACTGGTTTCCCATGCCAGCGGAAGGTTCAGACACCAGTACGCCTGAAAGTACGCCCGCTTTTGAATCCACTTTGTCCCATCCCACTCCCCCTCGCTGGTACGAATTATATAACTTATGAAATTCGGTGCCTACCCCTATTCCCGTTTCACAGCTCTTCTGTTATAATATATTCGTTATTTACAAAACGGCGGTTTTTTGTAAATAGCGGGATTCTTATTATCACGGGATGAAAATAGCGTATGAAGATTGAAGAGTATAAGGCTGGTGAGCTTGTACCTTGCTATCAGTATTCGTGCTTTGTCCCCACGTTCGTCAATCATACGTGGACGTGGGACTCGCAAAGTCTGACGATGCTGCATGAGCGAGCGGTGAAAGCGCTGGCTGGACTTGACGCTTGTGCGCAGTTCGTCCCAGACATCGACCTCTTCATCCGTATGCACGTCGTTCGTGAAGCGAGTGCATCAAGCCGCATCGAGGGAACGCAGACGGAAATGGAGGAGGCGATTCTTCCAGAGGAGGCAATCGTCGAGGAGCGGCGGAACGACTGGCGTGAGGTCAACAACTACGTCGAAGCGATGAACGAGGCGATTGACGAGCTGAAGAAACTGCCCTTGTCGATTCGTCTTCTGCGCGGTGCGCATGAGCGTCTTCTGTCTGGTGTTCGTGGCGAGGCGAAGCATCCGGGCGAGATTCGCCGCAGTCAGAACTGGATAGGCGGCAACTCGATTGCGACCGCTCGCTACGTGCCACCCTCAACTGAGTATCTGCCGGACTTGCTGACTGACCTTGAGAAGTTCTGGCATAACGATGAGATACAAGTCCCCAACTTGATTCGGTGCGCCATCAGTCATTACCAGTTCGAGTCGATTCACCCGTTCCTCGACGGCAACGGACGTGTGGGGCGTCTGCTGATTCCGTTCTATCTCATCAGTAAAGGCGAGCTGTCTTGTCCGTCGCTCTATGTCTCGTCGCATCTGGAACAACACCGCGAGGCGTACTACGAGGCGCTGTCTCGTGTGCGAACGGATAACGACATGATGGGATGGGTCTTGTTCTTCCTTGAAGCGGTCGCCGAGACGGCACAGACTGGATGCCGCAAGTTCAAGCAGATATTCGCCTTGAGGGACGAGATGTCCGCTTGCTCGCACAAGATTCCGAATACGGCGCTGGCGCAGCAGCTCTTCAAATACCTCTATAGCGTACCGCGTGTGACGATTAACCAAGTGGCTGAAGCTCTGGACTGTGGATATCAAAACGCCAATCGTCTGTTCACGCCACTCGTGAAGGAGGGCATTCTCGTCGCTTCGTCCGAAGCGAAGCGGAATACCATCTACGATTTCAAACGCTATCTTGACATATTTAAAGACTAAAGGATGAACGCCACCCCGCCGTTTGGCGGGGTTGTCTGTTGAACCGTGCGCGGGTATAATTCCTCCCATGAAAACCAAAGCCCTTTCCTTCGCGGTCGCAGCGGCGGCCGTTTCCGTCTGCCTCGGCGCCGAGCGCATCATCCAGATCGAGGAATTCGACCATTTGGCGAACCGCACCGCGGCGTTCAATCCCGGCGCGGCGCTCAACGAAACGCGCTGCGGCGTCACATGCCTCGCGTTCAACACGGAGAAGGACGGCGATTTCCACACGCGCCATTTCGCGTTCGCCGATTCGCCCAAGGAAAAGGAATGGTCGCTGTATTTCAGGTTCCGTTCGCTCGGCGCCGATCCGCGCGCGTTCGGGTTTCGTCTCTATTTCGGCGACAAGGCGAAACCCGAGACGAAGCTACTGGTGGTGAGCGAGCGCGGTTCGCATTTTGAGGGCGAGGCGAAACCCGCCGCGCCGAAGGAGGGCGACGCGGGTTTCCTCTTTGGCGGCGGCGAAGCCGGTTTCGGCGCGTGGAACCGCGCGGCGATCACGGTGCGCGGAAACCAGGCGACCTTCTGGGTCTACCGCGGCGGCAAGCTCGTCGAGGAGGCGCACGCGACGCTGCCCGCGAAGCCGCTCGTGGGCTGGAATCTCACGACCGTGGGCGGCAAGGCGCATCTGAGCTTCGACCGCGTGGTGCTCGTGGACGGCGTCGCGCGGCCGTACGAGCGCGGCGATCTCACGGAGGTGATCCGCGCGTTGGCGTCGGCGGGCGCGGCGCGCCCGCCCTACCTGGGCGAGGGAGCGGGTTCGGTGCTGGAGGCGGGGAAGGCGTTTTCCGCCGAGCTGAAGGACAAGGAACTCGACATCCGCTTCAAATCGGCGTTTGCGAAAGGCGCGAGCGTCGCGTTCGCGTTCGACCTCGGCGGCGAAAAGCCGGAAACCGTTTCCTTCAGAATGGAAAACCACGGCGGCGAAACGTCGTACCGCGTCTTCGAGGGCGGCAAGTTCGCGGACAAGAAACGCGATGTCGTCGTCACGAACGGTCTGCTCAAGGTCGTCACCTACAAGGAGCGCGGCTTCTACGCGGTGCCGCCGATCGAAAGCCAGCTCGCCTACGAGACGCCCGAAATCGCCGAGATCGCGGCGGCGCGGGACGTCTTCCCGCGTCCGAACGAGCGCGTCTGGACGCTGACGCTCCGTCCCGACGGCGCGGGCGCGTGCCGCCTGCTGCTCGAGGGGCAGCTCCTGCGCACGATGAAGATGCCGAAGACGTCGGTTTCCGTGACGCTCTCGGGCGCGGCGGCGGAGGCGTCCGCGCGCGTCGCGGACTATGTCGTGAAGGGCGCGGAGACGTGGCCGCTTGCGCTGCCGAAGGACGGTTTCAGGCTCGAGCGCGTGCGCGAGAACCTCGGTTCCTACGCGCTCGAGTGCAACGAGTACCTGTCGCGCAACGCGTTCCGCTGGATGCCGTCGAGCTGTCTGTGGAACGTGCCGCGCAAGCAGTGGAACCGCGCGAAGGTGACGTGCAAAATCGATCCTTCCGCGCCGAAGGAGCAGGTGCCGGTGGTGACGGCGCGCCTCACGCATTTCGTGGGCGGACAGGGCCGCAGCGAGGCGATGGTGGATGTGACGGTCGACCTTTCCAAGCCCGATCCGCGCGTGACGAAGAAGGGCGACCTCTACGAAATCGACTTCGGCATCGACGTGGGTCGGATCATGGACCTCACCTCGATGACGGACGGCCTTTTGCACGTGGAGCTGCCGTACCTCCACTTCGAACTCACGGGGCCGTTGTGGGAAAAGAGCTCCTACTACGTCGATTCGCGCCGTTCGCCGGCGGAGGAGCTGCGCAGCAGCGTGATCGTGCTCAAGGCCGAGCTACTGGAATCGCCCGTGTATCTGAAGGCGGTTCCCGTGCGGGCGTATTCGATGTTCTATCCGGGCGAGACGCCGCAGGCGGTGGTGACGGCGAAGCCGATTGCGGACGGCGCGTACGCGTTCACGGCGACGGTGGCGGACGACTGGGGCAAGGAACTGTGGAAGCATTCCGAGCCGGTCGGCGCGGGCCTCGAGAAAACGCTCGACCTGCCCGGCAAGCTTCCGTTCGGCCATTACATAGTCACCTACGCGATGACGGACGCGCAGGGCGCCGAGGTGCAGAAGCACGTGGCGTCGTACGGTCTTCTGCCGAAGGACGACCGCCAGGCCGGCTACGAATCGCCGTACATCAGCTGGAACTGGTGCGGCGCGCACGGCACGGTCTCCAAAATCGAGGACTGGCTGCCGCCGTACAGGTATCTCGGCTTCCGCCGTCCGATGATGCCGAAGGACGTCTGCGAGACGAACGAGCCCTTCGCGTCCCTGAAGATGACGACCGGGCAGTTCCCGTTCATCCGCGTGGGCAAGAAGCCCGAGGACCGCGAAGCGGCCAAGGCGCGGATGCGCGATCTCGTCAAGCGTTTCCCGCATTGCAAGGAGGCGCTCGTGTTCCACGAATCGGGCGGCGGACCGTTCCCGAAGGAGGCCTTCGGCGGGAAGATGGAACTCACCGAGCGGCAGAAGAACCAGCAGCACTACTTCATGCAGATGGCCACCCGCACGGCGGAGTGCTGGCGCGAGGTCGATCCGTCGGTGAAGCTGGTGTACGGCAACAGCGGCGAGTCGTACGGGCTCGTCGGCTTCCTGATGCGCGGCGGGTATCCGAAGGAGCTCGTCGACAAATGGGGCGAAGAATCCGTGGGGCTCACGATGGCGCCCGAAATGTCCACCGCCTTCACGCCGTGGATCATCAAGAAGCTCGCGCGTGATTTCGGCTACACGCAGAAGATGAGCGCGCCGTTCGAGTGGAAGAACCGCACCGAGCGCTTCGAGCGCAGCTTCCGCGGCGCGGCGGCGCTGAACATGCGTGACATGCTGATCTCGCACGCGCTCGAATACGACACGATTCCGCAGGAGATCGGCTGCGAGGTGGCGAATAGCTACGCGGACACGATCTGGGACGTGGCCACGTTCTCGCGCTGGCCGCTCGCGTATCCGAGCGAAAACGCGCTCGCGCTCGCGACGCTGACGCGCGTCTTGGACTGCGCGAAATTCGAGCGCATGGTGCCCACGGGATCGCTCACGGGCTACGCGCTCGAGTTCCGGGGCAAGGACGGCACGTGGGTCTACGCCCTGTGGATGGCGCGCGGCGAAACGACGGCCGCGATCAACTGGAAGGGCGGCGCGACGGCGCTCGGGTTCGTTCCGTGGAAGCCGGGCTACCGGCATGTGAACATGACCGGCGCGGAGACCGAAACCGACGCGCTCGAGATCGAGGTGCTGGACGAGGCCTCCTACCTTGTCGCGGACAAGCGGATCGAATCCTTCGCGTTCGCGCCGAAGCGCACCTTCCGCCACGAGAACGCCGCGTCGCTCGCGAAGAATCGCACGGTGGACGCGCTCGCGAAGGCGTCGGATGTCGCGGTCGTCGCGGGCGAGGACGTCCGCATCGATCCGGCGTTCGAAGACGCACCGCACCGTCCCGGCGCCTTCGCGGTGAAGGACGCCGTGGACGATGAGAAGGGCGCGTGCGTCGAGGTCGAGCATCTCTCGCAGAAGGACTGTCCCGAAATCATGATGGAATACTGCCTCATCAAGATCAAGAACCCGAAGACGATCGCGGAGCCGTTCGACACGCTCGGCATTTGGGCGAAGGGCAACTCCAACTGGGGCAAGCTCGCGTTTGAAATAACCGATGCCGAAGGCGAAGTGTGGTTCACCGCCGGCATGGGCGGCGTCGGCTGCTATGTGTACGACTGGCCGGCGAAGCTCTCGCTCAACTACGACGGCTGGCACTTCATCCAGATGCCCGTGACGGCGCAGTCCGACGTGCGCATCGTCGGCCCCGGCATGAACCACTGGACATGGACGCGCGACGGCAACGGCAACGGCAAGATCGACTGGCCCGTGAAGGTGACGGGCATCGGCTTCTCGCAGATGGGCCGCACGCTCGACATCCTCGAGATGAAGCCGAGCGCCCCGACGGTGCGCCTCGGCAAGATCGAAGTCCGTTAAGCGGCGTTCTCGGGCTTCCTCCGCGCCTTTTTCCGGTTGTGAAATGCGCTCCTGTCGGGCGTATGTCACCTTTTTGACGAAAAAAGGCGCAAATTACAATATATTGCGTGTCGTCTGATCGCGCTACACAATATATTGATTTTATTCTTGCAACGCACCACCAAATATAGTATATTCCAAAAAGTGAGCACACAATGGAATGTGTGTTCGATGACATGGATTTGGAAACGGAAAAACAAAAACATACGCAAAGGATTTCAGGGGCATGAACATCATCAAGCGCAGCGGCGAGGAAGTGCTGTTTGACAAGGCGAAGATTGCGGCGGCGATCGCGAAGGCGAGCGAAGCGGTGGAAGAGGCCGACAAGCTCACGCCCGCGCGCATCGAGCGCATCGCCGAGCAGATCGAGCAGTTCGCCGCGTCGCACGACCGTGCGCTCGGCGTGGAGGAGATCCAGGATCTCGTGGAGACGAAGATCATGGAAGCGGGCGGCACGGCGATCGCCAAGAAGTACATCGTGTACCGTTTCGTGCAGAAGCTCAAGCGCCAGAACAACACGACGGACGGCGAGATCCTCTCGCTCATCAACTGCACGAACGAGGAGGCGAAGCAGGAGAACGCCAACAAGAATCCCACGATCAACTCCGTGCAGCGCGACTACATGGCAGGCGCGGTGTCGAAGGATGTGACGAAGCGCCTGCTGCTGCCGCCGGACATCGTCAAGGCGCACGAGGACGGCCTCATCCATTTCCACGATATGGACTACTACGCGCAGCGCATGCACAACTGCGACCTCGTGAAC
>DCIH01000051.1:2468-2787 GCA_002317575.1 Verrucomicrobia bacterium UBA1731 | reverse complement strand
TGCTGCAGAACGGCACGGTGATCTCCGGCACGACGATCGACCGTCCGCATTCGTTCTCCACGGCGTGCAACATCGCCACGCAGATCATCGCGCAGGTGGCGTCCAACCAGTACGGCGGCCAGTCCATCTCGCTCACGCACCTCGCGCCGTTCGTGCAGGTGTCGCGCGAGAAGTTCATGAAGGAGGTGGACGAGGAGTTCGCCGCCGCCGGCATCAAGGCGTCGAAGGACCAGAAGCGCACGATCGTCGAGAACCGCGTGAAGGACGAGATCAAGCGCGGCGTGCAGACGATCCAGTACCAGGTGGTGACGCTCATGAC
>DCIH01000051.1:1645-2320 GCA_002317575.1 Verrucomicrobia bacterium UBA1731 | reverse complement strand
GCGTTCCCGAAGCTCATCTACGTGCTCGAGGAAGACAACGTGAAGCCGGGCGCGCCGTATTGGTACCTCACGGAGCTGGCGGCGAAGTGCACCGCCAAGCGCATGGTGCCGGACTACATCTCCGAAAAGATCATGCTCAAGAACAAGGTCGACAAGAACGGCGACGGCCACTGCTACACGTGCATGGGCTGCCGCAGCTTCCTGACGCCGTTCGTGAACGAAGAGGGCAAGGCGCAGTACTACGGCCGCTTCAACCAGGGCGTGGTGACGGCGAACCTCGTGTACATCGCGCTGCTCGCTAAGGAGCGCGCCGGCGCGAACGCGGGCGAGGTCCGGCTCATGGACGAATTCTGGAAGACGTTCGACGACTGCATGACGGTGTGCCACAAGGCGCTCCAGTGCCGCCACGAGCGCCTCACGGGCACGCTCTCGGACGCGGCGCCGATCCTGTGGCAGCACGGCGCGCTGCTCCGTCTCAAGAAGGGCGAGACGATCGACAAGTACCTCCACGGCGGCTACTCCACGCTGTCGCTCGGCTACGCGGGCCTGTGGGAGGCGGTGCGGGCGCTCTGCGGCTACAAGCTCACGGAACTCCAGGGCGAGGCGCTCGGGCTCGACATCATGAAGAAGCTCAACGAGTACACGGCCGCGTGGAAGAAGGCCGAGTGCATCGAC
>DCIH01000051.1:282-1542 GCA_002317575.1 Verrucomicrobia bacterium UBA1731 | reverse complement strand
GTGACGGACCGCAACTACATCACGAACTCCTACCACGTGCATGTCACGGAGAAGATCGACGCGTTCGAGAAGCTCAAGCTCGAATCGAAGTTCCAGACGCTTTCGCCCGGCGGCGCGATCTCCTACGTGGAAGTGCCCGACATGCAGAACAACCTCGCGGCGGTTCTGGCGATCATGCAGTTCATCTACGACCACATCATGTACGCCGAGCTGAACACCAAGAGCGACTACTGCCAGAAGTGCGGCTGGGAAGGCGAGATCCAGATCGTCAAGGACGAGAACGGCAAGCTGGTGTGGAAGTGCCCCAAGTGCGGCAACACGGACCAGAACACGATGAACGTGGCGCGCCGCACCTGCGGCTACATCGGCTCGCAGTACTGGAACCAGGGCCGCACCCAGGAAATCCAGGAACGCGTCCTGCACGTCTCCCAGAGCTGCCGGGAATGCTGCTGACGTGAACTACGGCGAGATCCTCAAGAGCGACATCGCGAACGGCGTCGGCGTCCGCGTGTCGCTCTTCGTTTCCGGCTGCACGCACCGCTGCAAGGGGTGCTTCAACGAGATGACATGGGATTTCGGCTACGGCGAGCCGTTCACCGAGGCGACCGAACAGGTCATTTTCGAGAACGTCGCGCCGGACTGGGTGGAAGGGCTCACGCTCCTCGGGGGCGAACCGTTCGAGCCCTCGAACCAGGAGGTGCTCGCGCCGTTTCTCGAGCGGTTCCGCGCGAAGTTCCCCGCGAAGGACGTGTGGTGCTACACGGGGTGCGTGCTCGAGAAGGAGCTTCTGGCGGAAACGCGCTGGCGCACGCCGTACACCGATCGGATGCTCACGTGCATCGACGTCTTGGTGGACGGTCCGTTCGTCGAATCCAAGAAGGACATCTCGCTCAAGTTCCGCGGATCGTCCAACCAGCGCGTTCTCAAGTTGCAGAACGGGCAGGTCCGTGATATACTTTTCACCTGATTTTTCTCCTAAACAAAAGGAAAAGGTACAAAAATGAAGGCAGTCAGCTACAAGTCGCTCGGCCTCGTGAACACCAGGAAGATGTTCGCCAAGGCCGTCAAGGGTGGTTACGCGATTCCCGCGTTCAACTTCAACACGATGGAGCAGATGCAGGCCATCGTTCAGGCCGCGGTGGAAACCAAGAGCCCGGTGATCATGCAGGTCTCGAAGGGCGCGCGCAAGTATGCGAACCCCACGATCCTCCGCTACATGGCGCAGGGTGCGGTGGAATACGCCAAGGAGCTCGGCTGCAA
>DCIH01000051.1:0-180 GCA_002317575.1 Verrucomicrobia bacterium UBA1731 | reverse complement strand
CGTCCGTCATGATCGACGGCTCGCACCTTCCTTTCAAGGAGAACATCAAGCTCACGAAGAAGGTCGTGGCCTACGCGCACAAGCGCGACGTCACGGTCGAGGCCGAGCTCGGCGTTCTCGCCGGCGTTGAGGACGAGGTCTCCGCGGCCGAGTCGCACTACACGAAGCCCGAGGAAGTGA
>DCIH01000056.1:11250-11532 GCA_002317575.1 Verrucomicrobia bacterium UBA1731 | reverse complement strand
GCATCGACATCGGCGCGGCGGTCGTGGAAGTGATCACGGGCAAGCCCTGGGAACAGTACCTCAAGGAGGCGGTGCTCGATCCGCTCGGGATGAAGTCCACCTGGTTCTGGCCCACGGACGAGCAGCTCAAGACGCAGGTCGAGATGTACACGTGCGTGTCCAACGCGCCCGCGACATACCAGCGCCAGGCCGACTGGCAGCAGCGTCCGTACAACGGCAAGCACGTGTTCGCGAGCGCGGGCGCGGGCCTTTGGACCACGGCGAACGACCAGCTCAAGTTCT
>DCIH01000056.1:0-11205 GCA_002317575.1 Verrucomicrobia bacterium UBA1731 | reverse complement strand
CGGCGTCGGCGAGAACGGCGTGCGCGTCCTCAAGGAGGAGACGGTGAAGGGCATCCTCGCGAAGGCGACGCGTCCGAAGGGCACGAAGAGCCACTGGAACAAGGAGAACGTGGACGACGGCTACTCGCTCGGCCTGGGCGCGCCGCAGGAGGACAACGAGGACAGCTGGTTCGGCCACGGCGGCGCGTGGGGCACGAACTGCCAGGTCAACTGGCACAAGAAGCAGCTCAAGCTCTGGGCGGTGCAGCTCACGGGCGGTCCGCGTCCGTGGGACGGCGCGCGCGAAGAGGCCGCGCAGAAGTTCTTCAAGGCCGCGCAGGACAAGTCGCTCGACGCCTACACCGGCCGCACAAAGTGAGGAGTTAGGGGTTAGAACTGGAATGGAATGGACGACGGCGTGCGCGGCGCGCCCGCCCTACCTATGTTGGTGCGCCCGCCTTGGGTTGGGTCGGTGCGATGGTAGGGCGACCGCGCCGCGGGCGCCGCATGGATGTGTCGGATGATTAGGAGGAAAACATGTTGAACGATTTTGGGTATATTGACGCCGCGGTGAAGAACATCCGCGAAGTCGCGGAAAAGCAGGAAGCGAACATCAAGGCGGCCGCCACGCTGATGGCGGACGCCATCGCGGCGGACAAGCTCATCAACGTCTACGCGGGCGGCGGACACACCACGCTCGCGATGGGCGAGATGTTCTTCCGCGCGGGCGGTCTCGCGAACATCAACCCGATGATGGAGACGGCGCTTTCGGTGTTCAACCAGGCGCTCAAGTACCTCGCCCTGGAGCGCACCGTCAACTTCGGCGCGTCCATCATCAAGTACTACGACCCCCAGCCGGGCGACGTGGTGCTCTTCTTCCACAACATCGGCATCAACCCCGCGACGATCGACGCCGCCGAGGAGTGCAGGAAGCGCGGCTGCAAGATCATCGCCGTCGCGTCAAGCTACTGGCAGAACGAGATGCCGAAGGACCACTTCATCCGCCATCCGAACGGCAAGAACCTCTTTGACTACGCGGACGTGTGCATCGACGACTACAACCCCGTGGGCGACGCCATCGTGCACGTGCCCGGGATGACCACGCCGATCGGCCCCGTCTCGAACGTGGTGGACTTCACGATCGCGCACTTGCTCGAGATCGAGACGTGCCGCCAGTGCGTCGAGCGCGGCATCGTGCCGCCGGTGTGGAACTCGGCGAACGCGCCGGGCGGCGACGAGAAGAACGCCCAGTACCTCGCGAAGTACAAGCCGCAGGTCAAGTGCCTGTGAGGCGGGGTTGAAGCGCGGCGGGCGCGGCGCGCCCGCCCTACCTGGGTTTGGGCGCCCGCCCTGGGTCGGGTCGGCGCGGCGGGGCGCGGCGGGCGCGGCGCGCCCGCCCTACCTGGGTTGGGGCGCCCGCACTGGGTCGGGTCGGCGCGGCGGGTTGGGGCGATGGTAGGGCGGCCGCGCCGCGGACGCCGCATGGCTAGAGGTGTGCCGTCGCGTTATTGGAACCGCCACTTGTGGGGGCGCCCGCGTTTTGTTACACTGGACGCATGAGCGATCTGCCTTGCCATTCCCGCCAAACGACGGCGGAAAAACGGCCGGAACGGAAGACTCTGGCGCATGTTCCGCCTTTTTCCGTGAACGCCTCCTACGCGATTTGGTTCGTGACGATTTGTGCCGCGCAACGCGACGGAGGTCCTCTGCTGCCGTATGCCGCCGCCATTTTGGAATCGGCGCGTTATCGGCACGAACACGGTCTGTGGTTTTTGACGCTTCTGTTGGTGATGCCGGATCACGTCCACATGCTCGTCGCCGTTCCGCCGGGACAAGATTTGTCGCGTGCGATCGGGGACTGGAAACATTATTTGTCCTGTCAATGCGGCATCAAATTTCAGCCGAATTTTTTCGACGTGCGCATTCGTGACGACGCCCATTACGCCGAAAAATGGGCGTATGTCGTCCGCAACCCCGTTTCGCGCGGGTTGGTCAAAACCCCGCGTGAATGGCCGCACGTGATCGCGTTCGACCGCGTGACGGGGAAGGAGTTGCCGCACCGGTAATCGTCCGCGGCGGGCGCGGCGGGGCGCGGCGGGCGCGGCGCGCCCGCCCTACCTGTGTTGGGGCGATGGTAGGGCGGCCGCCCTGTGTTGGGGCGATGGTAGGGCGGCCGCGCCGCGGACGCCGCATGGCTAGAGGTGTGCCGTCGCGTTATTGATCGCGTGATCGTCAGGGGTCGCGGCGGGCGCGGCGCGCCCGCCCTACCTGTGAAACTTTCGTCTTTCGCCAACGGGTCCGATATGGTAAAATTATTGGCCGTATGACCTTGTTTTTTTCGAAAGCGGCGCGGTTCGCGTGCGCGTGCTTGTGCGTGCTTGCGCTCGCGCGCACGTACGCGGGCGTTTTGCCGTCCGGGTATGCAACCGTCGAATGGCTGCAGTCGTCCGGCTCGCAGCTGATCGACACCGAGCACGTCTTCAAGGGCGAAGCCAAGGTCGTGGGCGACATGATGCTCATGACGGGCAACGACAAGGACGTCGCCGGCATGCCGAACAACTCCGGCGCCGCGTTCATCGTCGACTACGAGGGCTCGACCCTCTACTACCGCTACGCGTCCACGCAGCGCGACGACGGCACGTTCGCGTCCATCGTCGGGAAATGGATCCGTTTCGAATGGGGCACCGCCGCCAAGCACGACGACGTCACCGTCGTCTCGGCCACGCACGGCAGCGACTTCTCCTCCAACACGCAAACGTTCTACCTCTTCGGCGCGCGCGCCGGCAGCTACTCGTCCGTCCGCTTCAAGTGCGTGCAGCTCTACGACGGCGGCACGCTGGTGCGCGACTTCCAGCCCGCGTTCCGCCTTTCGGACGGCGCGCTCGGCATGTACGATTTCGTCGCAGGCAAGTTCCACGCAAACGTCGGCAGCGGCGTCTTCGCGTCGCCCGTGCCCGTCGTGCAGGCCTCGGACGTCACGCGCCTCGAATGGCTCGAATCCTCGGGCACGCAGTGGATCGACACGGGCGTCGTCTTCACCAACACGCCGGTCGTCGAGGCGCGCATGATGCTCCGCACGTCCAGCGACCTCGACGTCGCCGGCACGGCCGAGAAGAAGGCCGGCTGCTTCGTCGTCGACTACGCGGGCAACACGCTCTACTACCGTTACTCCACGGAATCCTACCAGCAGCCCATGTTCACCTCGATCGTCGACACGTGGGTGGACTGCACTTGGGGTCCCTCGGCCGTGCACGACGGCACGACGCTCACCACCTACACCACGTGGGACTTTTCCGCGAACGCCCAGACGTTCCGCCTTTTCCGCGGCCGCAACTCGCTCAACCCCAGCTCCGTCCGCTTCGGCGAGGTCACGATGTCCGACGGCGACGACGTGGTGCGGCGCTTCGTGCCCTGCCGCCTGCGCCTGAGCGGGCTCCTCGGCATGTACGACCGCGTCACCGGCATCTTCTGCATGAACCAGGGCACCGGCACGTTCACGGCCGGCCCCGAAGTCGTCTCGCCCGACCAGTTCGCCGTCTCGGGCGACCCCGCGGAATACGGCGCGCCGTCGCCCGCCTACGGTTCGACCTACGATCTCGCGGCAGGGGACGAAATCGAATGCGCCGCGCCGACGGTGACGCCGCTCCCCGGCGGTTTCGAAGCCGTCTGCACGGGCTGGACGCTCTACACGAACACGCCTTCGGGCACCGCGATTTGGCGCGAGGGCTCGGGCACCAACTGCGTCTACGTCCACGCCGGCCACTACGCGAAGCTCACGTGGCACTTCGCCGCGCGCGGCGAAAACGACACGTGGTCCTCCGTCTCGTACGCGCAGGACGGCCTCGTCGCGCAGTGGGACGGCATCGAAAACGTCGGCCGCGCCACGCCGCACGATTCGTCGGCCACCACGTGGGCGGACCTCACGGGCAACAAGCACACGCTCGGCTCGTTCGTCTCGGGCTCGTCGTGGACGGACACCGCCTTCGTGCTGCCGGACAGCGGCTACAGCAAAGGCGGCGAAATCGTGGGCGACGCGCTGTACAGCACAATGGCGGTGTCGATGGAAATCGTCTACCGCGAAGTCCGGCGCCGGAGCACCGGCACGATGCTCTTCTCGCTGGCGGGCTCCGGCACCACGGGCTGGAAGGGCTTCACCTGGTACGACACCTGGATCGAGTTCAACCAAAGCGGCCCGGGTTGGACCTTCTCGCAGCCGCGCTCCTATCCGCAGCCGGTCCACACGCTGTACGTGTCGTTCCAGTCGGCGGCGTCCACCGTGACGGACGCGTTCTGGGCGGACGGCGTCGAAATGTCGGACCGCGGCGGCGCCGACACCTGGAGCCAGTCCCACACCGGCTTCGGCTACACGGCGAACGGCAGCTGGGCCATGGCGGGCGAGGTGTACGCGATCCGCGTCTACAACCGCAAGCTCACGGAGGCGGAAATCCGCCACCACGTGGAAATGGACGACTACCGCTTCCGCGGCATCACGCACGCCGACGAACTCACCGTGACGAGCGCCGCCGGCGAATACGGCACCGCCACGCCCGCGTACGGTTCCGTCACCACGGGCCTCGTCGAGGGCCAGGAGGTGACCTGCACCGCGCCGGCCGAGGTGGCCAATCCCGTCGCGGGCGTGGACAAGGCGACGTGCACGGGCTGGAAGCTCTACAAGTACGCCGTGGGTTCGGACCGCGGCTGGGAACTGTGGCGGACGGGCGACAGCAGCACGTGCGTCTACGAGCACCCCGGCGCGCCCGTGAAACTCGAATGGCAGTGGAAGGTGGAAGCGCCCAAGAAGCTCGACTTCACCGAAGTTCCGGCCACCACGCAGACGTCCGCCGACCTCGCGCTCACGATCGGCGGCTACGGCTCCGACGCCTCGTCCGCCAAGCTGCTGGTCGCCTGGGGCTTTGCGGACGACGCGCTCGTCTTCACGAACGTGCTCCTCGAAACGGCCGTCCCCGCCACCACCTACACGGCCGAAGCGCCCCTCGTCTTCAGCGGACTCTTCCCGGGGGCCGCGATCCACGCGAAGCTGTTCCTTCTGGACAACCTGGGCGGCGTCGTGGAGCAGACGCAGGCCGTCTTCACGTTCACCACCGCGTCGGACGTGACGTACACCACGGCGGACTACGCGCCCGGCCTCGTCGCGATGTGGGACGGCGTCGAAACCGTCGGCCCCGGCCTCGCGGACATGACGTCCAAGACGTGGTACGACCACGTGGGCGACGTGGATCTCACGCTGATCGGCGCGGGCGCGTTCACGGGCAACGGACTCATCACCTCCGCCGCGTCCGCCGTGGGCGGCAAGGCGGCGCCCCTCTTCCGCGCGATGGAACTCGTGCTCCACGACACGGACAAAGTCAACTACGCCGTGCCGTTCCATTCCGGCATCGTGAACATGATGGTCGAGCGCGCCCAATCGAAGGAGGGCTTCATCTTCGAGGCCGGCACGGCGTCGAAGATGCTGCCCGTGCCGTTCGACAAGACCAAGATGTACACGTTCTCGGCGAACTACAACACCGGCAAACACGTCACGCGCACGTTCCTGGACGGCGCGTACGCCGAAAACGGCACCCACACGGACTCCTGGTCCAGCCAGGATTCGGTCGTCTGCGTGGGCGCCTACAAGCGCGCCGACGTGTCCTATCCGTTCCGCGGCACGATGCACGCCATCCGCCTGTACGACCACGAGCTTACCGACGCCGAAGTCGCGCACAACCGCGCCGTGGACGCCGTCCGCTTCTCCGGCGTCCTCAATCCCCCGTACGAAATCCGCAGCGCCCAGCGCGAATACGGCACGGTGTACCCCAACTGGGGCGCGCACAACGGCCTCGCGTCCGGCGAAAGCGTGCTCCTGTACGCGCCGGACATGGCGCTCCCCGGCGACCTGCGCGTGCGCGCCCGCGGCGCGGACGTCTACCGCGCCTCGAAGGACGTCTGCGGCTGGCGTCTCGCCGAAACGCATGCGACGAACCTGTTCACCTTCACGCAGGGCACCACGTCCGCGAAGATCGTGTGGGACTGGTTCGTGCAGGGTCCGGCCGGCGTCGGCCCCGCCGTGGTCCAGACGGCCACGAACGACACGTCCGTCGCCCTGGCCGCGTTCGTCTCGGGCTACGGCTTCTCCGCCGCCACCAACGCCGCGCTGAAGATCGCCTGGGGCGCCGCGGGCGGCGAATTGCATTTCACCAACGTGCTCGACGCGGCCGTCCTTCCCGGCGTCACGGCCACGAACGTCCTCGCGGGCGTGCCCCCCGCGTCCCGCTGCGAAGGGCGCCTCTTCCTTGTCGATTCCCTCGGCGCCGTCGTCGCCGAGTCGGACCGCTTCGCCTTCGAGACGACCTCCCGCGAACCGATCCCCGGCTTCAGCGCCGCCGATTTCCCCGCCGGCGCGACCCTGCTCGAGTACGTGAGCTTCAACGGCTCCACCTACGTTTCGACGGGCATCATCCCCTCGGCCCACGAGATCAAGGCGGTCTACCGCACCACCACCTACGTGAACGACGGCCACGTCTTCGGCACGGACAACACCGGCAACACCGCCTACTACTACGCGCACTGGACGGAATACGCCAGCAACAGCCAGCTCGCAAGCGCGAAGTACTACTGGGGCTACAACGGCACCGAGAACTCGGGCTGGAGCAACGTGGTGGTCAACGTCGTCCACACGCTGGACTACGACAAGAAGAACGGTTCGGCGTACGAGACGTGGTTCGACGGCCTCAAGACCTCCTTCAACGCGCTCTCAAAATCGGCCACGGTCCTGAACATCGGCCGCCGCTCGAACACCACGAACTGGAAGGGCGACATGTTCGAATTCGCCATGATCGACCATGCGACGGACGGCGAAGTGCTGCACTACTTCCCCGCCCTCGATCCGGACGGCAAGGTCTGCTTCTGGGACGCGGTGGCGAAAACGTTCGCGTATCCCGCCGCGGGCACGCTCACGGCCGGCCCCGCGCGCGAGTTCGGCGCGGCGCTCGCGGTGGAGGCGTGGCCGGGCGAATACGGCGCGCTCTCGCCGGGCGTGGGCCTGCACGCCGTCGACGCGGGCGTCGCGCTCTCGGCGTCGGCGTCGGATTGGGCGGATGGCACGCGCCGCGCGGAAGTGCTCGGCTGCGCCGTCTACACGAACGACGCGGACGGCGCCTGGACGCTCGCCGAGGAATTCGGCGGCCGCAGCTTCACGTACGTGATGCCGGCGGACGGCGCGAAGTTCACGTGGCGGCAGCTCGTCCGGGACGACGCGGGCCTCGCGTTCAACGGCGTCGTGGAGACGAACGGCACCGAGGCCGTCCTCGCCGTGGACGTCCAGGGCTACGGCTTCGCCGCCACCAACGCGACGCTCCACGTGGCCTGGGGCTTCAAGGCGGACCAGCTCCTCTACACGAACGTGCTCGTCGAAACCGTCTGGGCGGGCCTTTCCACGAACGTCGCCTTCACGGGCCGCGCGCCCGGCTCGCGCTACTACGCGCGCGTCTTCCTGCGCGACTCGAACGGCGACGTCGTCGAAACCTCCGACGCCGATCCGTTCACGTTCAAGACGCCCCGCTCGGGCGCGGGCGGCGGCGGCACGCTCGAAATCGGCAAGAACCTCATCACGAACCCGTCCTTCGAGGCGAACGGTTCGCTCTACGGAAACTGGGGCTACACGTACAACGTCAAAACGCAGCCCACGGGCTGGACGTTCTCGGGCGATTCGGGTCTCGCGAGGAGCGGCCAGACGTGGAACGGCGGCGGTTTGCCGGACGGCAACTACGCCGCCTACGTCCAAAACAATTCCAACATCAAAACCACGTTCTCCATTCCGCGCAAGGCCGTCTACGGGTTCAGCTACTGGTATGCGCGGCGGCCCAGCACGAGCGGACACAAGCTCACCATCACCATCGACGGCGTGGAAATCACCAACATCACCCAAACCGCTAACAACAACACCTTCATCCAGACGCCCGTCATCGAGCTCGTGCTCACCGCCGGCGAACATGAACTCAAGTTCCAGGGCTACACACCCCCCAGCTACGACAGAACCACGTCGATCGACCTCGTCGACGTGCACGCCGTCCGTTCGCTGGACGACGAAGTGGAGGTGACGGGCAATCCGCGCGAATACGGCGAACCGAATCCGGACTACGGCACGTCGGACGGCATCGCGGCGGGCGAGGCGTTCACGGCGCAGGCGTACGACTACATTGTCGGCACCTTCGAGGCGAAGGTGAAGGGCTACGTCGTGTACACGAACGACGTCACCACGGGAACGCGCGGCGTGTACTTGACGGGTACGCGCGCCGATCTGACGACGGGCGACGGCTTCGAGTGCCCGTACGTCCACACGAATTATTCCGCCACGATCGACTGGCTGTGGTCCGTGCACGACGTCAAGGGCCTCGCCTTCAACGCCGTCGTGGAGACGAACACGGCGAACGCGATCCTCGACGTCGTCGTCACGGGCTGGGGCTACACGGGCGAAACGTGCGAACTCAAGATGGCGTACGGCTTCTCCGCGGACAACCTCCAGTACACGAACGTCCTCTGGGACGCCGTGGTGCCCGGCACGCCCACGAACATCTTCGCCACGGGCTTCATCCCCGGACAGCACTATTATCTGCGCCTGTTCCTCGAAGCGGACGACGGCACGATCGTCGACTGCGGCGTCACGCGCGAGCTGGAAACGCCCGTCGACTGGGAACCGTGCGCCGCCGACACGGGCACGGGCGAGCCCGGCCTCAACTACTGCATCGTCAAGAACAACCAGACCTTCTGGAACAACTGGCGGACGCAGGCGCCGCCGGAAGTGACGTCCATCGCGCTGACGCCCACGGCCAGGCCGCCCCAGGGTTGGGCCGACTACACGACGCTCATCTACTGGGGCAGCATGTGGTTCGACGGCGTCCACACCTACAACTTCATGGGCTCGGTGGACGACGGCATCCAGCTCAAGGTGGACGGCGTGGTCGTCGCCTACAACGCGTCCGCGGCGCGCGGCAAGGGCTCGGTGACCCCCCAGCGCGGCTGGCACAGCGTCGAATTCCGCTACGAAAACGGCTGGGGCGGTTCGGGTCCGAACAACGGCACGAGCGGCATCGGCTACAATGTCACGGGCTACACCGGCGACGACGCGGCGCAGTATCCGCTGCCGGCCGACCCGGGCGACGGTTCGCTCTTCAGCACCGGCTCGGGCGGCAAGGGCGAGGACGTCTTCGAGGTGTTCGGCGCGCCGTCCAACTACGAGGCGCAGGCCAAATCCCCGCTGCCGTACTACGGGCGTTTCTACGATCTCATGGAAGGGGACGGCTTCTTCGCCACCGCGCCGCACCAGTTCGACGACGGCCGCGCGTTCCTCACCACGATCGGCTGGCGGATCGACCGCTGGGACAACCTGCTCTACGACTTCGCCTTCGAATCCGAAGGCGCCGGCACGAACGTGTGGTACGCGCACGCGTCGGAGGCCGGTCGTCTCACGTGGATCTTCCTCGTGTCCAACCACCTCGAAGTCGCCGCCAACGTCGACCGCCGCGGCGACGTCGCCTACCAGCGCGCGGGCGAAACGGAATGGCACCGGTTCGGGAACGACTTCAACGTGCTCTTCGCGACGAACGAAGTCGTGACGATCCGCGCGTTCCCGAGCAAGGGCACGGCGGGCAGCCCGGGCTACAGCTTCAAGAAGTGGTCCGGCGAACTGCCCTCGGGCGTGGACCGTGAGTCGGACGAAATCCAGATTCGCATGGACGTGCCGCGCCGCATCACCGCGACCTTCGACGCGCCGTATCCGATCGGCGACACCGTGTTCTCGGAAGTGACGGTGACGGGTTACACGGGATCGGAAACGCTCGAAAACTTCCCCGTCCCCGTGCGCCTCTCGGCGGCGAAGATCGCGGGCTTCGACTACGGCCGCTGCGGCAACGACGGCGAGAAGCTGTATTTCACGGACGAGTGGGGCGAGGTGGTTCCGCACGAGTTCGAAATCTGGGATCCGTCGGGCGAGTCGCTCGTGTGGGTGTGCGTGCCGCAGCTGCGGCCGGAGGGCTCGACGGTCCGTCTCGTGATGGGCAAGGAGCTTTCCGCCCAGGACCACGGCGAAACCTGGACGCGCTCCGGCTACGTGGGCGTGTGGCACATGAGCGGCTACGACGCCGTGGTCGGCGCGCGCGATTCCACGGGCCACGAGTTCCACGGCGTCGCCACCAAAGCGCCCAAGACCTGCGCCGAGCCGCGCATCGGCGGCGCGCTCCAGTGCCAGGGCGCCGGCATCGTCGCGCCGGACTACGAGGCGACCTGTCCCGTGGGCGGCAGGTTCACGCTCAGCGGCTGGATGAAGGCGCCGGACTATTCCAGCGGCTATCCGGGCTTCCTCAGCAAGTACGCCGGCAGCGGCGGCAGCCGCAACGGCTACCATTTCGAAGTCGAGGGCAACGCCACGCACGTCGCATGGTGCGTGTCCAAGAATTCGCATTCCTTCCAAACGCCGGACAACCCCGACGTCCGCTACAACTGGATGCACTTCGCCGTCGTCTCCGACGGCTCCACCACGAAGGTGTACGTGAACACCACGCAGAAGGCCAGCTGGAGCACCACCGCGGGCGCGAACAACCTGTCGTTCACGATGGGCGGCAGTTCGCCGTCGTTCATGCTCGACGAATACCGCGTGAACAATTCCCCCAAGTCGCTCGACTGGATCAAGGCCGAGTATTCGCTGGGCACCACGAATTCCTGGGCGGTCGCGGACGAAGTGGTCGGCGCGGGCGGCGGCGGCGAAACGATCTACGTCGCCGTCAATCCGAAGGGACTCGGCATCGGCGGCGAGGGCTTCACGCCGGACGTCGGCGGGTGCCTGGACCATCCGGTCAAGGGCAACACCTACGGTCTGTCGTCGCCGGAAAACTGGACGAGCGCGGACGGGCAGCTGATGGGCGTCCGGCGCGGCTACGTGGTGCGGCGCGAGGACGGTTGGTGCCAAACGAATCGCACCTCGGGCACGGCGAACCGTTCGTTCTCCGAGATGGAGGAGCTCCAGTGGCAGTACGACGTGTTCCACGGGCTCGTGGAGACGAACGGCGACAGCGTGGCGTTCGGCTTCACCGCGTCCGGTTTCGTTTCGCCGCCGACGGCGCAGATTCCGCATCCGGCGACGACGGGCACGGTGTTCGCGCTGTGGGGCTACACGGAAAGCGCGCTCGTCAACTCCAACCGGCTCGCCACGGTGACGACGGGCGCGTACCACCG
>DCIH01000087.1:29239-44744 GCA_002317575.1 Verrucomicrobia bacterium UBA1731 | reverse complement strand
CGGTCAAGGTTTGAATGGTAGGAGCGCAGGGATTCGAACCCTGGACCCAGTGATTAAGAGTCACTTGCTCTACCAGCTGAGCTACGCTCCCATTTCACCTTGGTCTTCTGGAGCGAGGAACGGGACTCGAACCCGCGACAACCACCTTGGCAAGGTGGCACTCTACCAACTGAGTTATCCTCGCTTTGCGAAAACGGGAGAGAATATATCATATCGCCAGAAGCGATGCAAGCTTTTTTTCAAAATTTTTTCGCTGGGAGATTGTCGTGGACACGATGAGGGGCGTGGACGCAATGAGAGGCTGCGCGGCTGCCTCATCGAGGCAGCCCTACCATGCGCACGGGACGCGCAAAACGGGACGCGCAAAATGGGACGCGCAAAATGGGACGCGCAAAATGGTAGGGCGGCCTCGATGAGGCCGCCGCAAGGCGAGAGAGGCGCCGGTGGGAAAATTGGAATCAATGGTCGTGGCGGCCTTCGCCATGCCACGGCTCGAACGCCGGCACTTTCTCCACGCCGGCCACAAGACGCTGGCGCACCGCTTCGAACACGAGGATGGTCGCAGCGGCGGAAACATTGAGCGAATCCGCGAGCCCCAGCATCGGAATGCGCACGCGCAAATCGGCCGCGTCCATCCACTTCGCCGTGAGGCCGTATTGCTCGGCGCCCACCGCGATGGCCACATTGCCCGTGAGATCCTCTTCGTAATGCAGACGTTCCGCGTGCGGCGTTGCCGCGAGAATGCGGAAACCGCGCGCGCGCAGGAACGCGAGCGCCTCGTCGCTCGTGGCGGTCACCACGGGAACGGAAAAGAGCGTGCCCGTGGACGCGCGCACCACGTTCGGGTTGTGGACATCCGTCGTCGGGTCGCACACGATCACCGCGCACGCCTTGGCGGCGTCCGCGCTGCGCAGGATGGTGCCGAGGTTGCCAGGCTTCTCGATCGACTCCGCCACGATCACCAGCGCGTGCGGCGGCAGTTCGAGTTCGTCGAGCTTCTTCGCGACATGCGGACCGATCATCAGCAAACCGTCCGGACGGTCCTTGTACGCCATCTTGAGAAACGCCGTCTTCGTGCAGGGGAATTCATGCGCGCCGGCCTTCACCGCGTCCGACACGAGTTGCGGTTCGTTCTCGTTCTTGAGGTAGAGCTCGTCGCAATGGAAAATCGCATACGGCCTGTACCCGAGATCGAGCGCGCGACGGCATTCGCGATAGCCCTCGACGATCATCTCGCCGGTCTCGTCGCGGGTGGCGCGATCCCGCAGTTTCACGACCTGCTTGATCTTGGGATTCGCCGGGGAAGTGATTTCAGTTGCCATAGATGAGACGGTTCGTCTCGGTTTCCGACTTCAGACGAAGGCGGAGCTGGTCGAGCTTGAGGTAGTCGACGCGGTTGGCCATCAGTTCTTGGCAGATCTCCTCAGAAAGAAACACCAGGTTCTTGGCGCGAAGCCTGCGGTACAAATCGGCGCCATCGCGCGCGTCTTTCATCTGGGACGGCAACACCTTGAGAAGTTCCTTGCCCAGCCGCGGCTCCAAGGACCGCATGCCGTAGCGCGTGGAGAAGAAGTACACGCGGCCGTTGCGGATGCCGGCGTCGATGCGCTGACGCGTTTCGTTGATGGGCCTGAGCAGACGGTCCACGCCGGCGTTCTTCACGAATGTGCCCGTGAGCTTGAGCGTCTTGGTCGGCTTGGCGGCGGGCTTTTCTTCGGCGACCTCGGCCTTTGCGGGCGCCTCCTCCTCGACCTCTTCCGCCTCGGCGGCCTTGCTTTCCGGCTCCGGCTTCGCCGCCGGGCTTTCCTCCTCGTCGTCGTCGAAGAAATCGTCGGCGTCTTCTTCTTCCGATTTCGGCTTCGCGACGGGCTTCTTGACCACCGGCTTCGGTTCGGGCTTCGGCTCGGCCTTCGGCTTGGGCGCCTCGACGACGGACTCCGGCTCCTCGGCTTCGACGACCGACACCACGTCGGCCTCCTGCGTTTCGAGAAACGCGTTCCAGGGCTTCAGCGGCGGCGTCACCTGCAGGTCGGTTTTCTTGTCGCCCTTTTTCTGCCGCAAGTAGATGGCCGTGCCGACGCGCGCGACCTGGTAGCTGTTGTCGAAATCGATCAGGTGCCCGTTCAAGAAAACGATGCCCTTGGTGATGGGCTTTCCGACGGAGGCGCCAAGCGCCTTTTTCGCTTCAGGCGGAACCTTCTCGAAAGATCCTTTCGCGGGCGCCGCAGGCGCCGCGCAAACGGAAACCCCGATAACCGCCAAAGCAGCAACAACCGTTTTCTTCAACAACACCACCAGATCACCCCTAAATAAAAAGCCCCGTCTTGCCGTAGCGCAGAACCCCTGGAACCTCGTGTTCCAAGCGGGCGCCTTAGTCGACACTCCTAAGATTGCCGCGTTCAAGCTCCCTTTCAAAAGTGAAGGTCAGAGAAATAAACTGCCGAATCCGCGTGCAAAACAGGGCCCACGACGTACAAAAGATCAATTGTCCCGGACGTCCACGCCGAGGTTGGCCTTGAGGGCCTCCACGATGCGGAGGAATGCGCCGTTCACCTCGTCGTCCGTCAACGTCCGGTCGGGCGACCGGAAACTGAGGGAGTAGGCCAAGCTGCGCTTTCCTTTTCCGAGCTCCTTGGATTGGAAGATATCAAAAATGCGCACGTCGGTCAACTCTTTGGGCGCGGCCTTGCGAATGCACTTTACGACCGCCTCATGAGTGACTTCGGCGCCCGCCACGAAAGCGACGTCGCGCACGACCATCGGATACGCCGGCACGGGCGTGATCTTGCCGATCGCGTCCACGCGCTTCAGAAGCGGCGCCAGATCGAGTTCCGCGAGCGCCATCTGCGTCGTCAGGCGGAACGGATGGCGGAGCTTGTCGGACACCACGCCCAACACGCCCGCGCCGCGGCCGTTCACGACGATCTCGAGCGCCGCCGCGAACGCCGGATGCTCGACCGCGCGAAAGTCCGTCTTGCCGACCTTGAGCTGGCGCGTCAGTTCCGCGACCGCGCCCTTCATCCAAAGAAGCGCCTCTTCGGGCGTGACGGGTTTCACGCGGTCGAGCGCGCCGCGGCACACGGGACCGAAAAAGCCCAGCGCGAGCTTCTCGGACTCCTTCGGGCCCTTCGCGAACACACGGCCGAGTTCGAAGAGCTTGCCTTCCTCGAGCTGGTGCGACGCGTTGCGCCCGAGCGACTGGTACAGCTGCGGCAGCAGCGAATCGCGCAGGACGCCGTACTCGGCGCTCACGGGATCCGGGAGCGCCAGACGCTCCGCCGCGTTGCGCGAATCGAACGCATCGAGCTCGCCCTGCGAGAGGAACGAATAGTGCATCGCCTCGAAGAAGCCGAGCGACGTCATCACCGCGCGCGCCTTCTCCTTCGCGCGGAACGGCGCATCGGAAAGCGGCGAGACGCTCGGCGCGGACGGCATCGTGTCCGGGATGTTGTCCAGCCCGTGCAGACGCGCGACTTCCTCGACGAGGTCCGCCTCGAGCTGCATGTCCCAGCGCCAGCTCGGAATGCCGAACGATTCGGAAGCGTCATTCGCCCAGCTCTTGCCTTCCGCGTCGTGACGCGCCACGAGACCGAGCGCCTTGAGCCAACGCACCATCTCGTCGTTTTCGATGGCGATGCCGATGAGCCTGCGCGCGCGATCGAAGTTCAGTTCGACATCCGCGTTCAGGGGCTGCGTGCGGCTGTCCGCGTCCACGACACCCTTCGCCACCACGGCTTCGCCGTACTTCTGCAGCAGATGCGCCACGCGGCGCGACGCCCAGTCGGCGAGATCCTTGTCCACGCCGCGAATGTAACGATAGCTCGCCTCCGTCGCGAGACCAAGCTTCGTCGCGGTGCGCTTCACCGTGGTCGGCTCGAAGAGCGCGGACTCGATGAGCACGTGGTCCGTGCCGGCGGCGATTTCGGAATCCTCGCCGCCCATCACGCCCGCCACCGCGCTCGCCTTTTCGGCGTCACAGATGAGCAGCATCTTCTCGTCGAGCTTGCGCTCGACGCCGTCCAATGTCTTCATCGTCTCGCCCGGCTTCGCCGTGCGCACCACGATTTCGCGACCCGCCAGCGTGCGGTAGTCGAACGCGTGCAGCGGCTGGCCGCACTCGAGCATCACATAGTTCGTGACGTCCACGACCAATCCCAGCGAACGGACGCCGCAAAGCTCCAGGCGCTTCGCCATCAGCGCGGGCGAGGGACCGTCCTTGACGCTCGTCACGACGCGCGCCGTGTAGCGCGGGCACTTCACGGGGTCCTGCACCGTCACCTTCACTTCGGAATTGACGTCCACATCGCTCTCGACGAAGTCGACCGACGGCGTCTTCATCGGACGACCGAGGATCGTGGCGTATTCGCGCGCGATGCCGATCACGCTCAACGCGTCCGGACGGTTCCAGGTCACTTCGATCTCGAAAACCGTTTCGGGCTTTTCGCCCGGCACGAAGTCGCGCACGAACGCGCCCACGGGCGTGTCGGCGGGAAATTCCATGATGCCCTCGTGGTCGCCGCCGGGGATCTTCAGTTCGGCCGAACTGCAGAGCATGCCGAACGATTCGACGCCACGCAGCTTGCCCTTCTTGATCTTGAATTCGCCGTCGGGGATGAACGCGCCGATTTTCGCGAACGCGCTCTTGAGGCCCGCGCGGCAGTTCGGCGCGCCACACACGACCTGCACCGTCTCCTGGCCGTCCGACACCGTGCACACGTGCATGTGGTCCGAATTCGGATGCGGTTCGCACGTGAGCACTTCGCCCACCACGATCTCGTCGCACAGCTGCGCGGGACCCGTCGTCTCGATGCTTTCCACCTGCAGGCCCGCGCGCGTAAGCTTTTCCGCAAGCTCCGCGACGGGAACATCGTCCACCTTCACGAATTCGTTCAGCCAACTGACCGGCAGCTTCATCCTTCGATTCCTTCTTGCTTCGCTTCTTCAACGGGCGCTTCCGGCGCCGCGGGCTTCTCTTCTTCAACGATCGCCGCTTCCGCGGGTTCGGCCGCGACGGGCGCTTCTTCAACGGACGCTTCACCGTCGGGCCTGGCCGCTTCCTTCGCGGGCGCCTCCTTCAACGGACGCGGCGCGCCGCCGCGGTACTTCGGATGCGCCTCGGGCATCGCCAGCACGCCGTTGAAATACTGGACGAGATGGCCCTTCTCGACGAGCCACGCCAAATGCTTGCGCTGCTCCGCCGAAAGCTGGCCCACCGTGCAGAACGGATGCGCCTCGACGAACGCGACGAGCTCGCCCAACTCGGGAATCGCGTGTTCGCGGTCGAGCGGCGTCGGTTTCGCGCCGCACACGAACTCGGGGCCGCGCGGATCGTTCGCGCGGAAGAAACTGAGCTTGCGGTGGTGGAACGCGCCGCGCAGCGCGAACACGAGGTCCTTCGGGAAACGGCGTTCGTTCGCCACCGCGTCGCGCACGGCGAAGAGCGTCGCGCGGTCCGTGGTCTTGAGCGCCATCTCGGCGGACATCACGGCGGACTTGTCGGTCGCCTTAAGCGCCGGCAGCATCGTGCGGCGGAACTCGCCTTCGGCTTGTTCGCGCGTAAGCGCCGGATTCGGCGCGGGCTCTTCGCCCTCCGCCGCCGGCGCCGCGGCGCCCTTCAGACGGTAGACCGTCTTCTTCGTGCAGCTCGCGCGCCACTGCTCGACCACATCGGCATCGCGCACCATCTCGATGCGCGCGCGGTACGCGGATTCGGGCATGCCCGGGAAACGCGTGCGGATCATCTCGCGCACCTTCGCGTCGAAGCCGTGCAGGTTCGGCGGCCCGAGCAGATCGCCCGTCATGCCGCACTTCGCCACGCACGCGAACGAACCCTTCGGCGGCTCGCACTCGACTTCTTCACATTCGAAATAGTCCGCCAGGTGCGACGCGACGAGATGTGCCTCGAGCTCCTGCTCGGAGAAGGACGCGAAACCGCACGCCTTGCACGTGTGGAAGCGGAGCGACGGATCCTTCGGCGTGATCTTCACGAGGCAGGACGCGGGATTGTCCAGGAAGAGATACGCCAGCTGCTTGAGCGGATACGCGACGGATGTCGACTGCACCTTGCGGATGATGCCGCCCAGATCCTTCGGCGACGGCAACACGCGCACTTCCGCATCGAGCGGCTTGACGAACTCACGACGCTCGCCGCGCGGCGCGAAACCGCCGCGGTCGCGACGCTCGCCCTTCGGCGCGAAACCGCCGCGCTCGCCCTTCGGCGCGAAACTGCCGCGGTCGCGACGCTCGCCCTTCGGCGCGAAACCGCCGCGGTCTCCGCGCGGCGCAGGACGACCTTCGCCACGCTTGCCGCCGCGGTCGTCGCGGTCATCGCGCGCGAAACTTTTTCGCGCCACGACCTTGTCCCCCTGGGTCCAGCTCGGGGCGAAGTCAAAAGAACCGAGTCCGCTCAGGTCGACCTGGCCTGCGGCTCCCGCTTCGGTATTTTCGTCTGCCATGCGATTTGATCCGTCGTTACGTGGTGAAACAGCGGCGGATTATACTCCAAGCGCCGCGTTTTTTCAACATTTCAGGCGTTTGGCGAGGCGCCCGCGGGGACGGCCGAAAGGACGGCCGATCCGATCGCGATTGCCGCATTCGCGCCCACCGTCACGCCCGAAGCCACCACGGCGTTCGCGCCCACATGCGCATGCTCGCCGAGCGTCACATGCCCGCCCAGGGTCGCGCCCGGACACACCTGCGCGAAATCGCCGAGTTTGTTGTCGTGCCCGACGCCCGCGCGGGCGTTGACGATGACGAATTTGCCGAGTTCGGCCCCCACGCTCACCACGGCCTGCGGTCCCACGAAGACGCCATGGCGCAGTTCCGCCGTGGGCGCGACTTCCGCCGAGGGATCGATGATCACGGGGAAATCGTGTCCGCGCAGACGGCGGTAGATGTTCTCGCGCACGGCGTTGTCGCCGATCGCCACATACACCGCCGCGCCGGGGTGGTCCTTGGACGCCTTCTCCACCGCGCCCAGCATCGGATACCCTTCGAGCGAACCCTTCGCCTTCGCCGGATCGTCGTCCGCAAAGCCGATCACGCGCCACGTGGGCTCCTTGGCGTTGATGCGTTCCAGCGTCCACACGGCCTCGCGGCCCCAGCCGCCGGCCCCCACGATCATGATGTCACGTTCCACGGGATTTCCCCTCCTTGCCTCAAGGTGCGACGTCGAGTCCGTTTCCGCGATGGGCCTGCGGGTGGAAGTAGTATTCCTGGCCCGTCGCGTCCATCACGCTGCGCCACAAGTCGCCGCGCGGATTCACGCGCTGACGCTCGATGGTGGCGAGCTTGATCGGCACGAGCGTGTTCCACTCGCCGGTGAAGCCCACCACGCAGTTCGTGCGGCCCGCCATCGCCGCGTGCACCGCGCTGCGCGCGAGCATGTAGCAGCGGATGGCGTCCGTGCCGCGCGCCGGCACGGAACGGATCATGTAGCTCGGGTCGAAGTACTTGACGCTCGCGGACTCGCCCTTCGCCTTGAAATGGTTCACGATGTGGCGCTTGAGGAACTCGCCGATGTCCTTCTTGAGCACGTTCCCGGACGCGTCCGTGCCGGACTCCTCGCCTTCGATGAGCTTCTGGCCCGCGCCTTCGGCGACGACGATCACGGTGTGCGTCTTGCCGCTCGCGATGCGTTTCTCGAGCGCCGCGAGGAGGCCGTCCTTGCCTTCCACCTCGAAGTCCAGTTCGGGGATGAGGCAGAAGTTCACCACCGGGTTCGCGACCGTCGCGTACGCCGTGATGAAACCGGAATCGCGGCCCATGAGCTTCACGAGACCGATGCCGTTCGCGGCGCCCTTGGCCTCCACGTGCGCGTTGCGGATCACGTCCGCCGCCGCCGCCACGGCCGTCTCGAAACCGAAGGAGCGGCCCACGAACTGCAGGTCGTTGTCGATCGTCTTCGGCACGCCCACCACGGAGATCTTGAGCCCGCGGCGCAGGCACTCCTCCGCCACGTCGCGCGCGCCGCGCAGCGAACCGTCGCCGCCGATCACGAACAGCACATTGATGTTCATGCGCACCAGCGTGTCCACCAGTTCGTCCGTGGGCTGCTGGCCGCGGGAGGAACCGAGGATCGTGCCGCCGATCTCGTGGATCGTGTCCACGGCGTCGGGATCGAGCAGGATCGGCTGATAGCCGAATTTCGGAATGAGCCCCGCGTAGCCGAAGCGGATGCCGAAGATCGTCTTGATGCCGTAGTCGAAGGAGAGGATCTCGACGAGCCCCTTGATCACGTTGTTGAGGCCGGGACAGAGCCCGCCCGCCGTGAGGATGCCCACGCGCGTCCAGGTGGGGTCGTGGTAGATCTTCTCGCGAGGGCCCGCCCGCTCGAAACTGGGTTCGCGGCCGAGCTTCTCCTTGAGGTACTTCAGGAGCGTGCGGTTCTCGGTGAAGAGAATGCGTTCGTCGTCGCGCACGAATTCGTGGTGCCGCACCGGCGAATCGATCTTGCACGCGCCGAGCGTCTCCACGTCCAGCGGATATTCGTCCTGGTGTTCGATGATCTTTTCCAACGTTTCTGAAACCTTCATGATGCCCCCTCGATCGGAAAATCGCAAATCCGCCGCCTCACTCGAACATGAACGTCTGCCCGGGAACGGGCGCGCGGACGTCCGGTGCGCCGTGCTCGACAAGGAGCTTGCGCATGGCCTCGACCTTCTCGGGTTCGCCGTGCACCGCGAACGCGTGCTTCACGCGCTTGCCCACGCGGTCGTACCAGTCCATGAGGCCGTCGCGGTCGGCGTGCGCCGAGAGCGCGTTGATCGTCTCCACGCGCGCGTTGAGCGGCAGCTCCTCGCCGAGGATGCGGATCGGGTTACGCTCCTCCACGATGCGGCGGCCCAGCGTGTTCTCGGCCTGGAAGCCCACGATCAGGATGACGTTCCAGGGATCGGTGACGATCTGCTTCAGGTGGTGCACCACGCGGCCGCCTTCGCACATGCCGGACGCGGCGATGATGATCATCGGACCGGGCTGGTCGTTGAGCGCCATCGATTCCTGCGGCGTGGAGATGAACTTCATGCCCTCCACCATCACCGGGCTTTTGCCTTCGCGCAGCACCGCGAGCGCCTCTTCGTTGTAGCAGCTTTCGTGGCGTGCGTAGATCTCCGTCGCCTTCCGCGACAGGGGCGAGTCGATGTAAATCGGGATCTTCGGGAGCTTGCCCGCGGCATGGAGACGGTTGAGGAAGTAGATGATCTGCTGCGTGCGGCCCACCGAGAACGCGGGGATGAGCAGCTTCGCGTTGTGGCGGTCCACCTTGTTGATCAGCATCTCGAGCTTGTCCTGCACCGACTCGGCGCTCGGATGGAGACGATCCGCGTACGTCGATTCGATGAGCACGATGTCCGCGCCTTCGGGATATTCGTAGTGCTGCAGGATCGGCTGGTTCGGCTGGCCGAGGTCGCCCGAGAAGAGGATGCGGTGGTGGTGGCCCTTGCCGCCCGTGACATCGATCTGCACGAGCGCGGACCCGAGGATGTGGCCCGCGTTGAACAGGGTCACCGTGATGCCGGGCGCGATTTCCGTCGGCACATGGCGGTGGATGGGCGTCATCAGCTGCATCAACGCGTCGACATCGCGCTCTTCGTACAGCGGCTCGAACAGCGCCTTGCCCTGCGCGCGGCGTTTCTTGTTCACGTACTCGAGGTCGCGGTTCTGCAGGAAGCAGCTGTCGCGCAGCAGCACGTCGCACAGTTCGATCGTCTGCCCGCGCGCGAAGACGCGGCCGCGGAAGCCCTTCTTGACGAGCTGCGGCAGGTTGCCGGAATGGTCGATGTGCGCATGCGAAAGGATGACGAAGTCGATCGTCTTCGGATCCACCGCCAGATTGCGGTTCCGCTCGAACGCCTCCTTGCGGTGGCCCTGGTAGAGACCGCAGTCGAGGAGGATGCGTTTGCCGCACGCCTCGAGAAGATGCATGGAACCGGTGGTCGTCTGCGCCGCGCCGAGGAACGTCAGTTTCATGGTTCGTCTCCCGCTTCAAGTGATGGATGGACGTCGACCTCGAAGGCCGCTTCGCCTTCGAGATTGCGGCGGTAATGCGCCATGCCCGCGATCATCGCCGCGTTGTCGCCGCAGAACTTCGGCGCCGCCAACAACAGCGGCACGCCCGCGCGCGTCGCGACGTCCCCCAGCGCGACGCGCAGCGCGCCGTTCAGACTCACGCCGCCGCCCACGACGAGCGCCTGGTAGTGGCGCCGCCTGAGCGCGGTCGCGGTGCGGTCCGCGACGACGCCCACGATCGCGCGTTGGTAGCTTGCGCAGATGCGCGGAATCTCCGCCGCGGGCACGGGCCCTTCGCCGTACGTCTGACGCACATGGTGGAGAAGCGCCGTCTTGAGCCCGGAGAAGCTCGTGCACAGATCCGCGTCGAGACCCGCCAAGGCCGCGGTGCCCGCTTTCGGGCGCCCCTTGGGGAACGGAATGAAATCGCCGCCCGCGTACTGCTTCGCCGCGCGGTCCACCACGGGACCGCCCGGATAGCCGAGCCCGAGCAATTTCGCCGCCTTGTCGAACGCTTCGCCCGCCGCGTCGTCGAGCGTCTGCCCGACGATCTGGTAGCGGCCGTATTTGAGCATGTCCACCCAGCACGTGTGCCCGCCCGAAACGGCGAGGCCCAGCATGGGCGCGAGCGTCTCCGGGTCCGGCACGTCCGGCGCCGGGAACGACGCGTCGCGCAGAAACGGCGTGTGCAAATGCGCCTCCATGTGGTTGACGCCGATCAAGGGGACGCCCAGGGACATCGCCAGACCCTTCGCGGCGTTGAGCCCCACGAGGAGCGCGGGCGAAAGCCCGGGACCGTACGTGACGGCCACCGCGTCGATCTTGCAGTCGGGCCCCGCTTCGTCCAGCGCCGCCTTGACCACGCCGTAGATCTTCTCCACGTGCGCGCGGCTCGCGATTTCCGGCACCACGCCGCCCCACGGCTGGTGCAGTTTGATTTGCGTGTAGACGACGTTGGAAACCACGTCGCGGCCGTCGCGCACCACCGCGCACGCCGTCTCATCGCAACTCGTCTCGATGCCCAGAACGTTCATCTGCGGATCGCGCCCCTCACCAGAACTTCCACCAGGCCTTCTTCACCGGCTCGGCTTCGCCCGCTTCCATGTACAGCGCCTTCACGCGCTCCACGCCGGCCACGTCGGGATCCGTCATGCGCTCGTGCTCGCGGAAGACGACGTCGTCCTTCAAGCTCCAGAAATCGCTGCGGATGAATTCGTCCTGCGAAGCGCGGTGCAGCACGGTCACCACACCGTTCGTCTGCACGGAGATCTTCGGATCCGTGACGCGCAGGAGCGCGCCCACGTCGTATGTGCGGAAACGCCGCCCGTCTTCGTTCTGCGACTTCAGGAAGAGGTGCTCCTCGCGGCCGCGCCGCCAGTAGACGAGCTCGAACAGGCGCTTCAGGCCGGGCACGTTCGAGAACACCTGCATCGCGCCGCCGCATCTGACGCCGGGGACGACGTCGAAGCTCACGCGCGGCGATTCGTAGCGCATGCCGCCGTGCACCAGCACGGCGCGCGCCAGATAGCGCGTGGCGTCGGCAAACGCGAAATGGTCGCCCAGGAACGTCTCGAGCTTCTGCCCTTCGGAAGGCGCCAGCGCGAATTTCGCGGTGAACGGCCTGTCGCCGGAATTCTTCGGGTAGAGGCGCCCGTCGGACGCACGCGTGAGCTCGATCAGGATCTTGTCCGCCGCGTCACCGGGCGCCACGATGAGCGTGTCGCCGCTCGAGTTCGCCACGTCCACCACGGCGCGGATGCGCTCGCCCTGCACCCACTCGCGGCATTCCAACGACAGTTTGACGGCGATTTCGCTCGGCGCGGCGGCCGCGAAAACGCCGGCGGCGGCGCTTGCCAAGAAGAAGAGGAGCATGTGTTTGCGCATGCCCGTAGAATACCATTTCCAAGCCCCGATTTCAAGAACCCGACGGAGCCGCGTCAGGATTTCGGGGGGCGTTTGTTCCACCAGTTGGCGAGCATCGAACCGGACAGGTTCATCCACACGGCGGCGGCGTTCGCAGGGAGCGCCGCGACCGTGCTGTGCAAGACGCCCACCGCCAGTGCCGCGGCCATGCCGCCGTTCTGCATGCCCACCTCGATCGCCACCGTGCGCGCGTCCCGTTCGTCGATCGGGAGCACCTTGCCCAAGAAGCGCGAAATCCAGTAGCCGAGCGAATAGCCGATGCTCGTGTGCAGCACGGACGAAAGCAGAATCACCAACCCCGCGGCCTTCAGCTTTTCGCTGTTCGGCGCCACGCACACGACAAGCGAATAGCAGATGCCGAACATCGCCACGGCCTGCAGCGCCGCGTCGATCGGCTTCTTGTGCGCGTCGTAGTGGCGGCCGAGCGCCACGCGCAGGACGCAACCCGCGCCCACCGGCACGAGCACCAGCTTCAGCATGGAGATCAGCATCGCCACCGTGTCCACTGCCACGTACTGGCCCGCCAGGAGCTTCATCAGCAGCGGCGTGATCAGCGGCGAAACGAGCGTCGAGACGCACGTCATCGTCACCGAAAGCGCCACGTTCGCCCGCGCCAGGTACGCGATCACGTTGGACGCCATGCCGCCGGCCACGGAGCCGATGAGCACCATGCCCGCCGCAAGCTCCCCTTCGAAGCCCAGAATCTTCGCCACCAGCACCGCCGCCAGCGGCATCACCGTGAATTGCAGAATCGCGCCCACCGCCACGCACCACGGCTTTTTCACGACGCTCTCGAAATCCTTCAGCGTGAGCGTGGTGCCCATTCCGAACATGATGAGCTGGATGCTCAGCGGCACGTAGTCCTTGAGCGAGACGCCGAACCACGTGTCGAACCAACCCGGCCACGCCACGGCGCACAACGCGCACGCGATGATCGTGATGGCGAAGGCCTGGCGTTTGAGGAAAGGGAGCATGGGGAGAGATAGTTTGAAGTTTGAAGTTTGAAGTTTGAAGTTAAGGGGTGGGGTTTGGGTTATGAGGGGGTGGGGGTTAGGGTGCCGGCGGAGAGGGTGAGGACGCGGTCGCATTTGGAGGCCGCCGCGTCGGAGTGGGTCACCATCACGAGGGCGAAGGGCTTTTCGCCGATGCCGAAAAGAAGATCGAGGATTTCCGCGCCCGTCATCGCGTCCAGGTTGCCCGTGGGCTCGTCCGCGAAGATGATCTCGGGCTCGTTCATCAGCGCGCGGGCGAGCGCCACGCGCTGCTGTTCGCCGCCGGAAAGTTCCGTGGGCAGGTGGTCCAGACGGTCCGCAAGCCCGACGCGCGACAGGAGCGCGCGCGCCTTCGCGTCGCCGCCCTTCTTGCCGCGCCCGTTCATCGTGGGGAGGAGCACGTTCTGGAGCACGGTGAGCTCGGGCATCAGGTGGAAGCTCTGGAACACGAAGCCGACGTTCGGCGTGCAGACGACTTTGCCGGAGGTGGGCTTGTCGAGACCGCCCAGGATGTTGAGCAGGGTCGACTTGCCCGCGCCGCTGCGGCCCATGATCGCCACGTGTTCGCCGGCCTCGACGACGAGGTCGAGGCCGTCCAGAACCCGAATGGGTTTCTGGCCGGGGATCACGTATTCCTTCACCAGATCTTTGACTTCTAATACTGACATATGTTCTCTATCCATTTACATCCTTGGTGGCGTCGGCGGAGCGACGCCACCCCCTTGAGGGGCCGCGTTTGGGGCGCCCTTGGTGGCCACCCCCTTGAGGGGCAGCGTTGGGGGCACCCTTGGTGGCCACCCCCTGGGAGGGGCCGCGTTTGGGGCGCCCTTGGTGGCGTCGGCGGAGCGACGCCACCCCCTTCTCGCGCGTCAATCCGCAGTTCGGGACGAACTGCTCTACAGGGGGTCACGCCGCTCCGCCGGCGTGACCAGGTCCGTCATCCCCTGAGGGCCTCCACCGGTTTCTTCAGCGCCGCCGCCGCCGCGGGGACGAGCGACGCCAGGACGCCGAACACGTACACCGTCGCGACCACCCACCACACGTCCGACGGCACGATGCGGTACGGCAGCGAATCGAGACCGTACACCGACTTCGGGAACACGTGCACGCCGACGTGCGCCAGCTGATCCACAATCGTCTGCAAATTCGCGAGCACCGCCCACGCCGCCAGGAGCCCGAGCACCACGCCGGCCGTGCACTGGATCAAGCCGTGCACCAGAAAGACGCCCATGATTTTTCGGTTCGGGAAACGGAGCGCCTTCAACAAACCGATCTCCGGCGTCTTCTGGACGGTGAGCACGAGGAGCGTGTTCATCACGCAGAAGAGACCGACGATGGCGATCAGCATCAGGAGAAGCGCCGTCATGTTCTTCTCCACGGCGAGCGCGTTGAAGAGTTCGCGGTCCGCCTCGCGCCAGGTGATGAGGCGCACTTTGTTGTCCGTGATGCGCGAGATCGCCGCGCACGTCTCGTCGAACACGGCCGGCACCGCGGGCGTCTTGCATTTCACGTGGATGGCGAGAACGCCCTTGTCCATGCCCATCAGCTCGCGCACGTTCGGGAGCGACGCCACGGCGAAGCCGGAATCGTAGTCGCGCTGGCCCGAGGAGAAAATGCCCGTCACGGTCCACTTCACGGGCAGATAGATTTCGTCGCGGTCGACGAGCGTCTTCGGCGAATAGACGGTGACCGCGTCGCCCACCCACACGCCGAGCTGACGCGCCAGGTCGACGCCCAGCACGATCGAGTCGCCGTCGAGATCGTAGGTGCCCGCGCGCGGCGCGCCCAAACGGTATGCGCGGCTGAAGCGGTCCGGATCGACGCCCAGGAGGACGGGCGCGTTCACGCGGCCCTTGTGGTCCAGGAGGCAGCGCGTATCGATCTGCGCCGTGACGGACGTCACGTCCGGAACCTTCTCCAGCTTTTCGACGAGCTTCTCCTCGTCCGGGATGAGCTGTTCGCCGCCCCAGGGAACGAGCGACACGTGCGGCTTGAAATCAAGGATCTTCTCTTCCCACAAATCGCCGAAGCCCGTCATCACGGCGCGAACGATCAGCACGGCGGCGACGCCCAGCATGACGCCCAAAACCGAAACGCATGTGATGACGCTTGTCACCGAGCGTTTCGGCTTCAGGTATTTGAACGCTAAAAAGAGGGAGAACGGCACGTTGTCACAAATCGATCGTCACGCCCACGTCGCCGCTCTTGTCGGCGGTGGCGGTGGCGGCTTTGACGTCGTCCGCCACGGCGCCCGCCTTGAGCGACGTGGTGGGCAGGTAGCGGTAGTACACCATGAGCTGGAGCGCCACGAGGCAGGTGCCCATCACCTGGTCGTGATAGCCCTCCTTCCAGTAGCCCATCTCCTTCTCCTTGCCGTCGGGACCTTCGATCTTCTTGTCGAGCGTGGTGATCTCGTTCGGATAGAGCGCCTTCATCGCGGCGTTCCATTCCTTCCAGCTCTTCTGGTCCATCGCGTTCGCGCCCTCGCGCATGCCCGCCTGGTACTTGCACTGCGCGGCGTAGTAGCAGTAGTACTGCGTGCCGCCGCCGGGCATGTTGCCGCCCTTCCAGGCCGGCTCCCA
>DCIH01000087.1:0-29152 GCA_002317575.1 Verrucomicrobia bacterium UBA1731 | reverse complement strand
GTGAGGCCCGTGGGGCCGCCGCCCGCGCAGTAGCCGAAGCCGCCGTTCACGAACGCGCGCGTCTTCAGGTAGGTGATGGCGCGCTTGATGCACGCGTCCATGCCCGAAGGATGGATGCCCGCCATCTTGCCGGCCTTCACGGCCTGCAGCGCCCAGCCGCCGAAGGACAAGTCGTCGCGCGTGGAGGCCTTGTTCAGACGGTAATCCCAGCCGCCCGTGGGGGACTGGTTGTCGATGATGCGCTTGAGGCAGATTTCGGCCGCTTCCTTGCAGTTCGGGTTCTTCGTCATGCCGTACGCCTCGCACAGCGCGTACGTGGCGATCAAGAACGAGTACTCGTTGCCGTCCGAACCCTTGAAGCTGGGCTTGCCGTTCGCGTCCTCCTGCAACGCGCCCAGCAGGTAGTCGACGGCGGCCATCACCGTTTCGCCGAATTCCTTCGACGCGGGCGTTTCGCCGTGCGCGAGGTAGGTGAGGATCGCGAACGCCGCGGAGTGCGTGCCGCCCCAGCTGCCGTCCGACTTCTGCGTGAACTTGAGCCAGCGCAGGGCCTTCATCACGGCCGCTTCCGTCTTGGCGTCGCCGTAGTTGGCGCCGCCGGACGTGTACTTGCCGCGCACGCCCGTGGCGCGCGAGGAGGCCATCACGCTCTTCATCGTGACGGGGGAGGGAATCGCGGCCATCGCGTCCTGCTCGGCCGGCTTCGGGCTCTGCGGCTCGTTGGACATCACGGGAACGCTCGCGGCCACTTCCGTGGGGGTGCCCACGGTGGGGACGTCGACTTCCACCTGCACGTCTTCCGTCTCCGGCGGCGGTTCGACGTCCGGCGGCGGTTCGGGTTCTTCGAGTTTTTCCTCCTCGACCTCCGCCTTCTGGATGTCCGCAATGATCGCCTCCTTCTTGCCGCCGCCCGCGGCGGTGACGACGATCAGGATGATGAAGAACGCGGTGGGCAGCAGAAACGCCAGGAGCGGCGCGCTCAGACGCTGCACTTCGATGCGCGCTTCCTTGTACTCGCGGGAGTCGTGCGGCTTGGAAAGGCCGCTGAACATCTTCCCGAGACGCTTGAAGAAGCCGAGTTCCTGGAACTTCTCGCCGGAAAGCGCCGCTTCCAGCGCCTCCTCGGCCATGCTGACTTCTTCAAATTCTTCTTCGTTCGCCACGGAGCACCTCGCTTACATGCTGAAGATCGAGACGTTGAACATGCGGTATTTGTTGCACGTGTCCAACGCGTCCACCAGATACTTGTGCGGCGAATCCATCGTGCAGCGCACCAGCACCGTGGCGTTCTTCGAGGTCTTGGAAATTTCGTGCATCGCACCGTCGAACTGCTTCAACGGCATCGCGCGGCCGTTGAACACCAGTCCGCCCGGGCCGATGTCGATCTTGATCTGCGTGTCCTTTTCTTCGGACTGCGAAGGCGAGCTGGACGGAGCCGGACGGTTCGCGTTCAGCTTGGAGAAAATGTCCACGGCCTTGATGTTGATCACGAAGAAAATGATGAGCTCGAACACGACGTCGATCATCGGCGTCATGTCCAGCTGCGGATTGTCTTGCGGTTTGCGGGCCATCGTTGCCTCACTTGTCGTGTTTGGACTTGCCCGACTTGCGCTCGAGCACGGCCACAAACGAAAGTTTCCAGATGCCGGCGGCGGTGCACGCGTCCATGACGCGCTTCACGAACTCGTGCCGGCAACGCCAGTCCGCGCGGATCATCACCGGGAATTCGCCGAACTTGCGTTTACGTTCGGCGACGATCTTCCGGACGTCTTCCGGCGTCTTCGTGACGTTGCCCATGGAAATGCGGCCGTTGCGCGCGATGTCGATCATCATGTGCGTCGGCGGCAGCTCTTCGGGCGTCAGCTGGATGCCGTACTTGCCGTCTTCAAGCCGTACGGTGTCGTCCTTTTCGTCCGCCATCTTCAACGTCACGACGAAGAAGATGATGAGCTCGAACACGACGTCGATCATCGGCGTCATGTCGAGCTGCGGATTCTCTTGCGGTTTGCGCGCCATCTTGGTCTACGCCCTGAAGGGATCAGGCCATCTCGGCGACTTGCTCTTCGGCGCCCGCGTCCGCGACGGACACGTTGCGCAGTCCGTTCAGAAGCTCCATCGTCACGGCCGTCATGCGGAGGATGAGACGGTTGGCGTTGTTGCGGAGCGAGTAGAACACGGTGATCGTGGGGATGGACACGATCAGACCGCCGGCCGTCGTCCACAGGGCCTGGCCGATGGAGTTCGCGAGCATCGAGACGTCGCCGGCGCCGCCGGAAGCCAACGACTCGAACGTCAAGATCATGCCTTGCACCGTACCGAGCAGACCCAGGGACGGGCCCAGGTTGGAGCACACCGAAATCCAGGTGAGGCGCTGCATCAGCTTTTCGGTTTCGAGGTCGGCCGCGGCGTTCACCGCTTCCTGGATGACGTCGAAGCCCTCTTCCACGTGCTGGAACGCCGCCGCGAGGATGTTCGACATGGCCGAGGGCTCACTTTCGCACGCCTGCAACGCGGCCATCACGTCGCCTTCCGCCATCGCGTTCTGGACGTTGTTGATGAGCGTCTGCGGCATGAGCTTCTGGGGCTTGACGAGCACCCAGCAGTCGACCGCGAAGTAAATGCCCGCGATGCCGTCGCCGAAGAGCGCGAACCAGAGGAGCATGCCCACGACGCCCGAACCGAAGACGATCGAATAGAAACCGCCACCGCCCTTCTGCTCCTGCTTCTGGGTGTTCGTCTCCACGGCGTTGCCGTTCGCGTCCACCATGTCCTGGGCGAACGTCGCCGTCACGGGCGCGACCACGCACCCGAGCAGAATCATCGCCGCCATCGTCGCTTTTTTCATCTTTTTCATCGTCATCGCTTTTTCCTCGGTTTCAGACTTCAGACTTTAAACTTCGAACTTCAAACTTCAAACTCATCCTTGGCACTTGTGCCGCTTCGCGGGAAGCGACGAGGGCGTCGCTTCTCCGTTTGGCGCCAAACTCACTTCGTCGCCCAGGGGGACGTGCCGTGCTCCTTCTTGAGCGTGGAACGCATCATGTCGGCGCGCGCGGCCTGGCCCATCTTCTCGAAGCACTTCGCCGCCTTGTACAGGGCCTCGGGGCGCACCTCGTCGCACACGGGCTTGTCGGTGTAGAGGAGCACCACGCGCAGATAGCCGTCCGTCAGCGCGAGCTTGAAGTTCTCGGCCGACTCGCCGCCGTTGGCGAGGATGAGGTCGCCGCGCATGATCAGCGCCGAACCGCTCGCGAAACGGTCGCCGGAATTGGCCGCCTTGGCGAGCGCCGCCTCGAGCGTGGACTTCTTGTTCAGGAGCAGCAGCGACTTCCAGTAGGACGGCGCGAGTTCGCCCTTCCACGCGGCCTTGGGGTCGGCCTCGACGATGGGCTTGCACACCTCCAGCGCCTTTTCGGCGTTGTTCGCGGAAAGGTACGCTTCGGCGAGGTAGCGCGACGCGCCCAGATCCCACTGCAGATGCGCGTATTCCTTGGCGATGCGCTCGAAGTACTTGATCGCGCCCGCGCCCGCGCCGCGCTGGACCTGCCCCACGGCGTTGTCCCAGCCCTGCGGCTTGTCGATCATCAGCTCCTCGACGTCGTCCGCCTTGATCACCACGTCCAAAACGGTGCCGCCCTTCTTCTGGGCGATGGAGTACGCCTTGTTCTTGTTGCTCCACTTGATGGCGCCCTTCTGCACGCCATTGGCCGTGCGGATCGCGCCCGTGATTGCGGGCGCGGGCGCCGCCCAGGCACCCATCGCCGCCACCAACATCACCACCATCAACGTCGTTTTCTTCATGTGCTTCTCCAGTGTTTAAACCGTTATTCTTCCTTGGCCGCTTCTTCGGCCTTCGGCGCCTCTTCGGCGGGTGCTTCGGCCTTGGTCTCTTCCTTGGCTTCGGGCTTGACCTCTTCGTCCTCGGCGCCGGGCACGGGTTCGTCCTCGGGGACGTCGTTCGCCGCCGCGGGCGCTTCGGGCTTCTTCTCGCCGCTCACTTCGGCCTTGGCCTGGTTCATGGCGTTCAGCACGGCCGTCTTGCGCTTGCCTTCCGGGAAGAGCTCGAGGTACTTCTCGCCGTAGCGGATCACGTTCTCGGCCACGTCCGCGCCCAGTTTCGCCAGAAGCGGCAGGAGCGTGCCGTAGCAACGCTCGAGGTTGGCGAGCTCCTGCGGCGTCATCTTGCCGGCGGGATGCTCTTCCGTGGGCTCGTGGGACATCAGGAACGCCTGGAAGCCGCCGGCCGCGAGACGGCAGGATTCGAGCGCCTCCTCCTTGAGGCCCATGCCCTCTTCGGCGACCATCTTGCTCACCTGCACGTCCGCGGACATGAGCGCCAGCTCGTCCTCGCGCTCGGGCTTGTAGCCGCGCACCTTCTTGATCGCGCCGATGGCCTGGTTGAAGTACTTGCGGCGGAGGTCGTTGTCCTTCTCCTTCTTGCCCTGCTCGCTCGCGACTTCGATGAGCATCGTGTACGCGTCGATGACCATGGCGGTCTTGGAGTAGTTGTCGATGAACTCCTGAATGGCCTCGAGCGCCTCGCCGTGGCGGCCGCTCTTGAAGAGGCACTTCGCCTGGCCGAGGAGCGCGCGGGAGACGACATAGGTCGCGTTCGTCTTGTCCTTGGAAAGGTCCAGCACCTTCTGGTAGGCCTGCTTGGCGACGTCCCAGCTGCGCGCTTCGAGGAGCGCTTCGCCCGCCTGGAGGAACTGGCCCGAGGTGTAGCTGCCGGCCGTCTTGAGCATCTGCTCGTACTGCTCGACGCCCTCACGGCGCATGCCCATGTCGATGAGCGCCTTCGCGAGACGCGGCACGGAGTTCTTCGCCTCGTCGGACTCCGGGAAGTCCTTCTGCAGTTTCGCGAGCGTCTCCTTCGCCTTCTCGGTGTTCTGCTGCGCGGTGTAGATCGTGCTCATCTTCACGTACGCCTGCGGCGCGAAGCGGCCCTCGGGATTGTCCTTGAGATAGGCGTCGAACGCGGCGATCGCGCGCTCGCGGTACGTCTCGATCGTCCAGTTGCCCACGGGATAGGTCATGCGCTGCCAGCATTCGCCCTGGAGGTACTGCGCGATTTCCCTGTTCTTGGCGATCTTCTCCTTGTCCGCCTTCGAGGTCATCTTGGAGGCGATCGCCTTGTCGCAGTCGACCACCACGGACTGGAAGTCCTTGATCGCCTTGACGATGCTGATCGCCGCCGCCTTCTTCTGCTGCGCGACCTCCACCTCGTTCGTGGCGGACCCCTCGTCCGCGTCAAGCTTCTTGAACAGCTCGAAGCCCTGCTTCTGCTGGATGTTCGCGAGCTGCAGGTTCGAGGCGATGCGGTTCATCGGCTTGTCGGAGGCATTGGCGAACTTCCGGAGCCAGTAAAGCTGCTTGTCCACTTCGCCGAGCTTGTCGTAGCACATCGACAGGAGCTGCAGCGCCGCCGAATAGTGCGTGGAGTTCGTGTAGTTGGACGCGATCACCTTGTAGTAGCGGATGGCGCCTTCGTAGTCCTCGTTCTTGCGCGCGCCTTCGGCGAGCGACAGCGCCAGCTGCGGCGCCTGGTAGTGCGACTTGTAGCAGCGGAAGTACGTGTCGTACAGGCGCTGGCTTTGCGCCAGCGAGCCCACGTCGTGTTCGCGCGAGGCGAAGCGGACCGTGTTGTCGCCCGCGCGGCGGACGATCTCCGGATCCTTGTGGCCGGAGAAGCGCTCGGCGAGGTAGCCCTCCACGGCGTCGCAGTAGAGGCGGTGCTCGGCCTTTTCGGTGCCGTTCGTGTCGGCCGCCTTCCAGAGTTCGAAGTACGACTCGGCGAGGTTCGCCACCGCGCCCACGGAATCGAGCGCCTCCGGGAAGGTCGCGAGCACTTCGAGGTAGAGCTTGACGGCGGTGGGATAGTCGCGCTCCATGAACGCGTCGTACGCGTTGCGGAACTGCATCTGCTGCACCTTGGCCATCTGCTCGGCCGTGACCTGCTTCTTGATCGCCTTCTTGTAGCGCTCGAGCGTGAACGCCTCGATCTTGTCCGCCAGTTCGCCGGCCGCGACGGCCCAGGTGGATTCCGGATACTTGATGAACACGTTGAGCGCGTGGTTGTAGGCGCCCATGCCGTTGCGGCCGCCGCCCGCCTTGGCGCCGAAGAGCGCGTCCTTGATCTTGTTTTCGTCCGGCTTGGCCGCTTCGATTTCCTTCTGCACGTCGTCCCACAGGAGCTTCGCGAGCAGGTAGCGGCACTGGGGCATCGGCGAAAGGCGCAAGAGGCCCTCCTTGCCCTCGGGGTCGAGTTCCTTCAGCTGCGTGTGGATGTCGGAGAGCTGCGGCATGAACTCGTTCACGAGCTCCTGTGCGCGGTCGACCTTGCCCTTGAGCATTTCGCAGTGCGCCTTCATGGCGACGGCGCGGCCGAAGACGATGATGAGGTCCTGCTTCCACAGGAGCTTGTCCGCCAGCTTGTTCGCGCGCTTGATGTAGTCGTCGCGCTTCTTCGCGTCCTTCTCTTCGCCCGCGAGGGAGAGGAGCAGCTCCACGTCTTCCATCGCGAACATGCACCACACGTTGTCCTCCATCTGGAGGAGCAGCATGCCGTCGTAGATCTTCGTCGCCTCGTCGAACTTCTTCGCGCCCTTGAGGATCTGGATCCAGGAGTAGGACGCCGTCTGGTAGAAGCTCATGAGCTCGGGCGTCGGCTTCGGCACGGCCTTGAAGAACTCGTTGTAGAGCGCGGAGCACTTCTCCATGTCGCGGCGCGAATAGTAGGCGTTCGCCATTTCGACTTTGAGGCCCCAGTATTCGGCGGAGCCCTTGGGCATCTTGTCGATGATCGCCTGGACCTTGTCGAAGTGGCCGAGGCGCAACTCGCCCTTCTGCTCGAGCACCGCAAGCTGCGCGGCCATGAGCGGATATTTCTTCTTGGCGTTTTCGATGACGGGCGCCGCCAGATCGGGCATCGAGATGTCGATGAGCCCGCCGATGAACGCGGCTTCGTCGTCCATCGCGCGCTTGAGCTTGGGGTCGATCTGGGGACCCTGGTCCTCCTGCGATTTCTTGCGGGAGGCGATCGCGCCGCCGCCGGCGTTGGGATCGATTTCCTCGACCTTGACGTCTTCGTCCGCAAACGTGACGAAAGGAGCCGCCGCACACAAGAGCGCCAGCGGCAACAGAATCCTGCTTGGACAAAATCTCATATAAGGCAGTATAGCCCAACGCAAGCGGATTTTGCAAGGAAAAAGTTGGGAAGTTGGGGGGTGGAACTTGTGCGAACTTGGTGGCGTCGGCGGAGCGACGCCACCCCCTTGAGGACGCCTCGGCGAAGTACGAGCGGGACGACTCGGGCAACGCACGGACGGCTGCCGCAACAGAGCTTCGCACAGACCGCCGCCCAAGGGGGTCACGCCGCTCCGCCGGCGTGACCAAGCGAGACATTGGCCGGAACGTGTGCGAACTTGGTGGCGTCGGCGGAGCGACGCCACCCCCTTGTGGACGCCGCGGGCGGAGCGCAGACGGGACGCCTCGGGCGGAGCGCAGACGGACTGCCTCAGACTCTGCACAGGCGGCCACCCAAGGGGGTCACGCCGCTCCGCCGGCGTGACCAAGCGCGACATTGGCTAGAACGTGTGCGAACTTGGTGGCGTCGGCGGAGCGACGCCACCCCCTTGAGGACGCCTCGGGCGGAGCACGGACGACTGCCTCAGACTCTGCACAGACGGCCACCCAAGGGGGTCACGCCGCTCCGCCGGCGTGACCAAGATCGTCATTCTCCAGACAAAATCTGCGCATACGCATCATACGCACTTTCGGGATTGTTTCCAACAACGTATCTGCGTATGCGCTGAAAATGCTCCGCGCTGCGCACGAGCGTGTCCCAATACTCCCGCTGCCAGAAGTCGCCGGACCACGTTTGAAGCCCCTTCAAACGATGACTCGTGAAATGCTTCAGGTCCCTTATGATGCCGTGGGCCGTTTCGCCCTCATTCGGCATGAACAAAACGTGCACATGGTTCGGCATCACGACATACGCGTAAAGCACGTACCGCTCGCCGTCGTAATGGCGCAGGGCGTCTTCGACCACGCGCCGGTGGGCGACATCGCGCAAAACACACGAACCGTGGCCGACGTCAAGCCACTTCTCGATGCGTGCGAGAAAGCGAGTCGCATACTCGTCCTGCGCTTGGGTGTCCCAAGGTTCCGGGTGGGCTTCGCGCCATGTCGCGCGTTCCTGGCGCCACGGCGCCAGCTTTTCCTCCGGGAGCGCGTCGCCAAGGCGCATGGTGACGAACGTCGCGACGCCAGAGCCGTCCCAATGCGGGAGTTGTCCGCGGGAGACGTCGACTTGGGCGAAGCGCGAGAGATATCCGGGTGGCGGCAAAGCGCAGGGAGAGGTCGGGATGCGCGAGGCGCGGAGAGAGGTCGGGATGCGCGAGGCGCGGAGAGAGGTCGGGATGCGCGAGGCATTCTCGGAGAGGACCATTTGTCAATCTCCTTTAATCGCTTTGTTGATTATACCGGTTACGAACTTGGTGGCTTTGTTGGTTACGGACTTGGTGGCGTCGGCGGAGCGACGCCACCCCCTTGAGGGCGCCTCGGCTTCGCGCATGCGGGGCACCTCGGCTTCGCGCATGCGGGACACCTCGGGCAACGCACGGACCGCCGCCCAAGGGGGTCACGCCGCTCCGCCGGCGTGACCAAGCGCGACCGTTTTCGGTCATTTCACGGACTTGGTCATTTTCAAGCTTTGTACGAACTTGGTGGCGTCGGCGGAGCGACGCCACCCCCTTGAGGGCGCCTCGGCTTCGCGCATGCGGGACGCCTCAGGCGGAGCGACGCCACCCCCTGGGGCGCTGCGACTTACTTGTCGCTGACGGTCGTCTGGAAGTAGGACTCGCTCGGAAGCGTTTCCGGCTCCCAGGGCAGGTTCACCTTCGTGCCCGTCGCACGGCGCTCCGCGACCGTTTCCCACGGACCGGCCGGATCGGCAGCCTGCTGCAGACGGTAGATGAAGCCGGGCACCGCGTTGTCCACGCCCATCGTCACGCCCTTCTCGGTCGCGACGAACGGCTTGCCGTCCTCGTTCGTGCTGAGCGCCGGCGCCTTGACGACGCCGTAGTCGATTGCGAAGGTCACCGTCTTGGTCGTGGTGCCGACGACCGTGACCGTCCAGCCCCTCGGCGCCGCCACCGAGAGATCGTCGTACGCGCCATCGAGGTTCGACAGCACGATCTGCGTGTCCGTCGTGAGATGCTTCGCGTCCGTCACGTACGCCGTGAGATCCATCGTGGGCACGCCCGCCACCGTCTTGATGACGACTTCGCCGGCCACGCCGCCGATCGTCACCGCGACCGCCATGTCCTTGGTCCACGAGATCGTCGTGCCGGCCACCATGCCGTACACTTCGCCGTCGGCGTCCTTCACGAAGTTCTCCGCGCCCGCGTAGACGCCCGTCGCCACGGCGAACGCGCCGCCGAGCTCGCCGACCTTGGAGCCGACGTACGCCGCCACCGGCGTCACGCCGACCTTGCCCGTGAAGTCGCCGGCCAGCACCAGACGGTCCGCGCTCGCGAGCACCACGTTCTTGTCGCCGTTGCCGCACACGCGCGTCGCGCCCTTGACGCGCACCGTGATCGGATAGTAGCCGTTGTACTTCGCGTCGGGCTCGTAGCCGGCCATGATCGCGCAGTCGACGTCGTTGCCTTCGATCACCGCGTTGTCGAGCGTGAGCACCACGCCGTTGGCGCCGCCGACGTTCGCGATGAGCGGCAACGAGCTGCCCTCGCCCGCAGCCTTCGCCGCACGGCCGTAGCCCGTCACCGTCACGTCCTTGAAGAGCACCGTCGCATCCGCGTAGAATTCAGCAAGACCCGTCGAGCGGTCGCCCACGAGCGTGACGTCCTTGAGCGTCAGGTTGCCGCCCGCGTTGAGGAGCACGCCCTCCGTGCGGTTCGTGTCGAACACCGTGTAGCCGTTGCCGTCGATCGTGAGGTTGATCGGCCATTCGTAGTCGACGATCCAATTCGCGTCGGCCGACACCGCCTCGTTCGTCCAGAGGTCGATCTTCACGTCGCCGCTGAGTTTGTTCGCGTCGTACAGACCCTGGAGCGCGGCGATGGCGTCGGTCAGCGTGGCGTAGAACTTTTCTTCGCCGGCGATCGTGGTGCGCGCGCCCTTGCCGTCCGCGTCGCGGACGATTTCGTAGCCGCCCGTCACGTCGTTCTTCTTCCAGCCCTCGTGCAGGTCGAAGACCGGCTCGAGCGACGCCTTCGTGACGAGCTCGAGCTCGCCGTTGCCGATGATGTTGAACGCGCCGGAGCCCGTGGGCGTGAGCGTGCCCGTCATCGCGAACTCGTTCAAATCGAGCGTGGTCGTCTGGCCCGCTTCCGTCACCACGACTTCCTCCGCCGAGCCGGCGGCGCCGACGAGGCCGTTCGTGCACGCGTACGGCGCGACGAGCTGCACGAGGCCGCCCATCTTGACGTACTCGTACGCGTTCGAGAGCGTGCCGAAGCCGACCCATTCGGAGAGACCGCCGTCGCGCGACGCGCGGACGACGCCCGGCAGCACCACGATCTCGCCGGCCTTCGTCGTGATCTCGTAGTTGGACGCGAGCGTCTTCTCGGTGAGTTCGTACGTGAACGCGTTCGCCACCTTGCCGCCTTCCTCGACGTCGCCGACGATTTCCGCCGGGAATGTGAAGACGGCGCCTTCGCCCGCGACGAAGCCGTCGCCGTTCGTGATCACGTTGTGGTCCGTGAACGTCAGGCCGTTCCAGTAGTTGGTGCTGGTTCCAGCCACGAGTTCCATCGTGCGCTTGTCGATCGTCACCGTCATCTCGCCTTCGGCGGACGTGGTGTTCGCACCGGCGGAGACCTCGTAGTACACCACGTACTCGCCTGCGTTCGTGAGCGCGGGCTTGGCGTCCACCGCGCCGTACTTGCCCTTCTCGAGGCCCCACTTGAACGTGAGCACGCCGAGGTACTTGTTCGTGCCGATGTTCAGATCCGGGAACTGCGCGAGGCCGTTGTAGGTGAGCGCGTTCTTCTGCGTCACCGGCACTTCGCCGCCCAAGCTCGTCTTCTCGACCGTGAGCGTGCCGGCCGTGTAGGACACGTCGTAGTTGGCCGCCGTCACGCCGCTGGGCGTGATCGGATACGTGCCGGCGTTCGAGCCGACCGTATACGTGCCGTAGTCGTACGCCAAACTGGTGAGGTCGAGCGCCGATTCGTCGTCCAGACCCTGCAGTCCGGAGAACTTGACGCCGGCGTTCGCCGCCGCATCGCCGTAGGTGATCGTCTTGTCATTCGCCGTCACCGTCAGGGACGCCTTGCCGATCAGCACGTTGAACGAACCCGACGCGACATCGTGGAACAGCGCGCTGGCCTTGTAGTAGACCACGTGCGGCGCTCCCGCATCCGCCGCGTCCTTGAACGTGGGCAGCTCGGCCGTGTACGTGCCGTCCACGGTGGCGCAGTAGGTGAAGGAGACCTTCTGGCCGCCAACGGCCGTCGCCGACGCCGTGACCGACGCCGCCTGCGCGGCGCCCGTGTACGTGAGCGTGCCGTCCTGCGCCACGGACACGCCCGTCAGCGCCGCGTTGCCGACGGTCACCACGAAGTTGCTTTCGAACGCCGCGTGGTTCGCCGCCGTCACCTTGTAGTAGTTCGTGTAGACGCCCGGCAAGGTCACCGCCGGAACCGCGTCCTGTTCGCCGTATTCGCCCGGCTTGACGCCGTAGAAGAACGCGGTCGCCTGGCTGGCCTGCGCCGTCGCCGACGCGGACACCGTCGGCGTGAGCGCCGAACCGTTGTAGACGAGCGCGCCGTTCTGCGCCACGGACACGTCCGTGAGCTTCGCCGGCTTCACCGTCACCGTGAAGCTGCCCGTCTCCTCTTCGTGGTTCGCCGCCGTCGCCTTGAAGTACACCTCATGGTCGCCCGCGTCCGTGAAGGACGGCACGTCCGCGCCGTATGTCCCGTCTTCCAAATCGCAATAGGTGAAGGTCACCGTCTTGCCGCCGACGGCCGTCGCCGACGCCGTCACGTCGGCCGTGAGGGCGGTGCCGTCGTAGACGAGTTCGCCGTCCTGCTCGACGGACACGTCCTCGAGTTCCGCCGGGAGTATCTCGTAGACGTTCGTCACCGCGTACGTGGTGGTGCCGACCACGGTGGAGAGCACCGCCGTCACGACGCCCACGTTCACCTTGTCGCCGACGTAGCTGATCTGCGGAACGGGCGCCAGCCATTCGTCCGCATCCGTCATCGTGAAGGACGCGTTCTCGTGCACGGCGCCGTCATACGTGGAATCGTGCACCGTGAGCGAGGCCATCGCCAGATGCGCGTGCGCGTCGCACGAGCAGTCCTGGATGATGTTCGCGCCTTCCGTGCGGAACGTGCGCGGGCACGCGCCGAGCGATCCGTTGCCGTTCCGGCCGGTTTCGCCCGAGGTCTTGCCGGCGCCGCCCTTGCCGCCGATGCCGGTGTAGGCATTGTCGGCTTCGATCGTCGCACCGCCATAGCCCGCGCCGCCATTGCCGCCGTTGCCGCCCGTGCCGATGTCCTCGACGCCGGTGTCGCCGCCGTTGCCGCCGTTGCCGCCCTTCGCGTTGACGGAGGAGTCGCGCGTGTTGCCGCCGTTGCCGCCGTTGCCGCCCGTGAACGTGCCCTTGGCGTTGTCGTCGATCACGCCTTCGCCGGCCGACACGGCCACGCCGCCGTCGCCGCCCTTGCCGCCGCCTTCGCCATTGAGGCCCGCCAGCGCGTCGCCGCCGTCGCCGCCGTCGCCGCCCGTGAAGGTCGCGTCTTCGTTGTACAGCATCAGCGCGCCATCCGTGAGCGCCACCGCCGCGCCACCCGCGCCGCCGTCGCCGGCCTTGGCGCCGTTCGTGTCGCTGCCCTTGCCGCCGTTGCCGCCGGTCACGTTGATTTCGCCGCCGTTTTCGACGAACGCCACCTCGGCGACGCCCGCGATCGCCGGCGCGCCGTTGCCGCCGTCGTAACCGACCGTCGTGGCGTTCGGCGCGCCGTCTCCGCCGCTGCCGCCCGTCAACGCGGAAGCCGTCGCGGTGCCGTTCGAAATCGCGAGGTACGTCGCCTCCTCGTAGCCGGCCGCGCCCGTGAGGGAGATGGCCGGTTCGCCGGCCGTGCCCGTGATCGAGAAGCCGTTGAGGTCAAGCGTGATGTCGCCGTAGTTCGTCGGGAGCGTCACGGTGCCGTCGATGTCGCCCGTGAGCGTCACCACGGTGCCCACCTCGCCGTTCATCGTCACGTCGGCCTTGTCCTGGAACGCCGCCTTGATCTGGTCCGGACCCCACGCCGTGGTGGTCACCACGTTGGAGGCCACGAAGGAGACCGGCTCGCTGCGACCCGTGTTCGCCGCGAAGCGGTTGTAGATGACATAGGTCGTGTCCGGCGTCAAGCTGTCGACGTTGTTCGTCACGCAGTTCGCGACATCGGCCGTCCAGTCGACCACCACCGTGCCGTCGGACGACTTCACCACCTGGTACTGCTGGTACGCGTCCACGCCGATCGAAATCGAGACGCCCGTGATGCGCAGAACGTCCACCGGCTCCGGCGCGGCCGGCTGGCCGCTGCGGCCGCGCGTGCCGTCCGTGCCGCTGGAAGCGCCCGACTGGCCCTGGCCGCCTTCGCCGGCGTCGCCGCCCTCGAAGGTGCCGCCCGTGACCTGGTCGAGCGCCACGTAGATGCTCATCGAGGCCGCGCCGTTGCCGCCGTTGCCGGCCGCCTTGCCGTCGCCGCCCGAGGTGCCGCCCGCGCCGCCCGCGCCGCCGATGAACGCGCCCGCGGAGAGGATCGCCTCCTTCACGTCGACCGCCACCGCGCCGTCGCCGCCCGCGCCGCCGTTGCCGTACGTGGAAGAGCCGCCGTTGCCGCCGTTGCCGCCGACGACCGTCACCGCCTCGTTGTCCACCACGAGCGTGAGGCCGTCGTGCGCACGAGATGCGTCGCTCGTGTAATCGACGATGCCGAAGCCGCCTTGCCAAGCGGCGCCGCCATCGCCGCTCACCGCGTTGCCGCCGTCGCCGCCGTTGCCGCCTGTCACGAGGATGGAACCGTCAAGTGTGATGGTGACGTGCTGAACGTCGGGCATAACCTGGATGCCGTTGCCGGGCGCCTTGCCCTTGCCGCCGAAACCGTCATCCACGCCGTCCACGCCCTTCGAACCGTCCGCGCCCGCAATGACCGCTTGCGTCGCCGCCGAGTTGACGAACGTGACATTCGCCGCGTACTGCGGATCCGGCGACGAAACCGCCTGGATGTTCACGCCGTTGCGCTTGTCGGCCGGGAAAACATCCGCCGCGCCGACGATGCCGTGGCCCGCGAGATCGACCACGAGATCCGCCACGTCTTCGGGGAGGTACACGCTGTGCGCGATGTCCTGCTTGAGCGTGACCTTGTAGCCCAAGCCAAACGCCTCGACCTTCGCGACGCCGGATGTCGCTACGTCGTTCTCCGTCTCGGTGGCGAGCGTGTCGAACATCTTGAGAATCGCCAGCGCATTGTAGCGGAGCGTCGTCGCTCGGGTCGTCATCGCGTGCGTTTCGGAGAGCACGGTGCTGTCGGTGATCGAGAAGCGCTCGAGAATCGCGTACGTCGTGGCCGGCTCGAGGCCGTCCAGCACAAGCGCGCCCGTGGCCGTGCACGCGACGAAGTTCGTCGCCGTGCTCGAGCCGTCCGCCTTCACGGCGGCGTACTCGAGGCCGTTCGTGCCTTCAATCGTGAGCGCCGCGCCCGTGCGGCCGAGAAGCGTCAGGTCGTTCGCCGGCGCCTCGGGCTGCGTGAGGAACTTCAACAAGTTGTAGCCCAAGAACGAACGGACGCCCGTCCAGTACTTCATGTCGGTCGGATCGTCTTCGTCGTTGAAGATACCCTCGCCCGGCGCCGTGTCCGGATACGTGCCTTCATTGGGCATGCCGAAGTACAGGAAGCCATTCGCCTCCGTGACGCCGACCTTGCCGGTGAACGGCGCGTCAACGAAGAGCGACGCGAACGACGTCCACACGTTCGTGACGTTGTCCCACACCTGCACGTCGGCGTTGGCTTCGGCGCGCACGTAACCGTAGCCGGCCGCCGTCGCGTCGATGCCGCAGACGGCGTTGGAAACCACCAGACCGTCTTCCATGAACAGCACGCCCTGGCCGCTGACCGCGATCGCCGTGCCGACGCCGCCCGCGTCGAACATGACGTTGGTGAGCGCGACAACGCCGCCGGACACCTCGAAGAGCGGACCCGTGTAACCGGCCTTGCGCGAGATCGTCGTCGCCGGCAGGCCGCCGTTGCCGGTCTCCGTGCCCGTGATGTAGACGTAGCTGCTGGAGCAGGTGATCGGCGCGTCAAGTTCGAGGTTGTTGTAGAGCACGAGCACGGCGTCACCGGCTGCGTTCGCGAGCGCGTCCGCGAAGCTCTTGTAGTGGGCCGTGTCACCGCCCGTCGTGATCGTCACGGCAACGTCGTTCTTGGCCGTCACGTGGAACCAGCCGTCCGACTCGAACGTGCCGACATAGCCCGCCGCGCAGTAGTCGGTGGGATCGGACGCCCAAAGGCCGCCCGTCGCGAGAACCGTCACCGCGCCGGACTTGATCGTGGCGCTCTTCACCACGACGCCGTCCACGACTTCGATCGTGCCCGTCTCGCCCTGGAAGGCGGCGGCCGTCGTGTCGTTCGTGCCATTGCTGATCGTGAGCGTTCCCGTGCCGAGCTTGGTGATGGGCGTCTTCAGCGCCTTGCCGCCCAGGTCGAGCGTCATCGCCGCGTCGTTCGTGACCGCGAAGACGGCCACGTTGTTCGCCGCCATCACCTTCGTGAGCGCGAAGGCGAGGTCCGCATAGCGTTCCCACGCCGCGGAGCCGTTGCGCTGGATGAGCGCCTTGAGGTCACCGGCGGGCACCGCTTCCCAGGTCGCCGGCGTCGTGTTGAGACGGACGACGGTGTAGCCCTCCGCCGCCGCGTCGATCTGGTCGTAGGAGAAGACGCCGCCCTTCAGCGCCACGTTCGCGCCCGTGAAGGCGGAGGTGAACGTGTTGGTGCCGCTGAGGTATTCGAACGTCGCCGCGCCCGTGAAGTCGCCCGTCGTCTTCACGTCCGCAAGCACGAGCTTGCCCTCGCCGTCGGCCAACGCATCCGCCGACGCGATCATGCCCGCGACCGTGCCGTTCGACACGACCACCGTCGCGCCCGGCGCGCTTTCGTAGGTGATCACCGGATCGGTGCCGGCGGCCGTGAGCGTGTAGCCGTTCAGATCGAAGACGACCGCGCCCGTGGTGGCGTTCGTGAGCGCGAAGTTGCCCGTGTAGTCGGCAACCAGCTGCATCATGCCGACTTCGCCCGGCTCGGCAAGCGCCAGTTCCAGAGCCGCCTCGATGGTGCCCACATAGGTCCACGCGTCGGATTCCTTCGCCTTCGCCTTGACGGCGGCGGCCCGGATCACGATCTCGCCGACGTTCGTGGTGAACGCGTAGTTGCACGCCTTGGTGCCGGACCACAGGACGAGTTCGTAGCTGTTGCTGTACGCCGTCTGCGCCGTGGGCGAACCCATGGGCGCCGCCCAGTTCGTGAAGTCCCAGCCCTCGCCGGCCGCCGCCGAACCGCTGTTCGTGACCGCCACCGGCCAGCTCTGCGCCGCGCCGGTGTAGTAGTTCGTGTAGCTGCACGACGTGATCGCGACCGCGCGCGGCAGCGTCTTGGCCGTGAAGGTGCCGACAAACGCGTTGTGGTTGGGCGCCGTGGCCTTGAAGGTGAACGTCTTGTTCTCGGCGTCCTTGACCGTCAACAGCGTGACGTCCGGGTCACAGGACGCTTCGTCCGCGCCGTAGGTGAAGGACACGGTCTGGCCGTTGACCGCCGTGGCCGCCGTGGCGACGTTCGCGGCGATGAGGTTCTGGTCGGCGCCGTTGTACGTCTGCGTCGCGGTGTAGGTGACGCTCACGCCCGTGAGATCCGCCGCGTCGACCGTGAAGTCGGCGTTCACGTACGCGATCACGTAGTTGTCGCCGCCGTTGCCGCTGGTGATGGCGTAGCCGCTCGGCACGATCGCACCCGTGTACGTGCCGACGGTGCTCAAGCTCGTCTCCGAGCACGCCACGGAACCGATCGTCGTCCAGTCGTCGCCCGTGCACAGCGCATTCGTGGTGGCCGTGAAGGTCAACGCTTCGGTGGAACCGTAGGTGACCGTCATCGGATCAGCCGTCACCGACACGGTCTTCTTCGTGATGTTGGCCGAGAACGAACCGTTGAAAAGATCCGCCGACGCCACGTAGTTGCCGGCGTCCGCGCCGGCCAGGGCCGCGCCGACGAGCGTAACCGCCTTGTTGTCGCCCGCCGTCGCGTCCACAAACGCGGCGCTCGTCACGGAGACCGACAGGTCGTCGCCTTCGATGTAACCCGTGAAGGTAGGCGTCGCCGTCGTGTCGAGCTGCGCCGCGGTCGTGCCGTCGTACACCTTGTTGCTGACGACGAGACCGCTCACCGCGGAGATCTCGCGCGGCGTGATGGTGACGCCCGAAACCACCCAGTTCGTCTGCGCGCCGAGCGTGTAGTTGGCGGCCTTGTCGCCCGTGAGCGCAAAGTGCGCCGTGACGGTGCGCGTGCCGGTGCCGACGCCCTTCGCGTCGAACCACCACGATCCTTCGCTCGCCAGCGAAAGCTTCACGTCGTCGGAATTGAACGTGCCGGTGAGCGCGGTGGCCGCGACGTCGATCGACGTCATCACGTTGGTGCCGCCGTCGTAGCCCTTCTCGAACTGCTCCGCCGTAAACGCGTCGTTCGCGAAGCTGACCGTCGCCGGCTTGATCGTGAAGTACTTCGTCACCTTGTACGGGGTGGCGTTGGCCGTGAACGACATGGACGCATTCGGCGCGGAGGCGAGATCGTTGGTCGTCGCCGCGTCCGTGTGGCTCATGTGGTCGAGCGTCGGCTCGCCCGGGTCACCATCCGCGATCCACAGGCCGTCGCCGTTCGCGATCGTGCCGATTGTCTGCGCCGCGCCAGTGTAGGGCACTTCGTCCGCGGAGACCGTCAACGCGTACACGGCCGCGTGGCCGCACGCCGCGCAGCTCTGCGTGATCGTGTCCGCGTCGTCATCCGCCGCGTACGTGAACGTATGGGTGTGGGGACTCGCGCTGGGCGTGCCGGACTCGGGAACCTCCACGCTCGTCAGCGTGGGTTCCGTCGCGCCGCCCGTCGCGACCGCCACGGTGTACGTGCCGTTCGTGAGCCACAGATTGAGCTTGCCCGTGCTGTCGGCGAACAGGTCGTCCGCGCCGTACGTCATCACTTCGGACGATTCGATGGCGCCGTCGCCGTTCTTCGTGCACGTGCGGATCGTCAGCGCCGTCACGTTCGTGCCCGCGCTGTCCGTGCCCAGATCCAGCGTCACGCAACGCAGCGCGTTGCCCGCCGCATCCACCGGATTGTCAACCGAAGCCGCCGACAAGCTGCCGCCCGTGATCACCGTGGTGCCGACGGAACCGGAAACGCCCGCGCCGACGTCTTTAGCGCCGTTGACGCCCGTCGCGATCACCGTGCCGCCGACGATTTCGACCGCACCACCGTCGCCGTTGTTGCCGCCGCCGATGCCGGCGGCGTAACTGCCGCCCAGCGCCAAGACGACACCGCTCTCCATGGTGACGGAGCCACAGCTCTGGTCGTTGTTGCCACCGATGCCGGCGCCGTTCTCGCCGCCCTGCGCAACGAGCATGTTGGCGTTGATACCCGTAGGCAGGGACACGCTCGTAAGCGACATGCCATTCGGACGATCGGAGATGTCCGCAATCGTGAGATGCGCCACGCCCGAATCGTTCGAGACCACGTTGATGGCCGCGCAGTTGTCGCCGCCGACGAGCGTGTTCGTGCCTTTGAGGTAGATGATCGCATGGACGTTCGGCGCGATCGTGATCGGCGCGACGCCCGCCGCGCCCGTGAGCGTGACGTCGTTGAGGATGATTTCCGCGGGCTCCGCTTCGGTGCCCGTCGTCACCGTGAAGCCGAGGACGCTCGCCGTGTTGGTGCCGGTGAGCATATACGGGCCCTTGCCCATGAGCTTGATCGTGCCGTCGACCGTCCAGGTCTGGGTGCCCGTGCCGCCCGAAGCGCCCACCACGTCGACACCGTTCACCATGAGATCCGCCGTCCACTTGGCGTAGACCGTCTTGTCTTCGGTGACCGTATTCGCGAAATCGTAGGCGTTCTCGCAGCCGGCTTCCGTGAACCAGCCGCGGAACGTGTAGCCCGCTTCGCTCGGCTGGGATGGCGCCGCGATCACGTCACCCGAAAGCACCGTGACCGGCGCAATCGCCGTGCCGTGGCCCTGGAGATCGAACGTCATCGTCACGGCCGCCTGCTCGGTGAGCGTGACGAGCACGTGGTGGTTGAGATCCGCCGCCTTGAAGGTGAAGTTCGTCGGGAGCGCCGTCGCGTCCACCGTCACCCCGTTCGTGGTGATCGACGTGAACACCGTGTGGTCGGCGGCCGTGAACGTCACGCCGTTCGCGGCGTCGTACGCGTAGTCGGTCGTGGTGACGGCGTTGTCCTTGTCCGTCAACCGCGCGCGCACGACGTACGCGTCGGGCTGCGCCTCGACCACGTCGTACTGCGCGTAATGCTTTTCGCTTGCTTCGTAGTGGTGCGCGAAGACCGCGCGCGACTCGTCCGCCAGCGCCAACAGACCCCAGCGCGCTTCCGTGCTCGCTTCGGCGGGCACGTTGGCGAAGAGCGTCCTCGGAACGGTGGCGAACGCCGTCGTGGAAAGCGGCTGGCCGTCCGCGCCGAGCGCGAACACGAGCAGATTGGCACCCGAGTTCGGCATCATGATGAGGTGCGGCGTTTCGCCGCCCGTCACGGCCATGCCCGCGCTCTTGATGCCGGCGAAATCGCCCGTCGCGTACGTCGTCTTCACCGGCGTCTCGCCGGAGAAATCGACCACCGTCAACCCGGCGTTCACCGGCGTGACGTAGACGCAATGGCCCTGGGCGACCATGCCGCGCGCGGCACCGCCCGCAGCGACGCCCGCCACCGATGCGGTGGTCGCCTTGAAGAGGGTGATCTTCGCAGGCGTGCCGCCGTCCGTCGTGATCGAATCGAGCTTGTAGAGTTTCTCCGAGGCGTCCACGCCGTACAGCACCGTGCCCGCCTCGTTCGCGGCGATGCGCGTGAACGACAGGTTGTTGCCGTCCTTGTCCTGGACCGTCGCCAGATACGAGGTGACGTCCGTGTCGCCGGGCGTGCCCCAAGTGCCGCCCACGGGCGAAACCATCAGGTTGCCCGACGCGTTGACAGACACGAACACGCCATAATGCGGCAGCGCCGCCACGCACGCGCCGGCGGCGCCCACGTCGCCCGCGGCGTCGACCGCCACCGCGGCGTCCGCTTCAACCGCTTCGCCGATGGCGTTGGTGAGCGCGGAGACCGTGTACTGCGCCATCACGTAATTCGCGGAGGAGAGGCCGAACGCCACCGCATCCTTCGTCGCGTCGTACGCCGCGGACTGGACGTAGTCGCATTTATCGTTTTCGACCGCGAACGTGTTCCGCACGAACGGATTCAGGTACCACGCGTCGTTCTTCGCGAACGCGACCGCGACGGTGGCGGAGTTGGCCGCCGTGCCGGAGAATTTCCCGTCGTTGGCGACCGTCACCTTAACGCCGTCGACGTACACGATGGCCGTGTACCCTTCCTTGACGCCCGTGATCGTGCCGGAGATCGTGTCGTTCTGGAACAGCTTGCCCGACTGGTCGAGCGCGACCGTCGCCCAGTCGCTGCCGCCCATGAGCGTGGTGGTGACGTCCCAATGCGGCGCGAAGACGACGGCGACCTTGTAGGCCGTGCCGTTGTCGTCGGCGGAAACGTACGTGTACAACGACGCGCCGAGCAGGTCGCCCAGCGCGACTTCGTGGTCGTTCGTCGTCACCGACTTGAGGAACTTGCCCGATTCGGCCGTGAAGACGAAGTTCGAGCTGCCGCCCGCGACGGTCGCCGGCGACGCGGGCGCGTCGCACGTGCCGCCCGTCACGGACCACTTCACCGTGTACGGCTTCACGTACGTGACCGCGAGCGCCACGTTCGTCGTCACCGTGTAGGCGAACGGATCGGTGGTGCCCTTCGTGAACGCCGTCGCGGCGCCGTTCGTGGTCACGGACTTGAGCGTGTAGGTCACCACGGGGTCCTCCCCTTCCGACGCGGGCGTGAACGTGAGCGTCTTCGCCGCCGACGGCGTGATCGAGAAGATTTCGTACGGGCTCGTCACGTCCGCGCTGTCCGCCTGGACCGAAGCCGTGCCGTTCGTCGTGAACGTCACCGTGATCGGCTCTTCTTCCGCGAGCGTCACGAGCACGTGGTGGTCCAAGTCCGCCGCGGGCGTGAACGTGTAGCTCGCCGCCGGCAGCGTCGCCGCGTCGACGGCCGTGCCGTCCGCGGTGATCGCCGTGAACTTCGTGCCCTCGGTCGCATTCACCGCGGAAGCCGCATCCGTCGTGCCGTAGGCGATCGCGAGATCGTTCGTCGTCTTCGTCGCGTCCACGTGCGTCACCACCGCGCGCACTGTAAGATTCGCCGGCTTCTTCTCGACGACGGCAATTTGAAGTTTATATTCCGTGTTAACGGATTTCTGTGAAGCAAGCACCGCGCGGGAATCATCGGCAAGCGCCGCGAAATCGTACCGAACCGTACTGCCGTCGGGCGTCTCGGCGAATTTGTCGTAAACCGAAACCGTCGCGATCGGCGTCGTGCTCAGGAACTGGCCCTTATCGTCGAGAGCCCACACCTTGACCGCGGCCGAGCCGGACTTGGAGTCGCACGCGACGAGGTGCGGCGTACCGTCCGCGACGCCTGTGATGTACATCTCGTAGTATTCGCCTGCACATGCCGTGTACGTGTTGGTCGTGCCCGTCGACGTGTCGAACACCGTGATGGCGTCTTTCTTGTCATTCGCCATGTAGATGACGTCATGTCCCTGGAACGTCGCGCACGCCATGCCACGCAATCCGCTTTTAATAGCAATGTCCCAGCAGGCGTCCTTCGCGACGGAGCCGACCTTCGTGGCGTCCGTGCCGTCCGCCACCACGACGAAGCGGTAGAGCTTGGTGCCCTGGTCATAGTCGACGCCGTAGAACTTCGTCGCGTCGCCATTCGCGGCGATCGGGCAGAGGTTGATGTGTTCGTCAGCATCAAGGCCCGTCATGGCGACGACGTACGTGTCGCCAGAATCCGTCGTCGACCACGCGCCGCCGAACGGCTGCACGCGCAAGCGGTTTTCGACCGCCGTGCACTGCGCGGAATTGCTGCGGTCCGCGCCGTTACAGGAGAGGAACGCGGCATACTGCGACGGCAGGCACGCCATGCTGCGGCTCCAGTAGTCCTTGCGGTCGTTCGAGCTTGAACTGTTCTCCTCATACGCCGCCGCGACGGGTGCGACCCCGCCGCCGATGGCGTTCGTGATCGTCGCAATCGCATATTGCGCGATTCCGCCCTCCGTGCCAGGGCCGCGGCCAAGAAGGATTGCTCCGTTGGTTTCATCAACCAGCGCCGACTGCGTTATCGAACTACCCAATTCCGTATCCTTCCAACTGTTCCGCACGAACGGGTCGAGGAACCACGCCGTGTCCTTGACGAACGCGACGTCGACCTTGCCTTCGCCCTTCATCGTGCCGGAGAATGTGCCGTCCGCGTCGACCGTGGCGGCGACGCCATCGACCACCGCGAGCTTGGCGACGTAGCCGTCGTTGGCCGTCACCTTGGCGTAGAACGCGACGCCCGGGGCCACGCCCCCCGCGATCTCCATTCCGCACGCGGCGTCGGAGTAGTACTCGACCGAGCCCTTCGCGAGCGTCGGCGGCGTGAACGCGTCGACGAACTTGACCACCACGGTGTTGTTTCCGGGCGCGAGTTTCGTCGTGTCGAGCGCGTAGGAGGTCGCACCGAGCGTGATCCCTTCCACCGCGACGCCGTTCGTGGTCACGGAAGCGAGGTACTTGCCCGACTCCGCCGTGAACGTGATCGTCCTCTCCGCCGCCGCCATCGTGGTGTACACCGTGTACGGGCTCGAACCCACGCTCTGCGAATTCGTCGTCGCGGACGCGACGCCCACGTTACCGGAGAAGTCCACCACCGTCGGCGGCGTGTACTGGAGGACATAACGCTCCCAAACCGTGTAGCTTTCGCCACCTTCCGTTGCAAAAGCGCAATCGAAGATCAAGCTCTTCTCGTCATCCGGAATCACAAGAGCGCAACCCGACTTGTTGTTGCTATTTCCCGTCGGCTCAGTCAAAATGTGCGAAGACGCCATTTGAGCAAACCCAGACAAATCGGCATAACTGAAACTCGCCGACTTCTGCAGCGTCGCGAGATCTGCCTCGTTGATGTCATAGATGGCGAGCATCTCCAAGTCGGCATCTGTTTTGCCTGTGAAGTCACGCAGGAAGTAGAGGTGCGGTGTGGCCGTGCTCTTGCCCGCAATGGCAAGCTGGTCATATTTCTTAACGCTCGTCACGCCCGTGGACTGCGCCGAGCCACTCTCATTGGTTACGTCAAGCGCGTAGATCGTCAAGTCCTCGGCGTACGCGTAAACGATTTCCTTCGCGCCAATCTTCGCGTATACCATGTTGCGCGCGGCTTCGTTGGAGCCGAGCACCCAGTTCTTGACGAGCTTGAGTTTTACGCCCGCGGAGCCAAGACCATCGATGATTTCATACTTGTTGACGCCCGTGAAGTGCTCGCTCACGCCATAAAGGTATCGGCCGTCGTGAGAGAACGCGAAGCTGTACGGCGTCGAAACGGGATTGTTGTCCCCATCGGTTGCCGTGATCCACCAGGTGTTGCCCGCATTCAACGTGGCACCCTCGGCCTCTTCAGTGAACTTCGCGATAGGCGCCACCATCATCTTCTTGGTGTCCCAATATGTGCCAACGAGCGCAACGCCAAGTTTTGCGCACACGGCACCGCCGCGAATGTCGTTGCTTTGACCATCTTTCGATTGTGCGGTGACGAAGCTGTTTGAGCTTGAGAAAGTCCAAAGCGGCTCGACGACATTCGCCGATTCAACATCGGAAAGCTTGTACAGCGTGACGCTGCCGTCCGTCCAACCGCCCATATCGAGGAAATAGGCGTCGTTTTCGGAAAGCCCCCAGTTTGCGCCGCACGTACTGCCGAATCTCGGGAGTGAACGGTCGTATGTGAACACGCCCATCGGGTTCTCGTACCACTTGTGACCAACCGCCGCGCGGGGCGTCGTGGCGACAAGCACGAGACTCACATCGGAGGTCAGCGTGAAAGCGTTCACCATCACGGTCGTTCCGTCGACCGTGTAGTCCGTGCCCGCGACGAGCGCGACGCCGTTCTTATAGACCGTCACAGTCTGTCCAGCAGCAATCGTGAAGAGGTAGTTGCCAGAGCCGTCCTTGCCGGTGTAGGTCGCGCCAACCGCCTGCGCGTTGCAAACGGGCTGAATGAACGTCACCGCGATCGTCTGGTCGGAACCGTCGGCGATCGTGCTCGTGTAGGTGTAGGAAGCCGCGCCCTTCTGGTTCCCGACGATCTCAACGCCGTTGGATGTGACGGAAGAAAGGATGTACCCTGTTTCCGTCGAGAAGACCACCGAAATCACCGAGTCGCACGCGCCCGTGACGACATAGGTGTAAGGCGCCTCGGCACCCGTGGAAACCTCCTGCTTGTCGCAGCTGCCGTTCGTCACCGTCCACTTGACGTTGCACACGCGCTGCACCGTGTAGGTGCCATCGCCGTTGTCGACCACGGCGCAGCCCGCTGCTGTTGCCGTTTTCAAGTCGGCCAGGGCCGTATCCGCGTCCGTCGCGGACAGCGTGAAGCAACCCGACGTGAAGCCCCACGCCGAAGACAAGAGCGATCCGCCCGTCGCCACGACGTTCGTGCCGACCGCAAGCGCAATCGCGCCGGTGCCGATCAGCGCGTAGTCCGCAGACGCGCCCGTGAAATCCTGGAGCACGCAGTCGGTCGCCAACGGATTGAACACCAGATTCGCGCCGTCTTTGAGCGTCGTGCCGATCAGCGCGCCGCGACTTCCCGCCTCCGCGCACTTCACCACCACATTGGAAACCAAGCAGTTGCCCACGTCGGTACCATGGATTCGGCCCGAGATGCCGCCCACACGCTCGTTGCCGCCGAGCGTCAGGTTGCGCACCGTGCAGTCAAGAATCCGGAAGTTGCCCTCGCCTGTCATGCCGTTGATGCCGCCGATCTGGCCTTCGTCCGTTTTGCCGGACGCCTGACCGACATACGACTGCGCGGGTGAAAGACCATCCACATGGCAGTCCGCCAAGTTGCCGTAGGTCGTGTGCCCGATGATGCCACCCACGTACTTGTAACCGATAACCTGAATCGTTCCAACCACCGTCACGTTGGAAATGACCGGACGGGGGTTATAATCATTGGCGCGCAGACCGCCGCCGCAAATGACGCCCACATACATCGAGTCCGGCGCCGACACCGTCACATTGGTCATGGTCAGGTTGCGAACTTCCGCCGTGTATTGGAGTGCGTCGTCCAAACCCACGGAGCACATCGACGCAAATAGGCCAATGTAGTCTCCGCTGTCCGCCGAGATGTTCAGGTTCTTGATCTGGTGGCCCTTGCCGTCAAGCACCGCGTAGAACTTCGGCACCGGCTCCCACGTCACGCCGGTGAGATCCACGTCGCGCAACAGTTCGACCGTCTGGCCTTGGCCGGCATCCACGAGCGCCGTGTGGAGATCCTCGTATGTCGTTTCGCCGATCTTGGCGACGTCTTCCGCCCACGCGCCGAACGCGAATGCGCAGGTCGCCAGCATGAGGCACGTGCGCGTCCAGCGCGCGAACCGCGTCGTCATCTTCTTCGTCATCGAGCTGTCCATGTTTGCTCCTTCTGCTTCGGATCAATCAAGTTGCCTGTAAGGTGTTTGTGAAATTTTCCCAATTGCCGCTTGACGAGTCACCTCGCAAATGCTGAACAATCATCACCGTGCTCATGACGGCGATGGCGGCAAATGCCACGATGCCGATCCATCCAACCGCCACCGCCCACGGCTTCGGACTCGTCAAAAGCCCGGCCGCGCTGAAAACCGCCCCCATGACCGAAACGGCAAACGACGTCAAACCCATCATCAAATCACGCCGCTCCGCGCGACGGCGACGCTCCTCGTCCATTCGTTTGGCAATAACTTCAAGCGAACCGCCGACGCTCTGCACATTCCTGATGAACGGCGTCAGGCGGTTCATGCTCTTCAGTCGCCCGAGGCGCTCCGATGCCGTCATGTCCTGCACGGCTTTCACGTTCAAGAACACGGGATACAACTTCCTGGCAAACGCCATGTTCTCGTCGTAATTCGGAATATTCGCGCGAATGACGTCACCGGGATACCCCCTGTCCGAAAAATCCCTGATGGCAACGAGATGATTGCACGCTATCGCGTCAAACGCATCAAACCAAGCACGGCGGCAATGGCTTTCGGCCAATGACATTTCCGATGCAGCAGTTGCAGCATCACTCGACGTCAAAGATTTCAGCAAATGGTTGCCGGCATAACGAAGTTGATTGACAGCCGCCGTGGGCACGGCGACGGCAATCCGCTCACAACGCTTGATAGCGCGCTCTGCGCGACGATAATGCGCTTTGATCGTATGGACGTTTATCGACATGTCTTGGTCATATCACGTGTTCGGCATCCTGCAACAACACCGCGTCGCGGAAGATTTCACGGCCCGTGGAAAGCATGACGCTTCCCTCCGACTGCAAAGCCGTGGCGGCGGAAACTGTCTTGAACGCAACCGTCTCGTCCGGCGGCGGCAAAGGATCCCAGTAGCTGTTCACCCTGATGGGCGCCAGCTGCTTGAACAATTTTTTCAGGATATTCACTTTCCCGTTCCTCTTGCCGGTTTGATTTCAGATCATCCATGGACACGAAGCATGAGGCACGTGCGCGTCCAGCGCGCGAACCGCGTCGTCATCTTCTTCATCATCGAGCTGTCCATGTTTGCTCCTCCTTGCTTCGGGTCAATCAAGTTGCCTGTAAGTTACCTGTGAAATTTTCGGGGGGCATGCGGGCGCGGGACGCGCCCGCGTACGCAGTGCGGGGCCGCGTGAGGGGCGCCAATCCGCAGTTCGGGACGAACTGCTCTACGGTGCCGATCTGTTCAAAACATCCCAACATCAAAACCTCTAAACTTCCCTGTCGCGTTTCGCGTCCAACGAAGCCAAGAATTCATCAATGTCCCGAACGCAAACTTCCGGGAACGAAATCGATTTCAACACGTCGAAGTGTGCATCGTTGGTCACTATGCATTCGGCGTTGGCGACAATTGCGCAATCGACGAACTTGTTGTCGTCGGGATCCGCCGAAATGAGTCCGAATCGGAATTGCGCGTCCACACGGCGAACGTTGTTTGCCCTGAGTATCGCGGCCGTCATCAACCGCGCAACAGACACCGACATGCATCGCGAAACGATTTCCTCGTATTCTTCGAGTATCTCCGTGGTGACGCAAAGCGTATATTGTCCATCCAGAAACGCCTGCCAAACGCGACGATATCGACTCCTTTGCGGGAGCGACTGTATCAAACAATTCGTGTCCAATACGATTTGGCGGTTCATACCCGGTCTTTATAGGGTGTCCGAAGATGCTGACGCGACAAATCCTCAAGCTTCGCGTCCGAAAGCTTTCCGCTGGCGTAGAGCTTGTCCAGTTCCTTCTGCATGCAACCATCGATGAATTTCACCAGCATCGACTTCAATGCCCGGAAATCGGCCTCGTCGTCCAGACAAGACAACATGTTGATGACCTCGTATTGGGCATCGTTGAACGCCAGCGTTTTGTCCATTGTCGTCACCATGACACAACCTCCTCGCCCATGTCCGGAACGTTCTCGACGTGAAGCATGAGGCACGTGCGCGTCCGGTGCGCGTACCGCGTCGTCATCTTCTTCGTCATCGAGCTGTCCATGTTTGCTCCTTCTGCTTCGGATCAATCAAGTTGCCTGTAAGGTGTTTGTGAAATTCATGATGCGCAGTTCGGGACGAACTGCTCTACGGTGCCGATCTGTTCCTTACAAACTTTCAACTTTCAACCTTCAACTGCGTAAACCACATCGGGACGGAATCTGGGTCGCCGTGATACGACATTCCGTTCTCCGCCGAATAGTCCGCCAGATACATCATTTCGCTTCCGCTGTTGTCAAAAAAGAACGCGCGCGAAAGATGCGGCAGCGCCCGGCGGACGTTCGCCAGCGAACGCGCGTAACGCTCGCGGATCTTCGCCTCGGGAACCGCATGGCCGCCCTGCGCCGCGCGATTGGAAACGCGCAGCGCGTTGATGGACGGCGACGAGGTGGCCACATAATAGAGGTACGTGCGGTAACCCGCGGCGTGCGCGGAGGCGAGCGCCTCGACTTTCGACGGATGCGAAAACACCGTTTCCTGCGAAAAACTGACGCCGTTCGCCAGACACTCGCTCTGGAGGAAATTCGTGACGAGCGCCACCGTGTAGGAATTCACGTCTTCCGCGGACGCAAAGCGCACGTGGTCGTCCTCGACTTTTACGCGGCCGTCCGCAAAGCGCGCCTTGATGTCCTCAGAGTACGCGCTCGCATCGGCGTAGCGCGCGAGCGCTTCCGCGGAGACGGGAATCGGCGCCGCCAACGCCTGCGTGCGCGTGGCTTCCGCGAACATGTCGTCCGCATTGAGCCGCAAATAGAAATTGACCGCATAATCGCGCGCCAACCACGTGGTCAGCGTCGTCTTGCCGGATCCGTTCGGTCCGGCGATCATGCGGAACCGTTTCGTCATTTCACTTCTTCTTCCAAAACCACTTCACGTCCGTCGGGATACACTTCCACCAGATGACCGTCGCGCGCGATGAGGTTCTTCAGGCCCGCCGCCTTGAGCTTGCGCACGGCGTCCTCGCTCGCGGCCTTCGCCGCGCGCGCAAGTTTCCAGTCCTCTTCGGTCATGTTGATGTATTTGAATGCCATTCCGACTAACCTTCAAACGCCAAACTCACAAAAAAGACACCCGTGGGATTGCCACCATGGCAAACCCAAAAGAGCGAGATGTCATGCTTTTCGCGTGAATCCTCCTTCGGTGTGTCAAATCCTTTTCTGGACGTCAACTGCAAATTGTAGCACGTATGCGCATAATTTTCACTTTATTTTTCAGAAATATAGTAGTCG
>DCIH01000130.1:18496-18620 GCA_002317575.1 Verrucomicrobia bacterium UBA1731 | reverse complement strand
ATTGCGCGCGTATCCGATTCATTTTGATTTATTTGACATGGCCAGTTACGAACAAGTGGTCAAATTTTGGACCGAGAGATGCCAAGCGTGCGCTACCCCAGGGGGTGGCGCCGCTCCGCGACGC
>DCIH01000130.1:18032-18430 GCA_002317575.1 Verrucomicrobia bacterium UBA1731 | reverse complement strand
GCGGCGTGCCCCCCTTGTGGGGCCGCGTTTTGGAAATGGGAGAAAACATGTGATGAAACAAATTGCGATGTTGCTTGTGGCGACGTGCCTGACCGTAGCTGCTAATGCGGCGGTGACGACGCACTTGAAGCTGGACTGCCGGACGGGAATGCCTTAGTATTCTTCGGAAGGAGAGGTTTTGCGCTATGACGCGTGTTGGTACGAAAACGCCGACGAGGTGCGGATTACGGACAGCGGAACGCTTGTCGCATCTGGAACGGTCGGCACTCATTTGTGGTATCCGGGAGAAAATTGCTCGGAGCGTCTATTGACATTGGAGGCTGTTTCCAACGGACTGGTCATAGCCACGGAAACGGCGAAATTCGGATGCGGATACATCCGCAACGTGACGGCGCGGC
>DCIH01000130.1:17864-17984 GCA_002317575.1 Verrucomicrobia bacterium UBA1731 | reverse complement strand
GCTATACGCTGGCGGACGACATCGGGGATGTGGCTGGCGAAGGAATGGCATTGGTTTTGACGTGTGACACGAGAACGGCTGCCACCGTCATCGGCGATGCGCGCTGCACGCCGGGATTCC
>DCIH01000130.1:12163-17758 GCA_002317575.1 Verrucomicrobia bacterium UBA1731 | reverse complement strand
CGGAGGCGGTAGCCATCAATAAGGATGATGCCGTGATGCAGTTGATTCCTGGCGGTAGCGAATTGTATGTGCAGAATGGCATGGCCGGACATTGGGATGGCCTCGAAAATGCGGGGAGGGGGGTGCGGTCGACAACAGCATCGACGTGGAAAGATTTGTCGGGAAATGGCTGGGATGCTGAGAAAGTCGGATCGTACGGCAGCTGGTCGGACGACGGCTACGTGTTTACGCGCTCCGGAACGGGGTACTTCGCGCTGCCGAGCGGTTTTCTGCCTGCGTTGGGGAAGAGCTGGACCATCGAGGCCTACGTGCGCCCGACGGCAGCAGCTAAAGCCGATTACGCCGGCGTCTGCGGCGGACACGGACCAAACTCAACGGGTATGGCGTTCCAGTCCTGGAGCGGTCCGTTGGTCGCGTTCGTCGAAGCGTCGCAAAATCTGGTGTTCGGCAAGCTTGAGCTCATTGGCGATTCCGAACCGTGGCCGTCCGGCGAGTTCGTCCACCTGGCCATGACCGTGGACAACGCCAATGGCGTGGCCAGCGCGTGGCGTGACGGTGTCGTGGTGGACTCGTCGAATTTCACGGCGGGGACCGCTCCCGCCATGACCTTCGGACAGTTCTGGATCGGCCGCGCGTATGACGACGGTAATCGTCTGTTCGACGGTGAAGTATGTGCCGTTCGCGCATACAATCGCGCGCTGACGAGCGAAGAGATTCAGTCAAATTATTCCTTAGATATGGAACGTCACCAAGAACGACAAGGTTTGTCCGTCGCCGGTTCGCCGGTTGATCTTGGCTATTCGCCGATTGACGCGGGCAGCGTGACGCTGGAGGTGAACGGCACGGTCGTGCATACGGCGACGGAATCGGGTACGTACGCGTGGACGCCTGAAAAGCCGGGAACATACGTGCTCACGCATCGGGCCGGAGATGCTGTTTTCACGCGGCGCGTGGTGGTTTCCGGAACGGACGATGCGCGCGAGTTGGAAGTCGGCTGGCTGGACGGTCCCGTGTCGAATTGTTTCCCGAACATTTACGCTTCGGTGACGAACGTTGTGATTGCGGAGACACTTGCGTCGTTGCCCGAGGGGGCGTTCGACGGGTGCGCCGGGTTGGGAATGGAGACGAAGAACGGTTTTGTGTTTTACAAAGGGTGCTTGCTGGGCCTCAGTGGCGAATGCCCGGCAAATGTCGTTCTGCCGGAGGGGACGCAGGTGATTGCGGATGGCGCGTTTCGGAATTGCAGCACGCTGGCGAGCATCTACATGCCCGAAAGCGTCAAGGGCATCGGCGCGGGGGCGTTCGCCGACTGCACGGATCTTGAGGAAATCGTCATCCCCGAAGGCGTCGAGGAGATCGGGGATGGGGCGTTTCTGAACTGCACATATGTGCAGCAGATGGTGTTGCCGTCCTCGTTGAGGCGGATCGGCAAGTTCGCGTTTGCGAATTGCGCCTCGCTGGCGGGGATCGAGTGCTTGGACGGGCTTCAGTCGATCGGGGACTGGGCGTTCTCCAATTGTTGGCGGATGCTGTCCGTGGCGCTGCCGGCGAGCGTGGACGAAATCGGCGCGCACGCCTTCTACAATTGCAAGGCCATTCTCGGCGTGTCGGTTCCCGCGCATGTCGATACGATCGCGCATCTTTTCCCCGACGTTTACCAGACGATCGAGTCGGTCGCGATCGCCGAAGGCGAGACGGAACTCGTCGCCGGCGTCTTCAGCGGCTGCGCGCGGTTGGAGGAGGTGGCGCTCTCGGATCTCATCTCGGAGATCCCCGATTCGGCATTCGAGGGCTGTTCAGAGCTGCGGCAGATCAGGTTCCCGTCGAATCTCGTCCGAATCGGCAACCGCGCCTTCTACGGTTGCGGACAGAGATTGGAGCTGAAGTTTCCGGAGGGCCTGGAGGTGATTGGTGACGATGCGTTCAACGGACTCCAGCAGGTTCATGATCTCGTGTGTCCGGCTTCGGTCAGGAGCATCGGCGCGCGGGCCTTCCGCGGCGTCTGGAACGACGAGGAGGTCAAGCTACCCGCCGGATTGGAAGGGCTGGGCGCGGATGCCTTCGCGAATTGTCCGGCGATCCGCAGGATTTCGCTCCCCGCGCTGACGACGACGATCAAGTCGGCGTTCCCGAACGCCTATTCGCAGATCAATTCGGTGAAGATCCTGGGCGCGCCCGACACGATTCCGGCAAGCTTCTGCCAGGATGTCGTCCAACTCAGCGACATCAAGATACCCGAGTCGGTGACGAACATCTGCAATTCTGCGTTCGCGGGCCTCTCGAACCTCGCCGCGATCGAGCTTCCGCCGAATCTGGAGGCGATCGGGGAATATGCGTTCAGCGGCGACGGCCGCATCCCGTCGGTTGCGTTGCCTCAGTCGGTCAAATCGGTCGGTTATCGGGCGTTCTACAATTGCGACAACATTCGCGTGGTCAACTGTTCGGGCGAACTGGCGATATTGTCGTATCTGTTCCCCTCGGCGTACGGACAGATCACGACCGTATACATCAACGAGGGCACGACACGGTTGATCGACGATCTCTTCTCCGGATGCACGAAACTCTCCGAGATCGACCTTCCGCTGGGCATCACTGACATCGGGGCACGGGCGTTTCAGGATTGTTCGGCGCTCGCCGCATTCGGCGTACCGCAGTGTGTCGTATCGATCGGCGCGGATGTCTTCAACGGGTGTACGGGGTTGACGGCGCTGTCTCTCCCGGAGGGACTGGCGGCGATTCCGTCCGGGGCGTTCCGGAATTGCCGCACGATCTCGTCGATCGTGATTCCGTCCTCCGTCACTTATATTGCCGCCGATGCGTTCAACGGATGCTCGGCGCTCAAGTCGATTTCGTATTTGGGTTCGGCGCCCGAGTATGCGAGCGGCTGCTACAACGGGACGCCGTCCGACCTGACCTCGCATGTCGTCAAGGGCACGCGCGGCTGGGATGGCGTGCCGACTTCGAAGACGCTGCCCGAGTATTGGCCGACATCCAATTCGCGGACGATCGACTACTGGGAGCCCAATACGTTCGTGGCGACATTCAACGCAAACGGCGGCGCGCCGGCGACGACGTCCGTCGTGCAGACAACCGGCATGACGTATGTCTTGCCGGAGGAGGATCCCGTAATGACGGGCGCGCGGTTCGATGGCTGGTGGACGCAACCGGTCAATGGTGGCCGGATCAAGTCCACCACCAAGGTGGAAGTGACGCGGGCGCAGACGTTCTACGCGCATTGGAAGTACAACGAGTATTCGGTTCGGTTTGACGCGAATGGCGGCTTTGGCGAGATGGCGGATCTCGCGCTCACGGTGAACACGGCGGCGGAGCTGACGAAGACCGGCTTCCTGCGCAAGGGCTTCAGGTTCGCCGGATGGGCACTTTCGCCGGAGGGCGACATGGCGTTTGCCGACGGGGCGTCCGTCGAGAACCTGTCGTTCGATCACGGTGCAGTCGTGACGCTCTACGCCGTCTGGGAGGAGTCCGCTTGGGGCGCGGCCGACTATTTGGACGCCATCGGGCGCGCGTTTGCGTTCGCCGGCGACGCCGGGTGGGTCGCGGACGATGACGTCAGTCATGACGGCATCGGATCCATGCGCAGCGGGGCAATCGGAGCGGCGGATGAAGGATTGCGGACGACGTCGGTGCTGCGGACGGTGGTCGTCGGCGACGGTTCGGGGGCGTTCTGGTGGAAGGTCGATTGCGAACCGAACGAGGGGAGCGACTATTACGACTACTGCTTGTTCTCGGTTGACGGCGTCGAAGTTGAGAAGATCGCCGGAACGATTGAATGGACGAATGTCGAATACGCGGTTTCGGGAGCGGGTGAGCACATTCTTGAATGGGTGTTTACGCGCGACGACTATGACGAGGACGAGACGCTCTACGCGAACGCGGCCTGGGTGGACGAATTCGTCTGGACGCCGACGCCCGTCACGCTGTCCTTCGACGCGAACGGCGCGGAGGGCGACGCGCCGACGGCGATTACGAAGTACGCGGGCTTCCAGACGACGCTTCCCGATGCCTCGCGGCTGACGAAGTCCGGCATGGTGTTCGTCGGCTGGTCGGACGGCGAAAACACCTTCCTCCCCGGGGACATGTACACTATGGGGTCCGCCAATGCCGTTCTGACGGCCGTCTGGGAGGAGAAGGTCTGGACGCTCGGCGAGGCGGCGAATCTGTCGGACATTGCCCTGTCCACGGGCGGGAATGCGGACTGGACGGTGGATTTGGCGACCAACTTCGACGGTGTTGCCTCGATACGTAGCGGCACAATCGGCGATGACCAGGAGACATGGGTGTCGCTGACCGTGACCAACGCTGGCGTCATCTCTTTCCGCGCGCTCGTCTCGGGCGAATACAACCGCGGTAAGCTCTGCGACTATCTCGCGTTCGCGGTCGACGGCGCTGGGGCGTTCTCGAGCCATGACGCGAACTGGAGCAACGTGGTTGTGGAAGTCGCTGGAACAGGACCGCATACATTGAAATGGACATACCGGAAGAACGGTAGCAAATCCGCCGGCGAGGACTGCGCTTGGCTGGACGAAATCGCGTGGACGCCGAGCGCGGCGCCCGCCGATCCGATTCCGGAAATCGAGAACCCGACGCCGACGCAAATCGAGGAGGTTTTGGAACAGGCGGAGGACCCGAAGCTCGCCGCCGAGATTACGGACGAGACCGAATATGCGGCGTTCCGCGCGTGGTCCGCGAGCGTGAAGCCGTCGGGCGGCGGGGAGACGCCCGCGGGGGCGGCGGCGGTGATGGCGGCGCCGACGGCGTGGCAGTCGTACGCGCTGGGGACCGAGAAACTGCTCGCGGAGCCGATCGCGGAGGAGGACCTCACGGTCGAAATGTTCGAACCCGCCGCCGAGGCCGGCAAGTTCGATTTCACCGTGAGCGTCAAGGATGTCGAAGTCGGGTCTGCGGCGGCGAAGGAGAACTTGAAGAAGGTGTTCGGATTGCAGGGTGCGACGACGCTCGAGGAAAGCGCGTTTTCGGGGGATTCCGTGGACGTCGAGTTCGGGACGCCGGAGGGCGGCAAGGTGAAGTTCACCGCGACGCCCGCGGATCCGGGCGCGAAGACGTTCTTCATGCGCATGACGGTGAAGCCGTAGGGCGCGGAAACGTGTGGCACGGTGGCACGCGCGCGCGTGACGTAACGTCACACGCGCGTTTTCTTTTTTCCGTTGGCACGGCGTTGCTATTTGAAGGGCGGATTTCAAAAACAAAAGCAACGAAAAGAAAAGGAGAAAGAAAATGAACGATGCACTCAAATGCGGTATGGTCGCGGCTCTGGCGGGTTTGGCGGGCTGCGGCGAAGTGAATGCCGGGCAGGAGACGAAGAACGCGCCCGCGCCGGCGACGACGTGCAAGGAGACGGTTGTCTCGAACGCCGACGGGTCCGTGACCCGCACGCGCACGGAAACGAAGGAATACAAGGACGAAGCCGGCAACGTGATCGGCCACGAGTCGAGCACGTACACGGAAACGACGTTCGAGGGCGAACGGAAGGACGCCGACGCGGGCGCGGTCACGCCGGCGGAGCGGCGTGACCCCCTGGGGAAGCCGATCGCGGGAAAGGAGGGCGCGGTCACG
>DCIH01000130.1:9498-12067 GCA_002317575.1 Verrucomicrobia bacterium UBA1731 | reverse complement strand
CGGCGTGACCCCCTGGGAAAGCCGGTCGCGGAAAAGGCGGGGGAGCCGGCCGCGGGAAAGGATGGGGAACCGGCCGTGGCGACGGATTCGTTCCTCGGGCTCAAGTTCGGCGAGGTGGTTCCTGGCGCGGACAAGGCGCAGGACGTGCCCGGCGAACCCGCGCTGAAGGCCGTCACGTTCACGCCTGCGAAGAAGCTCGCCGGTTTCGACGACTACTACGCCTACGTGACGCCCAAGACGCACAAGCTCGTGAAGGTGTGCGCGTGCGCGAAGAACGCCGTGGACGGCGGCACCTTCGGCCGCAGGCACTACCTCGTGGAGGCGCTGGAGAAGCGCTACCGCACGTGGGCGCGTCTGGCGAGCTTCACGCTGCCGTACTACGTGTTCGACGTGGGACCGGACCGCGGCGTGTCGATCTGCCTTGTGGACGCGTCGGACGACTACGAGACCGTGATCGCGGCGTGGGACGACGCGGCGGCGCGTCTGGCGCGCGACGAATACCGCGAGCTGCGCGACGCGGCGTACCGCCAGGCGGTCGAGCAGCGCAACAACCGCGTCCAGGAGGCGGCCAACGCCTTCTGACGCCACACGCAGATTCGTTTCCGGGACGCGGCGCGCCGCGTCCCGGCCGCGCGCTGGAGCCGGAAATGTGATACAATGCGCATGTTACGGGAGATATATGCCAACGGCGTTGAACAAAGACGGGTTCCGATTTTACTTCTATTCGAATGAGCATGAACCCATGCACATTCATGTCGAACATGGATCTGGGGAGGCTGTTTTCAACATCGCAGACGATGTGGCGTTGGTGCGATCCGTGGGAATGAAGGTGCAGGAATTAGGTGAGGCCGAAAGGCTTGCGAACGAAAATCTCGAGACATTGCGGGAGAAGTGGCATGATTATTTCGAATGAAAAATTGCCGACGGCTCGCTACAGCCAGGGCGTTGTTCATGTCACATTCGATTCGGGAGTCGCTTTTTCGTTCCCGATCAAAGGCAATGCCCGGCTTGAAAAAGGAACGCCTGGCGAGCTTGGGAATATCCGTGTCTCGTCAAGTGGACTGCATTGGCCGGATGTTGATGAGGATTTATCCTTTGAAGGTTTGATGCGCGGTGACTATGGACAACGCATAAAGGCTTGACCGGCCCTTCGGTGTAGTTTCCGCGGCGTCCGTTTCATGCCCCCGGCAAATGCTATTTGTTTTATCTCTAATGACGGAATCGTGGCCATGATCGAGACGGATGTGTTGGTGGTGGGGGCGGGCCCCGCGGGGCTCGCGACGGCGATCGCGTTGCGCCGCAAGAACAAGGACATGCGCGTGCTGGTGCTGGACAAGGGCAGGAACCCCGGCAGCCACGTGCTTTCGGGCGCGATCGTCGACGACGGCGATCTGGGGAAACTGCTCACGCCCGAAGAGCTCGCGAAACTGCCCGTGGAGGCGCGCGTGACGCGCGAGAGCTTCCGCACGATCGTGACGCCCGGACTTTCCGTGAAGGTCCCTTGGGTGCCGCCGATGATGAGCAGCAAGGGATATCCCGTCGGGTCGCTTTCCAAGATCACCGCGTACCTCGCGCAGATCGCCGAGCAGGAAGGCGCCGCCGTGATGACGGGCTACGCCGTCACCGAACTCGTGGAGGAGAACGGCCGCGTCGTCGGCGCCCGCACGGGCGCGAAGGGCGTGGACAAGGCGGGCAAGCCGAAGTCCAACTATCTCGCCCCCGAGGAAATCCGCGCAGGCGTCGTGGTGCTCGCCGAAGGGGGCGCTGGCATCCTCACGGACAAGCTGATCGCCGCGAAGGGACTGCAGGGCGCGAAGCCCCAGACGTACGCGCTCGCGATCAAGGAATTGATCGAGTTGCCCGCGGGGGGCGGGGCGGCGCGGACGGCGTCCGCGCCCTACCAGGAAAAGGCATCGCATAAGGCCGGCGAAGTGATGCACACATTCGGGTGGCCGGCGGATCTGATGACCTACGGCGGCGGCTTCGTCTACCATGTGTCCGACACGCAGGTGATGGTGGGCTACGCGTACGCGCTCGACTACCGCAAGAGCGAAATCGACCCGTTCGAACTGTTCCGCGCGTACAAGTCCACGAAGGCCGTGCAGGCGCACGTCGCGGGCGGCAAAACGGTCGCCTACGGCGCCAAGGTGATTCCCGAAGGCGGCTACTACGCCGTTCCGAAACCGTACGCGCCCGGCGTGTTGATCGTGGGCGACGGCGCGGGACTCGTGGACACGCTGCGCATCAAGGGCGTGCACATGGCGATCGAGAGCGGATTGTGCGCGGCCGAGGCGATTCTGGCGGGCGGCGGCGGCGCGGACGGCGTCCGCGCCCTACCTGGGAACGGGGTCGGGGAGCGGTATTTCGAGTTCTTGAAGGGGACGCGCAGCTGGCGGGAGCTCAAGCGCGTGCGGAACGTGCGCGCCGGGTTCCAGTACGGCGTGCCCGTGGGCGTGATGATGGCGGGCTTCGCGTGGATGACGCGCGGGGCGTTTCCGTGGTGGCGTGTGGGCGGTGCGGAGGAGGATCGCGCGGCGATGCGGCCGCTGGTCACGCCGGCGGAGCGGCG
>DCIH01000130.1:2297-9428 GCA_002317575.1 Verrucomicrobia bacterium UBA1731 | reverse complement strand
GTCACGCCGGCGGAGCGGCGTGCCCCCCTTGAGGAGCCGATCTCGGTCACATCGGCGGAGCGGCGTGACCCTCTTGGGGAGCCGGTTGGGCCGGATCGGCTCACGGACGTGTTCTTGAGCGGCACCCAGCACGACGAAGACCAGCCGTGCCACCTCAAAATCGCAGATTCGGCCGTTTGCGCCGAATGCCAAACGAAATTCGGCGCGCCCTGCACACGGTTCTGTCCGGCGGAAGTGTATCGCCTCGAAGACGGCAAAAACGGCGTTTTGCAGGTCGATTTCTCAAATTGCCTGCACTGCAAGACTTGCAAAATAAAGTGTCCTTATGGTAATATTGCGTGGTTTTTCCCTCAAGGGGGAGAAGGTCCGCGGTATACGAGAATGTAGTGCCGGAAAGAGGGTAGAGGATAGATTGTAGTTGGTAGTTCGTGCGGGGTGTGGTTGAGGTCGACAATGATGGATTTGCAGGCGAATAGACGGGATTTTCTGAAGGGTGCGGCGTTGGCGGCGAGTTTTCTGCCGCACTTCACCATTTTGGGCGACGACAAGGCGGCTTTGCCGGAGGACAAGCGTCCGATCGGTCCCGACGACGACACGATCAATGTGGCGATGATCGGCTGGGGCGCGGAAGGGCGCGTCCTTTCCGCTTCCATCGCGCGCATCCCCGGCGTGCGCGTCCGCGCGGTGTGCGACATCTGGAAGTTCCAGTGCCAGCAGGCGAAGGCGTTCTTCAAGGGCTACGGCATGGATGTCAACACATACGAAGACTACCGCGAGATGTTGGCGAAAGAGGACAAGAATATCGACGCCGTGGTGGTGGCGACGCCTGACTGGATGCACTGCGAGCACACGTGCGCGTGCCTCCGCGCCGGCAAGCATGTCTACTGCGAGAAGGAGATGTCCAATCGCCTCGAACAGGCCGCGGAGATGTGCCGCGTCCAGAAGGAGACGGGCAAGCTCCTGCAGATCGGACATCAGCGCCGTTCGAATCCGCGCTATCGCCATTGCTTCGACCACGTCGTTCCGGAGATGCTCGGGCGCGTCACCACGGCCTACGCGCAGTGGAACCGCACCCTGGCGCCGTTCTTCAGCGTGAAGAAGCCGCCGAAGCAGGAGCTGCTCACGAAGTACGGCTACGAGAACCCCGAGCAGTACCTCAACTGGCGCTGGTTCCACAAGTACGGCGGCGGTTCGATGGTGGACCTCGGGTCCCATCAGATCGACCTCTTCATCTGGTGCTGGGGCGTGCCGCCCTCGAGCGTGACGGCGATCGGCGGCAAGGACGCGTTCCTGCCGCGCCGACAGACGTACGACCGCGTGTACTGCATTTACGAATTCCAGATGCCGGACGGCACCAAGAACGAAGCCGTCTACCAGGTGATTTCCTCGAACGCCCGCGGCGGCTTCTACGAACAGTTCATGGGCGAGAAGGCCGCGCTCACGATCGCCGAGATCTCCGCGCGCGGCAACGCCGTCCAGCGCGAAATCCGCGGCGGCGGCTACACCGACCAGGAGTGGCAGGCGTTCATCGACAAGGGCTACATCCTGCCGACGGAAGGCGACAAGATCAAGAAGGAAGTGACGAAGGACATCGCGGTGGACACGCGCATTTCCGCGCAGGCCACGGGCAACCCGCTCGCGGTGGAGATGAACAAGCCCGCGCACATGCCGCACCTCGAGAACTTCTTCGCGGCGTGCCGCCACGGCGTGCCGCTGAACTGTCCGTGCGAACTCGCCTACGAAAGCGCCGTCGCGGTGCTCGCGGCGAACGTCTCGGCCGACACGCACCAGACGCACTACTTCAAGCCGGAGGACTTCAAGGTTCCGGCGAAGAAGGTTGAAGGCCGGTTCTGAATGGAGAAGCGGCGCGAGTGTCAGGAACGCAAATGAAGCGGCGAGGGCGCCGCTTCTCCTGCGAGGGGCCGCGTGCGAAAGAGTTTGAAGTTTGAAGAAGGAGAAAAGAAATGCTGAACATCGTCAAGGACATCGACAACCGCGTGGCCGTCAGGCACGTGCTCATGAGCGTGAGCGACAAGACGGGGCTTGAAACCTTCGTGCCGGCCCTCGTGAAGGCCTGCCCGGGCGTCAAGATCTATTCCACCGGCGGAACCTACGTGAAGGTGAAGGAAATCCTCGGCGACGCCGCCAAGGATACGCTCGTGGCGGTTTCCGACTACACGGGCCAGCCCGAAATGCAGGGCGGCCTCGTGAAGACGCTCGATTTCAAGATCTACCTCGGGCTTCTTTCCGAAAAGTACAACGACGCCCACCAGGCGGATCTCAAGCGCCTCGCGGCGCAGCCGATCGACATGGTGGTGGTGAACCTCTATCCGTTCAAGGAAACGGTCGCCAAGCCGGACGTCACGCCCGAGATGGCGCGCACGAACATCGACATCGGCGGTCCGTGCATGGTTCGCGCCTCCGCGAAGAACTACCTCCGCGTCGCGTCCGTCACCGACCCGCTCGACTACGGCAATCTCGCGAACGAGCTCGCGGACCACGACGGCACGCTCGGTCTCGACACGCGCTTCAAGCTCATGAAGAAGGCGTTCGCGCACACGGCCGCGTACGACACGGCGATCGCGGGCTTCTTCACCGCCACCCCGTGGGAGACGGTGGAGAAGACGTACGAGTACAAGGCCTGATGAAGCGCATCGCGATATTGGGCGCGGGCCGTTTCGGCGCGTCGCTCGCCGAAGCGCTGGCGGAAGCCGGCGAAGAGGTGGTGGTGATCGACCGCAACGGTTCGCTCGTGCAGGCGCTTTCCGGCACGGTCGCGTTCGCCGTCCAGGGCGACGCCACGAACGCGCGGGCGCTGGAGGAAGCGGGCGTGAAGGAATGCGACGTCGCGGTGGTGGCCATCGGGTCCAACATCGAGGCGTCCACGCTCGCCACGGCGAACTGCAAGGAACTCGAGGTCCCCGTGGTGATCGCGAAGGCGACGAGCGAACTCCACGGCCGCATCCTCAAGAAGCTCGGCGCCGACCAGATCGTCTTCCCGGACCGCGATTCCGCGAAGCGTCTCGCGAAGGCCGTCACGAACTACGGCGCGCTTGACCTGCTGGAGCTTTCCGAAGGCGTGTCGCTTGCCGAAATCGACGTGCCGGAAATCTGCCGCGGAAAGACGCTGGCGCAGGCCGACGTCCGCAAGAAGTACGGCGTCACGGTGCTGTGCGTGCGTCGGTTGGACGAAAATCCCAAGAAGCCCCGCGCCATCGTCGTGCCCGGCGCGAACGACGTCATTCGCGCCGACGACCGTCTGATCGTGTTCGGTTCCGCGCACGACATCGACGCGCTGACGGGACGCCGTTGAGGGGGCGGGTCTTGACGCGCAAGCTGCCATTGCCGCCGGTCTTGGCGCTGGGTGCGTCCCTGACGGCGTTCCTGGCCGCCCATGCGGACATGTTCCGCCGGGTGGCCGGGATGTGTTTCCTGCCGTCCGCCGAGGACATGTCTTTCGTGTGGATCGTGCCCGTCGTGTCGTTGTACGCGTTGTGGCGCATGCGCGCCGGTCTGGCGGAGGCCCTTTCCGCCGCCCGTTTCTCCTGGTCGGGACTGGTCGCGTCCGCGCCGTTTGTCGTTTGCGGGCTCTTGGGCGCGCGCGGATTGCAGATACGGTTCGAGATCCTGTCGTTCGCGGGGCTTTGCGTGACCATGCCGTGGACGTTCTTCGGTTGGCGGTTCGCGCGGCAGCTGCTTTTCCCCGCCGCCTATCTCCTGTTCCTGATGCCGCTGTCGACCTTCTTCGACTTCTCCACGATCCACCTGCGCTATCTCGCGAGCGGGACCGCGCTTGCCGTGCTGAAGGCGTTCGGCGTGGACGCGGTGCGCGAGGGGACCGCCGTTCTGGCGCGCGGCGCGCATCCGTTCGCCATCGACGTCGCCGAACCGTGCAGCGGGCTTCGGTCGCTGTTCGCGCTGATGGCGCTCACGGCGGCTTACGCGTACTTCACCCAGCGCACGTGGCCGAAGCGCGTGCTGCTTTTCCTTTCTTCCGTGCCGCTCGCCGTGCTCGGCAACGTCGCGCGCATCCTGTCGATCTGCCTGGTGGCGAGCTTCTGCAGCGCCGAATTCGCCACGGGTTTCTACCACGATTATTCCGGTTTCGTCGTGTTCGCCGTCGCGCTTTCCGCGATGGTCGCCGTCGGGGAGGTCCTGGCGAAGGGGGGTGGCGCGGGGAGCGCCAATCCGCAGTTCGGGACGAACTGCTCCACTGTGGGGCGACGCGTCGTGGCGACGTGGCGGTGCTTCGTCGCGGCGGCGTTCTTCGTCGGCGCGTTCGCGTTCCAGTGCGCGACGCCGGAGGCGAGGGTGTGCGCCGCGCCGGCGGTGGCGCTTGGCGACAAGGCCGGGTACGCGGCGACGGACGAGCCGGTGGGCGAGGCCGAGAAGAACATTCTGCCGCCGGACACCGCCGTTTCGAGGAAGCGCTACGACGCGGATTCCGGCGAATCGTTTCTCCAGACCCTTGTCGTGGGCGGGGTCCAGCGGGCGTCCATCCACCGTCCCGAACTGTGCCTGCCGGCGCAGGGGTACCGCATGTCGTCGCCGCGGAACGCCACGGTCGCGGGCCGGGACTGGCATCTGGTGGATTTCGACGGCAAAGGCGCGCACGGCACGCTCGCCTACACGTTTTTCAACCAGTCCGGCTACCGCACGGCGTCCCACGTGGCGCGCATCTTCCGCGACGTGTTCGACCGCACCGTGCTGAACCGCGTGGACCGCTGGGTCATGTGCACGGTGGCGGGGCCGCGGGACGACGCCCGTTTCGCGGCGTTTCTCGCGTCTGCCGGAAAGGACCTCGAGTGACATGCCGAAACTGATGGCACTTCTCGATTTCGTGGTGAAGATGCTGCCGCAGGCGCTCTGCTTCCTGACGGCGTTCGCGCTGTCGCTCGCCCTCACGCCGTGCGTGCGCGAACTCGCACGCAAATGCGGAATGGTGGACAAACCGTCCGCGCGCCGCATCAACACGACGCCCGTGCCGCGCGGCGGCGGATTGGCGGTGTTCCTTTCGCTTGCCGCGACGGCGGGACTCTTCTTCCTCTTCATGGGCAACCGCGATTTCACGATCGGCGTCCGGGAGGGGGATTTCTGGCGGTTGACGCTCGTGTCGTCCGTCCTGGTCGTGACGGGTCTCGTGGACGACAAATTCGGCCTGTCGCCGCGCATCAAGCTGTTCCTGCAGGTGGTGGCCGCGCTCGTGACGAACCTGTGGCTCGGCGTCGGGTTCCAAAGCGTCTTTCCGTGGCTCCCCGGCTGGCTCGACTGCGTGGTCACGACGTTCTGGATCGTGGGCGCGGTGAACGCGTTCAATCTGATCGACGGTTTGGACGGCCTCGCGGGCGGCCTGGCGGCGATCGCGGTGGCGGGCATGGCGGGGTCGCTTTTCTTCATGCGCTCGCCGGGCACGACGGCCATCCACTTCGCCATCGTCGGCGCGCTGTTCGGGTTTCTGCGCTACAACTTCCATCCTGCGAGCGTTTTCCTCGGGGACACGGGATCCATGTTCCTCGGGTATCTCGTGTCGACGCTTCCGCTCGTGACGCGCGCGGGCGATTCGTTCCTCGTGGGCGTCGGCGTCCCGCTCCTGGCGATGGGCGTGCCGATTTTCGACACCTCGCTCGCGATCGTCCGCCGGTCGGTGCGGCGGGGCCTGTTCCGCGAGGAGCACAAGGACGAGGACCGCGCGCGCATGATGCAGCCGGACGTCGACCATCTCCATCATCGGCTTCTGCGCAAGTACGCGTCGCAGAGGAAGGTGGCGTGGGCGCTGTACCTTCTGGCGGTTTTCCTCGTGCTGTCCGGTCTCGGCGCCGTGGCGCTCCGCGACCGCGCGGCGGGTCTCTTCGCGGTGACGTTCGTGGTGGCCGTGGTGGTGGCCGTGCGCGACATGAGCCGCGTGGAGCTTTTCGACGCGGGATGCCTGCTGGACGCCGTCGCGCACGGCGCGTCGCCTGCTGGACGGCGTCGTCGGGCGGCGCTCCTGGTGCCGATGCTGATGATCGCCGACGCCACGTTGCTCGTGTCCGCGTGGGTGCTCGCGTGCATCTTTGCGGGGCAGCCCGTGTCGTCCCAGGCGCTCCACACGTTCATGCCGCTCACGGTGGCGCCCACGTTCGTCGCGATCGTGTTGTTCAAGGGCTATTCCACCGTGTGGGGGCGCGCGCAGATCTCGAATTACCTGCGGCTCGGTTTCGCCGTCGCGGCGGGCGCGGTGGCTTCGTTCGCCGGTTTCACGATCGGCGGCTATTCGCACGGCCGCACGATCACGGTGCCGCTGCTCTTCGCGGCGTGCTCGTGCGCGCTGCTGTCGCTGTTGCGGCTTTCGCGCATGATCCTGCGCGATGCGTTCTACGCGTTCTCGGCCCGGCGGCTCGCGGACGACCCGTCCACGGTGCGGACTCTCGTGTACGGTGCGGGTCTCCGCTATCGCGCGTTCCGCCGCGAGCTCGTGCGCAATGCGGCGACGGGCCGGCGCTTCATCGTGGGCATCATCGACGACGACGTGCTTCTCAAGGGGCACGTCATCGGCGGCGTCAAGGTGTGGGGTCCGCACGTCGACGCCGGGCGCATCGTGGCGGCGACGCACGCGCAGGAGATCGTGATCACCTGCGAATTGAAACCGCAGCGTCGCACGGCGGCGATCGCGGCGTTCAAGGGATGCGGCGTGAAGGTTTCGGAATTTACGTTCAGCGAAAAGGAAGTGTGACATGGCGAAGTTTTCCCGTGAAGACGTGATGGCGTACCACAAGGGCGGCAAGGTGACGGTGCAGGCGGCGCGTCCGCTCGCGACGCAGGAGGATCTCTGCCTCGCGTACACGCCCGGCGTGGCCGAGGCCGTGAAGGCGATCGACGCCGATCCCGAGGCCGTCTACGCCTGCACGTCCAAATCCAATCTCGTGGCCGTCGTCTCGGACGGCACGGCGATCCTCGGTCTCGGCGACCGCGGCGCGGCGGCGTCCATCCCCGTGATGGAGGGGAAGGCCGTCCTCTTCAAGAAGTTCGCCGACGTGAACGCGTGGCCCGTGCCGCTCGGCCACTGCCGCCAGGGCGGCGCGGACAAGGGACCGACGGATCCGCAGCGCGTCATCGACGCGTGCCTCGCGATCGCGCCGCAGTACGGCGGCA
>DCIH01000130.1:0-2254 GCA_002317575.1 Verrucomicrobia bacterium UBA1731 | reverse complement strand
GCGTGCTTCGAGATCGAGGACCGTCTCGTGGAGCTCCTCGACATCCCCGTCATGCACGACGACCAGTGGGGAACGGCCGTGATCGTCACGGCGGGCATCGTCAACTTCGCCGCCATCGCCGGCAAGGAGCTCGGCGCGCTCAAGGTGGTGGTGAACGGCGCCGGCGCGGCCGGCACGCGCATTGCGGACATGTGCAAGGCGGCGGGCGTGAAAGACCTCACGATGTTCGACGTCAAGGGCGTGCTGGCGTCTTCGCGCACGGACCTCAACCCGAAGAACCGCGTGCACGCGCGCGACGTCGATCCCGCGATGACGCGCCGCGAGGCGATGACGGGCGCGGACGTGTTCATCGGCGTTTCGGCGGCGAACGTCCTTTCGGGCGACGACGTGAAGGCGATGGCCGCGTTTCCGGCGATTTTCGCGATGGCGAACCCCGACCCCGAGATCCAGCCCGCGGAAGTGGCGAAGGCGATGGTCGGCCGCACGTACGTGATGGTCACGGGCCGCAGCGATTTCCCGAACCAGGTGAACAACGTGCTCGGCTTCCCGTATCTCTTCCGCGGCGCCTTGGACGCGCGCGCGAAGAAGATCAACACCGCGATGAAAGTGGCGGCGGCGCGCGCGCTCGCGGCGCTCGCGCGCGAACCCGTTCCCGCCGAGGTGCAGGCGCTCTTCCCGAACGAGAAACTGGAATTCGGCACGGGCTACATCATCCCGAAGCCGTTCGACAAGCGCCTGTTCGTGGAGGTGTCCTACGCGGTCGCCGAGGCCGCCGTGCAAAGCGGCGTCGCGTCGGCCGGCTTCGATCTCGCCGCGTACCGCGCCGACCTCGAGCGCCGCAACGCCAAACGCTGATTTTCGAACTTGCCTAAAGTGCCGTTTTCCGATATAATGCGCGCCGTTTTTTTGTTGCAGAAACAAGCGTTGGGGGTTTGAGAGATGTCGATTCTGATTGGTTTGCTTTACGTGGTTGAAGTCGTCGTGTGCCTGCTTCTGGCGCTCGTCGTGATGCTCCAGAAGCCGAAAGAAGGCGGCTTGGGCGGCGTTCTCGGCGGCGGCATGGCCGAGGCCGCGTTCGGTGCGGACGCCGGCAACGTGCTCATCAAGGCCACGGCGATTCTCGGCGCGGTGTTCCTGGCGAACACGCTCGTTCTGGCGCGTCTCACCTCCACGGTCCACCAGAAGAGTCTGATGGCCAACGAAGGCCTCAACAACGCGCCTGCGCAGCAGCAGGCGCCCGCGTTGCCCGAGCCCGCGCTGCCTGCCGCCACTCCCGCGCCTGCGGCCCCCGCCGCCCCCGCGGCTCCCGCGGCCAAGTAAGTGAACGTTCTCGTCACCGGCGCTTCGAGCGGAATCGGCGAAGCGCTTGCCGTTGTCAGCGCCCGCGAGGGCGCTGACAAACTTTTTTTGTGCGGGCGCGACGAGGCGCGTCTTGCCGCCGTCTCCGGAAAATGCCGCGCGCTGGGCGCGCAGGTTTTCGCGCGCGTGGTGGACGTCACGGACGCCGCCGCCGTGAAAACCTGGCTGGCGGATTGCGATGCGCAGGGGCCCCTCGAGCTCGTCCTTTCCAACGCCGGCGTCGCGACGGGACGGGAAACCTCCGAGAACGTGAAGAAGACGTTCGCCGTGAACGTGGGTGGCAATCTGAACGTCGTTCTGGGCGCCGTCGATCTGTTTCGCGCGAAACCGGAAGGGCGCCGCGTGCGCCAGATCGCGATCACGGCGTCCATCGCCGGCTACGCGCCGCTCGCGACATGTCCCGCGTACGCGGGCACCAAGGCGGCGATGAAGAGCTGGGGGCTGTCCCTGAGGGGCATGCTCAAGCGCGAGGGCATCCGCGTGAACGTGGTTTGCCCCGGGTTCGTCCGCAGCCGCATCACGGACCGAAACCTCTGTCCGATGCCGTTCTTCATGGAAGCGGAAAAGGCGGCGGAAATCATCCTCGCGCGGCTGAGGAAGAACGTCGGGCTCGTCGCGTTCCCGTGGCCGATGCGTCTGGCGGTGTGGTTCCTCTCGGCGATTCCGTGGCGGCTGGCGGAGTTCGTGTCCGGCCTGTTGCCGGAGAAGAACCGCGACAACCGCTGTCCTTTCTGACGGCGGAAAAACTTGCTGGAGTTTACCCATTTTTCGACCGTCAAAACGCATCTCACACCGATGAATAAAGGGTGAAGTGTGTGTTCGCAAGTGAAATGGCCATTTCTCCCGACGATGCGGCCGGCGCGTGCATGATCGGCCGTATGGGTATGCCTGTCCG
>DCIH01000131.1 GCA_002317575.1 Verrucomicrobia bacterium UBA1731 | reverse complement strand
AGATCGAGGCGGACTTCTCCGGCATTCTCTCGCCCGGCATGCCCGCGCGCGTGCTCAAGTTCGGGCAGACCTTCGGCCGCATCATGAATTACGGCGACGGCGTCTACGCCGGCGATTTCATGGGCGGCATGTACGCGGCCGCGTACTTCGAAAAGGATCGCGTCAAAGTCGTCGAGGCGGGCTTGACGTGCATCCCCGCCGAATCGGGCTACGCCGAAATGGTGCGCGACATGCTCGCGTGGTACAAGGAGGATGCCAAGGACTGGCAGGCCGCGTGGAAGAAGGCCGTGGAGAAGTACGGCACGGAAAAGAGCCCGCGCATCGGCAAGGTCTCGTTCTTCGCGATCGATGTGAAGATCAACGGCGCGATGGTGCTGCTCGGCTATCTGTGGGGCGACGGCGACGTGCACAAGACGATGGACGTGTCGACGCGCGGCGGCTACGACTCCGACTGCAATCCGTCGAGCGCGCTCGGCGTCCTCGGCGTGCAGCTCGGATTCAAGGGCTTCGACGCGAAGTACGTTTCCAAGCTGGACAAGACGGCGACATGGGAATACACGTCCTACACCTGGGACAAGCTTCTCGCCGCGTGCGAAAAGCTCACGCGCGACATCGTGGTGCGCGAAGGCGGCAAAATCGGGACGGACGAGAAAGGCGAGTACTTCCTCATCCCCGAGAAGCCCGCGGTTCCCGGCCCGGCGCTTTCCTCCGCGAAGCCCGGCCCCGGCGGCGACGCGCGGTTGACGGAATCGGAGATGAAGCAGGTGCGCTATGCGCCGTGCGACGGGCAGGGGACGCCGTCGTGTCCGAAGTTCTGGGCGCCGAACGGTCCCGTGGTGAAGGACGGCGACAAGATCGCGTTCCTGGGCGACTCGATCACGCAGTTCGGCAACAACCCGGCGGGCTACGTGAACATGGTGATGAAGGGTCTGGAACTCGTCGGCATCAAGGCGGTGAAGATTCCCGCCGGCATCAGCGGGCACAAGTCGAACAACATGCTCCAGCGCGTGGACCGCGACTGTCTCGCGAAGAAGCCGCGCTTCATGACCGTATCGTGCGGCGTGAACGACGTGTGGCACGGGGCGAACGGCGTGCCGCTCGAGGACTTCAAGCGCAACATGTCCGCGATCTTCGACAAGGCGGCCGCGTCCAACGTCACGGTGATCGTGCTCACGCCCACGCTGATCGGCGAGGACGAGAACAACGGCAACAACAAGAAGCTCGACGCGTACGTCGCCTGGCTGCGCGATGAGGCGGACCGCCGCGAGTTGCCGCTGGCGGACCTCAATGCGCTGATGCGTTACCACCTCGTCGGGCTGCGCAACACGGCGCGCGAAGAGGGCCGCAAGAACGACGGCAAGCTCGCCACGGTGGATGGCGTGCACATGAACTTCGAGGGCAACCGCATGATGGCGTGGGGCGTTCTGAAGGCGCTGGGCGTGCAGGAGAAGGACGCCAAGCGCATCTGGGACGCCTGGCGCGAGATGCCGGGCGCGCACCGCATGACGATCGAGCTTTCCGACGCCGAACGCGCGCGGCTCCTGGAGCGCGCCAAGAAGGCCGGCAAGAAGCCCGAGGACCTTTTGCGCGCCGCGTGCGCGGCGGAGTGAGGTGGGCCATGGCGATCGACGTCGACGGGGTCGTGCCCGAGAACGCGGAAGAACTGATCGGGCGGGAATTCGTCCATTTCAAGGGCGGCCACTACCGTCTGCGCGGCATCGCCACGTACACCGAGACGCGCGAGCCGATGGTGGTGTACGAGGCGCTGTACGGCGATGGCGGATTGTGGGTGCGTCCCGCGAAGATGTTCTTCGGCACCACGGTGCGCGACGGCAAAACGCTCACGCGCTTCACGCTGCTCGATCCTTCGCGTACGCAAGGGGCGCCGGCGGCGAAATGATGTTTGGGACCTGAATGGCGTATGATGCGCAACTACTTTCTTTCATGGAACGCGGAGCAAAGGACATGCAAAAATTTTCGGGACTCATTCCGCCGATGGTGACGCCGCTGGACGCGGATCGCCGCCTCGACAAGCCGGGCGTCAAGAACATGGTGAATCACCTGCTCAAGGGTGGGGTGGACGGCATCTTCCTCCTGGGTACCACGGGCGAAGGTCCGCACCTGTCCTACGCGATCCGCGAGGCGCTCGTGAAGGAGACGTGCAGGCTCGTCAAGGGCCGCGTACCTGTGCTGGTGGGCGTCACCGAGACGGACCTCGAAGATGCGCTCGCGTTCGCCAAGGCGTGCAAGCGGCACGGCGCGGCGGCCGTTGTCGCGGCGCCGCCGTATTATTTCAAGCTCACGCAGGCGGAGTGCGTGGCGTGGTTCGCGGAACTGGCGGACCGTTCGCCGCTTCCCGTGGTGGTGTATGACATGCCGGCCCACACGGACACCGTGATCGAGCCCGCCACGATCGTGAAGCTCGCGGCGCATCCGAACATCGTCGCGATGAAGGATTCGTCCTCCGTGATCGCGCTCTTCAACAAGTTTCGTTTGGCGCTCGAACCGTTCGCGGAGAAGTTCTCGCTTTTCATGGGTCCGGACGAGGCGATGGGCGAGGCGGTGATGCTCGGCGCGCACGGCGGCGTGTGCACGGGCGCGAACCTGTGGCCCGCCGCGTTCAAGGCGCTGTATTTGGCCGCGAAGGCCGGCGACGTCGCGAAGGTCGCCAAGCTGCAGCGCTTCACCACGATGAGCTCATATCTGCTATACGGTCTTGGCGCGGGACAGATCGGATTCCTCAAGGGCGTCAAGGCGGCGCTCGCGGAAATGGGCCTCGTGCAGAACGTGCTCACGTCGCCGTTCGCGCCGTTCGCGGGCAAGGAGCTCGCGTCCGTGAAGAAGGCACTCAAGACGCTGCACGCCGAATACGCGAAGCTTCCGCTCTGAAGCAAGATCCTCAACCATGAAAACGATTTCTCTTCTGTTGTTGTCCGCTTGCGTCGCGTTTCCCGTTTTCGCCTTCGACAAGTCGGCCGCGGACCGGTTTGCGCGCGGCGAGGTGTGCGAGGTCTCTGTGCCGCATGCGTTTCCGGAAGGCCGCATCGATTGGCTCTTCAACCCCACCTCGGCGAAAGGTCCGTTCAATCCCGAATGGACGTGGCAGCTCAACCGCATGTCGTTCTGGAAGACGCTCGCCGACGCGTACGCGGAGACCCGCGACGAACGGTACGCGCAGGCGTTCGCGCGTCAACTCGAGGGCTGGCTCGACCAGTGCGGCACGCCGCCCGAGAAGGGGTACAACGGCGTGGGCAGCCCCTGGCGCACGATCGAGGAGGGGTTGCGTCTCATGGGTTCGTGGCATGTGGCGTGGCGCGCGTTCGCGCCGTCCCCTGCGTTCACGCCGGCGCTCAAGGAACGCTTCAAGGCGTCGGCGCTCGCGCAGGCGCGGCACCTGCTCAAGCACCGGTCGGGCGTCGGCAACTGGCTGCTCATGGAGATGAACGGCGTCTACACCTTCGCATCCGACTTCCCCGAACTGCCCGAGAGCGCGACGATGCGCAAGGAATCGGCGGCGGCGCTCGCGGAAGCGATCCGCGCGCAGATCTTGCCGGACGGCATGCAGTACGAGCTCTCGCCCGATTACCATTCCGTGGCGATCGCCTGCGCCGCGCAGTTGTATGCGCGCGCCCGGGAGACCGGCTTCGAGAACGAGTTGCCGCCCTACTTCCGGGGTCAGCTCGAGAAGATGGCGGAGTCGGTCGTCGCGCTCACCACGCCGGCGCTCGTGCAGCCGCGCTTCAACGACTGCTTCACGATGCATGCGGACAAAATGGTGGGCCGCTTGGCGCCGTTTTTCACGAACCGCGCCGATTTCGCGTGGGTCGTCTCCCGCCGCGCGGAAGGACGCGCGCCCGAAGGCGCGACGGCGTCGCGCTTTTTGCCGTGGGCCGGTTTCGCCGCCATGCGCTCGGGCTGGGACGCGGACGCGACCTACCTGTGCTTCGACGTCGGTCCGCTCGGCATGGCGCACTTCCACCACGACAAGCTCACGTTCACGTTCTGGAAGGGCGACCAGGAACTCGTCTGCGACGACGGCGGCGGACAGTACGATGATTCGCAGGAGCGTGTTTACGCCGTGAACGGGTTCGACCATAACGTGCTGGCCGTGGACGGATTGGTGCAGTGCCGCGACCAGCCGCGGCGCGTGGACAAGCCGATCGAGGCCGGTTGGACGACGACGCCGCTGCGCGATTCGGCGTATGGCGTCTACGACCAGGGGTTCGGTCCGGGCATGCTGAAGCTCGCGACGCACATGCGCCAGATCGTGTTCGACAAGGTTGCCGATTCGGTGACGGTTACGGACGACGTCGCGTCCGCGGACGGCGCGGAGCACGCGTACGCACTGCTGTTCCAGCTCGACACCACGAACGTCGTCGTGTCCGCGGAGGGGACGGCGCTGCGCGCGCGCTTCGGGCGCAAATGGGATCTCGCGCTCAAAGTCGTCGAGGGCGGTACGATCCGTACGGCGACGGGCCAGCGCACGCCCGCGCTCGCGGGGTGGTTCGTGGGCCGAAACGATCTGACGGTCCATCCCGCGACGACGGTGTTCGTGTCGGCGCCGCGCTGTAAGGATCGCCGGTTCATCATCACGCTCAAGGCCGTGCCGGCCGGAAAGGAATGACATGAAGTTTTGCGTTGCTGTCGCATGCGGGTTTGCCGCGTTGTCGGTTTTTGCGGGCATCGAGGATGTCAACCTGAAGGATTTTCCGCGGCTTGCGGGCGAGACGGACGACGCGCCGCGCTTCATGCGCGCGGTGGCCGCGGCGCCGAACGGCGTGCTCGCCGTGCCGAAGGGCGAGTATGAAATCGCCGCCATGCTCAAGGTGACGAACCACTGTTCGCTGCTGATGCATCCCGCCGCGCATCTGGTGGCCGTCAAGCCCATGCCCTACGTGCTCTTCTGGGACGGTGCCGCCGACTACCACGCGCTTTCCGTGTACGAGCCGGATGGCCGCATCTACGACAACCAGGGGCTTTTCATCAAGGGCGGCGACATCGACGGACGCGGGCTGGCAAGCTGTCTCGCGCTCGCGAACTCGCACCACTTCACGCTGCGCGACGTGGTGCTTCACAACGGCAAGCGCACGGGGCTGTGCGTGACGCGCGAAACGGGCGGACATCTCTACGAACTCGTCGCCGAGAACATCTACTGCAAGACCACGATGTCCGGCCTCGCGGGCAACGTGGGCATCGAGTGTCAGTGCGCCGACTGCCACTTCACCGACTGCATCGTGGTGGACTACACGGTGTCCATCCGCGACTGCGGCGGCGCGAACCGGTTCACCCGCTGCCACGTGTGGGGCGGCACCGTGCCGCCGAAGGGCATGGATTTCAAGGAATGGAGCGATTTCTACGCGATGAACAAGAAACTCGTCCAGGCCGGCAAGTTCGACGCGGCAGCGGAGAAGGCGCTGCTCGCGAAGGGTGTTCCCGAGATGCTCGAGAATTCGATTGCGTTCGACATCCGCAGCTGGGGCGGCGTGTACGACGGCTGTTACGCCGACACCGCGACGATCGGTTACAACGTCCAGGGCGGGAACGTCCTGATCACCGCGAGCGGCTTCTTCAACAATCCGCGTATGGGACTCAGGAAGTCGACGGCGATCGTCCATTCGGGCCACCCCCTCACCGTGTGCGACTGTACATTCACCGGCGCGGCCAATGTCGAAAAACTCTACGAGGGAAACGGCAAAAATCTCATTTGGCGGAACGTGCGCGCGGAGCGCGGCGCCAATATGGCCCAGGACGCCGCCAAACTCGCCGCCCTGCCAGAGGCGCGTAGGTAGGACAGTCGCGCCGATGTTTTACATGGCGTCCGCAGCTGCATTATAATGCCACCATGAAAAGATCATTGTCCGTGCTGTTTTTTGCATTTCTCGCGTGCGCGGCGGTTGCCGCCTCGGCGAATGTCACCCTGACGCCGTGTCCGCGCGCCGGCGGAAAGCACCAGAGCATCAAGGCGGCCTACGCGAAAGCGGGTCCTGGCCCCGTGCTGCTCTTGGGCGATTCGCTTACGGACAACTGGCGCGGAAAAGCGTTCGAGAACCTGCGCGCGAAGCTCGGAAACATGGTGAACGCGGGCATCTGCGGCGACCGCATCGAACAGGTGCTGTGGCGTTTCAACGACATGTCGGAACTCGTGAAGACGAATCCGCCGAGCGCCGTGACGATCATGATCGGCACGAATAACCTCGGTCGCGACCATTTGACGGCGGAAGACGTCTACGCCGGCATCTCCAATCTCGTCGGCGTCGTCCGCACGACCGCGCCCGAGGCGAAGATCGTGCTCTTCGCCATTCCGCCGCGCGCGATTCCGTATGTGAAGCGTCCGCTTCCCTACATCGCCACGGTGAACAAACTTGCGCGCGGTCTCGGCGACTGCGAACACGTGTTCTGGTTCGATTTCTCCGCGCATCTGCTCGACCCCGAAACGGGCAAGTTGTGGATGCCGGCGTATGCGGGCGACTGCACGCATTTCACCGACCGGGGCTACGCCGAGGTTCTCGAGCCGTATTTCGTCGGCGCGGTGCGTTTGGTGCTTTCCGAAAGGACGCCGAAGAACTTCTTTCGTCTGAACGAGATGTGGCGGCGCCACTTGGAGGCGTCCCGCGCCGAAAACGAGCGCATCATGAACACGGAGCTGTATCTGCGCTACGACTACCATCTCTCGGCGCTGCCTGCGTACTGGCTCGAGACGTTCCGCGCCGTCGCGCGCGATTCCGGCTGCGTGCCGCTCATGCCGGAGGAGTATCGCCGGCAGGCGCGCGAAGAAGGGTTGCCGTCCGCATTGACCGCCTTGACGCCCATGCCCAAACGGGGTCTCTGCGCGCACCGCGGCGACCGCTCGGCGTTTCCCGAGAACACCGTGATCGGGTTCGAGCACGCCGTCGCGAAAGGCGCGGCGATGGTGGAGTTCGACGTGTGGCGCTGCAAGACGGGCGAGCTCGTGGTGATGCACGACGCGACCGTGAACCGCACCACCACGGGCACGGGTTTCGTCGAACGTCTTTCCTTCGAGTATCTGCGGTCGCTCGACGCGGGCGTCAAAAAGGATCCCGCGTTCGCGGGCACGAAGATTCCCACGTTCGACGAGGCGGTTGACTGTTTCCCGAAGTCCGGCGTCTGGCTCAACATTCACTGCAAGGCGGGCGCCTGCGACGAGGTCGCGCGCAAGCTGAAGGCAAAGGGACGGCTCCATCAGGCGTTCGTCGCGTCCGCGGACAAGGGCGTCCAGGAGGCGCGCGCGGCCGTGCCCGAGGTGAAGACCTGCCTCATGACGGGACCGTGGCGTCCGTGGAAGGACGGTGAACTGACGGACTACGTGACGCTCGCCATCACCAACCGCTACGATTTCGCGCAGCCGCATTGCTGCGCGTTGACGCCGCCGGAAGCGAAACGCTTCCGCGACGCGGGCGGCAGGTTCACATATTTCTGGCTCTCCGATCCCGAGAAGCTGCCGGGGCTCATGTCTACGGGTGTCGATTTCCCGCTGGTGGATGATCTGGACGGCATGCTCGCGACGTGGCGCGCGTGGGAGAAGGCGGGGTGCCCCAAGGCCGACTACGCGCCGGAATTCGCGTACGATGGCGACGAAGTGTCCGGCAACGACATGCCGTCGCTCGCCGGCACGGCGTGGATCGAGCGCGAAATCGCGGGCGCCTGCGCGCGCAGCGACGCGTTGCAGGCGAAGCTGACGGACCGGGTTTCGGTCAAGGCGTACCGCGAGTTCGTTCCCGCCGTGAACGGCACGAACGTGTGGACGGCCGCGCTCCAGAAGGCGCTCGACGAGCATGAGATCGTGACGATTCCCGCTTCCGCCGAGCCGTACTACATCGACGCGCCTGTCTTGGTGCCGTCCAACCGCCGCATCGAAGCCGAGGGCGCGACGATTGCGCTCATGACCGGCACGCGCACGCTGATGCTGCGCAACAAGAACGCGCAGGACGGCACGCTCGCGCCGATCGCGCGCGGCGCGCGCGACCGCAACATCGCCATCGTCGGCGGCACGTGGACGGACTGGAAAACGTCGCGCGCCGGATACGGCAACACGGGCATGTTCAATTTGCAGGAGCGCAAGCACGGCAATTTCTTTGGCGTTTCCACGCTCTTCTTCTTCAACAACTGCGACCACGTGAGCGTGACGGACGCGACGTTCCGGCGCTGTTCGGCGTTCGCCGTGCAGGCGGGCGACGGCAACGCGCACCGCTACGCGCGCATTCGGTTCGACGACTGCTTTGCGGACGGTCTCCATCTGAACGGAAACCTCACGCGCGTCTTGTGCAAGGACGTGCGCGGCAAGGTCGGGGACGACCTCGTGGCGCTCAACGCCTACGACTGGCTCAATTCGTCCGTCGATTTCGGGCCGCAGTCGCTCATCCTGTGCGAGGATCTGGAGCTGCAGCTGAAGGACGGGAAGGGTTATCCCGCTATCCGCATCCAGCCGGCGAAGTACCGCTACACGCCCTCGAACGTGGTCGACTGCGTCATTTCGGACGTGATCTTCCGCCGCGTGAAGGGCATCAAGACGTTCAAGATGTACTTGCAGACGCCGCCCTACGAAATCGGCGGCGCGCGCGAGTGGGCGGAAGTCGGCACCGGCGGCAATCTGCATTTCGAGGACATGGAGATCGATCTCGAATCGCCCATCGACCACATCGGCCAGTACATGACCTCCGATCCCGTGCGCGGCCACTTCGGGGCATTCGAATTCGGCGCGAACCTGACATCCGTCACCTTCAAGAACGTGGACGTCACGTTCCATGCGGACAAATGGCCGATGACGCACTTGGCGACGGTGGGACCCAAGTCCTGCCGGAACGGGAACTGGGAGATTTTCGATCCGTATGTGGACTGCACGGTGAAGCGCGTCGTTTTGGACGGCCTGCGCGTGCACGGCGTGTCGCCGAAGGATCTCGTTTATCCCGTGACGTTTGACGACATAAACAAAGATGGCGTCTCGTCCGGCCGCGGCCGCATCTTGCGAACGGTCTTTCGACGTCGTGCGGAGAGCGGCGCCTTGCGGCCGAAACCGGCCAAGGGAGTCGACGCGGTCGTTGCGCGGCGGCATCTGTATGCTCCGTGGACGACAAACGCGGTGCGGACGGTGGAGGCGTTTGCGGACGCCGCACGGGCCGCGAATCCTGCGTGTGATGCTTTCGGCGGCTGGATGGGGACGGGGACCGGACAGGTCGGCGGATTTTTCCGCGTCAGGAAAATCGACGGCCGGTGGTGGTTCGTTGATCCGCTCGGAAACCTCTTCCTGTCCCAGGGCGTGGCATCGTTCTCGCCAGGGAACAGCGGTCGCAGCGAGAGTACGCGCAAGGCTTTCGAGGAGCGGTGGCGGAGCGATTACACGCGCTGGATCAACGACGAAGTCGCCTTTTTGAAGACATGCGGTTTCAATTCGCTCGGCGCCTGGTCGCGCGTTCGTTCGCCGGCGGACGCCACGAACCGGATTCCGTATACGGTCATCTTCCATCCGCTCAAGGGACGGCCCAAGCCGTATGGGCTGTCTTCTGTTTCGGACACGAACTTCCTTGCGGCGGCCGAGGAAGAGATTTCCCGCGCGGCGGAGTTCCGGGACGATCCGTATTGCCTGGGTTACTTCATCGGCAACGAGTACCCCTTGTCGCCGGAGGCGCTTGACGTCTATCTCGGGCATGTCGCGCGGCTTTTGAGGAAGTACGACCCGAATCACCTCTTCCTCGGCTGCCGCTTTTCCCTGCCGGCGATCCGAAAGGAGATCGAGGCGACGTTCCGCGTGGCGGGCCGGCATTGCGATGTCGTTTCGGTGAACCACTACGGCCGCTGGGAACCATCCCAGGACGAGATGCGCGACTGGGAGGCGTGGAGCGGCCGTCCCTTCATGATCACGGAATTCTATGTGAAAGGGGAGGACTCTGGGCTTCCGAACCGCTCGGGCGCGGGGTGGCGCGTACGCACGCAGGAAGACCGCGGCCTGTTCTACGAGAACTTCACGCTGGGTCTCCTGCGCGCGAAGGGCTGCGTCGGCTGGCACTGGTTCAAGTATATGGACAACGATCCAGAGGACGATGCGGCCGACCGATCCAACCGCGACTCGAACAAGGGCATTGTTCGCCGCGATTACACGCGCTACGAACCGCTCGTCGAGCACATGAAGCGTGTCAACAACTGCTCGTATTCGCTGATCAGGATTTTTGACGGGTCTTGAAGGGGGCGGACATGATTGCCGCAAGCATGAGAATTGGCCGCGGCCGCATCTTGCGAACGGCCGTCAAATAACGCTGGAGTTTACCCATTTTTCGACCGTCAAAACGCATCTCACACCGATGAATAAAGGGTGAAGTGTGTGTTCGCAAGTGAAATGGAAGTTTCTCCCGCCGATGCGGCCGGCCGTGCATGATCGGCCGTATGGGTATGCCTGTCCGCGCGGTGGCAAACGACGGACCAACCGTACGC
>DCIH01000129.1:9665-15816 GCA_002317575.1 Verrucomicrobia bacterium UBA1731 | reverse complement strand
CTGGCGCTCAAATTTTTGACGCCGTTCGTCTGCGGCATCCTCTGGGCGTTGTTCGTGACGGTGCTCGCGGCCGCGATGCCCGGTTCGTTCATCGAGGAGAAGCGCGGGCTGCTGGCCGTGATGGGCGTGCTCTATTTCTACGCCTATCCGCTCATGTGGCTGCGCGGCACGCTCAAGACGCGTCATTTCGCCATCATGAAGGCGCTGCCGTTCGTCCTCGACCTGCTGACGCTTTCGGTCGAGGCGGGCATGGACTTCATGAGCGCGCTGCAGCGCAACTGCGAGCGTCGCAAGCTCGATCCGCTCAACGAAGAGCTCATCCGTATGACGCGCGAGATCCAGGTGGGTACGCCGCGCCGCGTGGCGCTCCGGAACATGTCCGACCGCGTGCGCCAGCCCGATCTGAAGAGCGTCGCCTTCGCGCTCATCCAGGCGGACGAGCTGGGCGTGCCGATCGGCGCCATCCTGCGCATCCAGTCCGACCAGCTGCGCTCCCGCCGCTTCGACCGTGCGGAGAAGCTCGCGAACGAGGCGCCCGTCAAGATGCTCGGTCCGCTGATGCTCTGCATTTTCCCTGCGGTGTTCCTCGTCCTTCTTGGACCGGTTCTGATGAGCGCGTCGAGCGCCGTGTTCTGATGTTGCAACGTTCGTGGATCAAGACATGGAAGACACTGAAAAGAAAGCCGTTGTCCCGGAATTGCTGGTGAAGGCCGGTCCTCTCGCCGGCAGGCGTTTTTCCGTTGGCGAAGCAGGGCTCCGTCTCGGGCGCTCGTCTTCGTGCGAAATCGCCATTGCAGATCCTTCGCTTTCGCGCAACCAGTGCCTGTTCGAGCTGCGGGAAGGCGCGATCTGGATCACGGATCTCGCCAGCGCGAACGGCACGAGCGTGAACGGCGAGGAGCTTGACACCGAGTCCAAGTGGCTGCAGGTCGGCGACATCGTGCAGGCGGGCGAGTCCGTGCTGCAGGTCGTTTTCCCCGAGGGCGTCGGCGCGGCCGTGGATCTCGGGTTTTCGGCCGGCGGCGCGACCGCCGGTTCCGAGACGGCGCGGCGCACGTCCGTGGTGCGTCTCGTGCTGTGGCTGCTGGTGGTGCTTACGCTCGCGGGGTCCACCATCGCGGTGCTCCTGGCGCCCCGGAAGGCGGCCGAAGCGGCCGAAGCGGCGGTTTCCCGCGCGGTCGACACGCCGCGTCTCGCGTCGATCGAATACGAAAAGGTCGTCGCCACGACCGACGGCATACTCCGCTACGCGCTCGCGTTCGACGAAAAGGGCGTGATGAGCGTCGAACTTGACGACGTGCCCGTCAACGACCGTCACGTGCGCAAATCGCAGCCGCTCACGGCCGACGCACGCGAGCAGCTCGAGCGCATTTTCTCCGCGAGCTCCATCTACCGTCTCGACCGCGAATACGCCGGCGTCGCATCGCGCCCCGGCGAGCACAAGAGCTGGTCCCTCAAAATCATACGCGGTTCCTCCGTCTTCGCCACGACGGTGGAAAACACGCAACCGCCGGACGTCCTCAAGGACGTGCTCACGTGTCTGGAGACATTCTCCAAGAACGAGCTGGGCATCTGGGCCATCAGCTACTCCGCCGACGACCTGATCCGCATGAGCGGCGATTCGGAGCGTTCGGCCGACGCGAAGTGGGACGAGCGTGACGTCGCCTACGGCAACCGGTTCCTCGCACTGGCCGCGTACAACGAGGCGATCTTCTATCTCGACACGGTCAATCCGAAGCCCGACGGTTTCGACGAGCTGCTCGCCAAGCGCGACAAGGCGCGCGAAGAGCTCGACGCCTACTACAAGGAGCGGCGTTTCGAGGCCGACCGCGCCATCAACCTGAGCGACTGGCCCGCGGCGAAACAGGCCTTGCGCGTGTTGTGTGACGCCATTCCGGATGCCAAGGATCCCCGCAACCAGGAGGCGTCCGCCAAATTGCTCGACGTCGAAGCGCGGCTCAAGGAGAAGGATCGCGTCAAGAAGGGGAAGGGGGCTCGGTGATGCGCAGGCGTTTGATTCTGTTGTCGGCGTTCGCGGCGTTCGCCGCGGCGTTTGCGGCTTCGCAGCCGCCGGCGCGACTGGACGTGACGGCCCGTCCCGAAACGACCCGCGTCGTGGTCGACGGCGTTTCGCGTGGGACCGTGGCGACCGGTGTCGTGAACGTCTTCGATCTCAAGCCCGGCCGTCATCTGCTTCATCTCGAAGCGCCCGGTTGCCGCGCCGTGGACGAATTCTTCACGATTGGCGAAAGCGAATTCATTCGCCGGGATTTCGAGCTCGTGCGCGAATGCGGGCTTCTGCTCGTTCGCTCCGATCCGGCCGGCGCCGAAGTCAAGCAGGGCGGCACGTCGATCGGCACGACGCCGTTGCTGCTGACGACGCTTCCTACCGACGAGACCTATGCGTTCGACCTGTCGATGCCCGGTTATCAGCCCAGGCGCATCGATGTCGCGCTGGTCGGCCGCCGTCCCGTCGTGCGCGAGGAAAAGCTCACGCTTGATTCCGGCGTGCTGACCGTCACGTCCGAGCCAGCCGGTGCCGAAGTGCTGTTGAACGGCATCTCGCGCGGCCGTACGCCCGTGACGCTTGACAATGTGCCGAAAGGCAGCGTGTCGCTCGAGCTCCGGCTCGACGGCTACGGTGCCGAAAAACGCGAATTGCGCGTCACGCCGGGCATGTCGGACACGCTGGCGTTCGCGTTGCGCGGACTGCCTTGTTCCGTCAAGGTCGTTTCGACGCCCGAAAACGCCCGCGTCCTGTTGGATGACGACTACAAGGGCAAGACGCCGTTGGAGCTCAAGGACGTCTCGCCCGGTCTCCACACGCTGCGGCTCGAACTCCCCGGCTTCGCCACGCAGGCGCGCACGCTGACGCTTTCGAACGGCAGTTCGACGACCGAGGAATTCTCGTTCGAGTCGATCCTCGGCCGCATCGAGGTCGTCACCACGCCGCCCGGCGCGAAGATATTCCTCGACGGGAAACCCGTTGGAACGACGCTCACCAAGACGATCGCCGCCAACAAGTCGGATACGCTGACGGTTGACAAGGTCGAGGCCGGCGAGCACACCGTGACGGCCAATCTGTACGGTTACCGCGAGATGTCGCGCAAGATCACGGTCGAGGCGAAGAAGGCGGTTTCCGCGACATTCAAGCTCAAGCGCGTCTTCACGCCGGACACGACCATCGTGACGCCGAGCGGCACCTATTCGGGCGTGCTGGTCACCTCGACGGCGGACTTCATCCGGTTGGAGGTCAAAGAAGGCGTCACGCGCGACTTCCGCCGCGAAAGCATCCGCGAAGTGAAGCCCATCGAGCAACCATGAAGAAGCGTGTCGACCAGCTGCTGGCCGAGCGCGGCCTCGTGACATCCCGCACCGTCGCCCAGAAGATGGTGATGGCCGGCGAGGTGCGCGTCGACGGCCGCGCCGCCGAGAAGCCGTCGGAGCTGGTCGATGAAGCGGCGGTTCTCGAGGTGTCGGAGCCGCCGCGTTTCGTGTCGCGCGGCGGCGAAAAGCTGGAAGGCGCGTTCGCGGCGTTTCCCGGCTGGTCCGTCGCCGGGCGCGTGTGCCTGGACGTGGGCAGTTCCACGGGCGGATTCACCGACTGCATGTTGCAGCACGGCGCGACGCGCGTGATGGCCGTGGACGTGGGGACGAACCAGCTCGCCTGGAAGCTCCGCAGCGATCCGCGCGTGTGGTCCAGGGAGAATTTCAACGCGCGTTACATGACGGCGGCGGATCTTCCGGAACGCCCCAGCCGGGCGGTGACGGATGTCAGTTTCATCTCGCTCAAGCTCATCCTGCCGCCGATGGCGGCCGTGCTCGAACCGGGAGGCGAGATCGTGTCGCTCGTGAAGCCGCAGTTCGAGGCGGGCCGCGGCCAGGCGCCGGGCGGCGTCGTGCGCGATCCCGCGGTGCGCGCGCGCGTCGTCGCCGACGTCACGGCGTTCGGCGAGGGCGAGCTGCATCTTGAACTGAAAGGGCTCGTCGAATCTCCGATTCGCGGCAAGGACAAGGGCAACGTCGAATATCTCGCATGGTGGAGGAAGCCGGCATGAAGCAGAAGATCGTATTGGTGATATCGGTTGTGGTGGGCCTCGTGGCGGCCATCCTGACGCGCGCGTACCTTTCGGCCAAGGAAACCGAAGTCGCGCTCATGAAGCAGAAGTTCCTGCAGCGCCACGGCACCATGGAGGTGCTCTGTTACGGCAAGAACGTGCCGAGCGGCACCGTGATACAGAAGTCCGATCTCGGTATCAAGAAGGTGCCGGCCACGGGGCTTCGCGGCCAGGCCCTCACGGAGGAGAACCTTTCCGATGTCGTCGGGCGCCGCATCCTGATCGGACATGGCGTCGGCGAGATCGTCTTCTGGGCGGACCTCGAGGGCGGCGATCCCCGCGACGGCGGGCTGTCCGCCGACGTGAAGAAGGGCAAGCGCGCGATTTCCATCAACTGCTCCGGCGCGGCCACGGTGTCCGGCATGGTCAGGCCCAACGACCACGTCGACGTGGTCGGATCCTTCTCCTTCCCCGGCGCCGGCGGGCGGAGCGACCGCGGCGATGTGACGACGCTGACGATTCTGCAGAACGTGCTCGTGCTGGCGACCGGCAAGGAAACGGCCAAGGCCAAGGTTCGCCAGGCGTTCGGCGCGCCGAACGGCCAGAGCGGCTATTCGACGGTGACGCTGCTCGTCACGCCGCGCGAAGCCGAAATGCTCGTGTTCACCGAGCAGATGCGCGGCAATCTCGTGCTGACGCTGCGCAACCGCAGCGACACGTCCTACGAAAAGGATCTGCCCGAGGTCGACTACGAGAAGATCAAGGGCGAGATCCGCGATCTGAACGCCAAACGCCAAACGGAGATGACGCGCTAATGGTCCTCACGCTGCTCAAGCCGGGCGAAACGACGCCCACGAGCCGTTCCATTCCGGACGGCACCTACATCGTCGGCCGCGGCCGCGCGGCCAAAATCGCACTTCCCTATGCGGAAGTTTCCGAGCGTCACGCGCTGCTCATGATCCGGAACGGCGCGGTGAGCGTCGAAGACCTCCGCAGTGCCAACGGCACGTATGTGAACGGCGCGCGCATCGACGGCGTCACGGCGCTTTCGCCGGACGCCGTGGTGCAGATCGGCAATTGCGTCTTCCGCGTGACGCCGGCCGAATACGACGACGGTGAAGAGGGCGCCGAACCCGCCGCCGAGTCCGCGGTCCCGTCTGCGGCCCCGTCGCCCGCCCCGGCGGCCCCCGCGCCGGAGCCGGAGCCCGAGCCCGAGGCCGTGCGCAAGCGCGACCCGATGGCGGAGATCCGCCGCCAGGTGTGCGAGCAGATCCAGGGCGAGCTCATCACGCGCCTCGACCTGAAGCGCCTCACGGTGGCCGGCGTGGACCGCGCCGGCCTGGAAAGCCAGGCGCGCACGAAAATCCACGAGATCGTCGAAGAGGTCAAGCGCAACGGCAAGCTGCCGCGCGGCATCGACGCGGCGCGCATCGAACAGGACGTCTTCAACGAGGCGCTGAAGCTCGGTCCGCTCGAGGACCTGCTGGCCGACGAAGCCGTCACGGAAATCATGGTGAACGGACCGGATCAGGTGTACGTCGAACGCAAGGGGCGCCTGCAGCTCACGGACCTGCAGTTCACGGACGACGCGAGCGTCCTGTCCGTGATCGAGCGCATCGTGTCCCCGATCGGCCGCCGCATCGACGAGTCGCAGCCGTATGTGGACGCGCGTCTGGCCGACGGAAGCCGCGTGAACGCCATCATCCCGCCGCTGGCGCTTTCGGGCCCCACGATCACGATCCGAAAGTTCGCCAAGAAGAAGCTCACGGTCGAGGACTTCATCAACTACGGCACGTGGAACCGCAACGCCGCCGAATTCATGAAGGCGTGCGTCATGCTCCGCAAGAACGTGGTGGTGGCCGGCGGCACGGGTTCCGGCAAGACGACGCTCCTGAACCTCCTGTCGTGCTTCATTCCGGCGGGCGAACGCATCGTCACGGTGGAGGACGCGGCCGAACTGAAGCTCGTCCAGCCGCATGTGGTGCGCCTCGAATCGCGTCCGCCGAACGTGGAAGGACGCGGCGCCGTGACGATCCGCGACCTCGTGAAGAACTGTTTGCGAATGCGCCCGGACCGCATCATCGTCGGCGAAT
>DCIH01000129.1:0-9657 GCA_002317575.1 Verrucomicrobia bacterium UBA1731 | reverse complement strand
GCGGCGGCGAGGCGCTGGACATGCTCCAGGCGATGAACACCGGCCACGACGGGTCCCTGACGACCGTCCACGCCAACTCGCCGCGCGACGTGGTGAGTCGTCTCGAGACGATGGTGCTCATGAGCGGCATGGAACTTCCCTCGCGCGCCATCCGCGAGCAGATCGCGAGCGCCGTCGACGTGATCATCCACGAGTCGCGCATGGCGGACGGTTCGCGCAAGGTGACGGCCATCTCGGAAGTGACCGGTCTCGAAGGCCAGCAGATCGTGATGCAGGACATCTTCTCGTTCCGTCAGACGGGCGTCTCGGAAGCGGGCAAGATCCTCGGCGAATTCAAGCCGACGGGCGCCGTGCCCACGTTCTACGAGAACCTCAAGAGCCGCGGCCTGTACCTTGACCCGAAGATGTTCGATCCCAATTGCCGCGAAGATGTCCTCCTGCAGCGGACCGCACAGTGATGCCGCTCGAATACCTATATTATGGCGCCATCGGCGCGGCTTCGGCGACCTTCATGGGTTTCGCGTGGCTCTTCACGAGCGCCATTCAGGAGGGAACCGAGAATTTTGCCAGCAACATGGGGCAGGAGGCGAGCCGCGAGTTCGCCGATGTCTTCATGTTCGTTTCGCCCCAGAAGCTCACGAATCTCGGGCGCATCGGCGCGATGGCGGCGTTCTTCCTGTTCTTCATTCCGCTGTTCAGCTTCACGAACGCGCTGTCGACCATCGTGGGCATTTCGCTCGGACTCGGCGCGGGCGCGTTCGCGTTCTCGCTGCCGCGGCGCTACGCCGGTTTCCTGCGGGCCCGCCGCCGCGCGAAGTTCAATCTCCAGCTCGTCGAGTCGCTGGGCACGATGTCCAACGCGCTCCGCGCCGGCTTCTCGATCAACCAGGCGTTCGAAAGCGTCGTCGAAAACGGCGAGAACCCCATCAGCCAGGAGTTCAATGTACTCCTCCAGCAGCTGCGCGTGGGCATGAGCTTCGACGAGGCGCTCGCGTCGCTCGACCGCCGCATCGGCTCCGACGACTTGACGCTGGTCGTCACGTCCATCGACATCGCCCGCAAGACGGGCGGCAACCTCACGGAGATCTTCGACCGCATATCGGAAACGATCCGCGGCCGCATGCGCATCGAGCGGCGCGTCAAGACGCTCACCGCGCAGGGCCGCATGCAGGGCATCATCGTCTCGTGCATGCCGCTTCTCCTGGGTACGGCCATGGCCGTGCTGAAGCCGGACATCATGATTCCGTTCCTGACGTCCGTCAAGGGCCTCGCCTGCGTGGCCATTGCCGGCGGTCTGGTCGTTCTGGGTTGGCTCATCATCCGCAAAATCATCAAAATCGACGTATAGGAAGGATGCGATGAATCTGTTACTCCTTGCCGCCGCGGGACTGCTTTCGCTCTCCCCCTCGAAGCCCGGCGATTTCACCTACGTGAAAGACGCCACGCCCGAAAAGGCCGCGCAGCTCGCGGCGTCGGGCAAGAAGGTCCTGGTGGAGGACCACGATCTCACGGACTACGCGCGCCCGCTCGAGAAGTGGGGGCAGTCGGCCGGCGCCGTCGCGTTCGACGCGCCGCCGCCCGCGCACATCCTCCACACGTGGAAGGGCCTCGGCGTCACCGTGCTGAAGACGGTCCGCTTCGATCCCGAGGCGTCGGCGGACCGCCTTCGCCGCGAGATCGGCTTCATGGCGTTCCAGGCGGGCGTGGACGGCATCTTCGTGCCGGACGCCAAGAACGTCCCCGACTGCTTTAAGGCCGCCTACAAGGAGGCCAAGGAGGACTGGCGCATCCTCAATTACCTGAAGGAACTCTCCGAAAAGGCCGCCAAGCATCCCGATTCCAAGGTGTGGGTCGAGTCCCGCCGCGTCACCTATTGGTTCGGCTACATGCCGGCGAGCTGGGAAAACCTCGACACGCTGCGTCTCGAGACGGTCGCCTATGCGAAGCGCCTCGAGCAGCTGCTCAAACTTCCCGCCGCCGACCTGCCGGTGACGGCGTCCGCGCCGATCAAGCCGCAGACGACCGATTTCAAGCCCTACGGCGACTGGCCGGAAAAGCCGTTCCAGAAGAAGCTCGACAAGCTCGGCGGTTCCGTCGATTTCGAAAACGGCCTTTCGTTCTCGGCGAACAACAACGGCTTCTCCATTTCCTACAAGACGACCGTCGGCCCGACGCTCAAGCAGTGGGGCAGCCCCGGCGGCTACATGGACTGCCGCGTGTACGTGCTGGGCAAGGACGGCAACTACCTGCCGTACCGTTTCCACGTGGACCTCGATTCGCCGTGGCACACCAGGGAGCGCGCGCCGTGCCGCGGCCGCGGCGGTTTCCTGTACGGCATCGACGAGCGCTTCCGCCCGTATTCGGCGGCCTACGGCGTATTCCGTTCGCGCGTGCAGACGTTCCCGCGCCTCGGCGAGTACGGCCCCGACTATCCCGATCCGCGTCCGGGCGTCGATCTGAAGGGCAACAAGGAGGGCGGCTGGACCGCCACCGTGAGCGTGAGCTGGGCGTCGCTCTACGGTCAGTGGCCGATGCAGCGCGCGGGCAAGCAGGACGTCTGGTACGTGGGCATCGACCACGCGCCGAACCTTGAAAAGCCCATCGCCGGCCGCGTGCTGTGGCCGAAGGGCCACGCCGACTACTTCATGAAGCTTGCCAACGGCATCTCCACGGGCACCATGACGGGCATCTACAAGGAAGAACTCAACCGCACGTACGAAGTGTGGATGACGGCCCAGCGCGAATGCCTCTATCCGTTCGCGGAGACGGCGAAGCCCACGTTCCACCGCTACGATCTCAAGAGCGACAACATGTTCCGCGAGCGTCTGCTGCAGCCGCTGCTGGACAAGAACGCCAACGCCTGGGACCTCGTGTGGACCGACAAGGAACACAAGCCGAAGTTCGCCAAGCAGAACGACGCCGTCAGGGCGTCCATCCTCAAGAACCTCGGCCGCATGTTCTACATGTCGTACCAGACGGGCCTTTTGCGGCGCGACTACCTTGTGGACCGCTTCGCCGGCAAGGAACCGCCGGAGTACGTGAAGAAGCCGGACAATTCCAAGGAATCCCTCCCCGATTCGCCCGATGCCGACTACAATGGCGAAGACATCCAGCTTGACGACAAGGAGTTCTGATCATGAGCATTTTCGCAATCCTGTTGGCGGCGTTGCCGATCTGGTGGGTCGATCCCTACGGCGACATGCCCTATCTGCCCACGGACGAGAAGCCGGCCGGCGGCGTGGTGACGAACGTGCTGTCCCTCGCGGCGGCGCGCGGCGAAATCGAAACGGTGTCCTTCTGCGTGCGTCCCGAGGCGGACATGAAGAAGGTCGACTTCGTCCCCTCCGACCTCACGGGTCCGGGCGGTGAAAAGCTCCCCGCCTCCGCGGCCGACTTCGCGCTCGTCAAGGTGTGGTACCGCGCCGACGGCCGCTGGCAGACGTCCTGGTGCGGCAACACCGGCAAGCCCACGCTCATTCCGGACCTCATTCTGCACGATGACGACCTCATCCGCGTCGTCGAAAGCGACGACGTCGCCAAGCGGACGATCAAGCTGCGCTTCAGTTATCCCGACCGCACGGAATACGTGGACATGCGCAAGCACTGGGGCGGCGACAAGCGCTTCCTCCACGAACTGCACCCCGTGATGGACGCGCCGAAGTTCGTGCCGTTCGACCTGAAGGCGAACCGCTGGCAGCAGTACTGGTTCACGTGGAAGGTGCCCGAGGCGACGAAACCCGGCATCTACAAGGGCACGCTCGCCGTGAAGGAAAACGGGACGGAAATCCAGAAAGTGCCCGTCGAGCTTGAGGTGTATCCGTTCGTCCTGCCCTGGGCACGCACGCACTACGACACGTCCCGCCGCTACATCAACTCCTGGATGGGCGTGCCGTCCCTCGCGGGCGAACTCGCCAACTCCAAGAACCTCGCCGTGTCCGAACGCAAGGTGTTCAACATCTACAAGTCCTGCGCGGAGCACAACTCCCACGTGATCAACGGGCCGGGCACGTTCAACGAGAATTCGTCCGACGACCTGCAGGTGCGTTCGCTCATCCTCGCGCGCCAGGCCGGCATGTACTGCGACATCCTCATCAACGGTTCGTCGCTCGATCCCGTGTGGTGCGCGTGTTTCGAAGGCACCGTGTGGGAGCCGCCGGAACAGAATCCGCAGAAGTTCAAGGACGCCCTCGCCAAATACGAGGCGATGCTGAAAGTCCAGCGCGAGGTGCTGCTGCAGTATCTCGGCCACCAGAACTGCTACTTCCAGAGCGCCGACGAATGCGGCACCTACCTGAACCGCCGCAGCTATCCGTTCTGGGCGCTTCTGCACAAGTACGGCTTCGAGGCGTGGACCGACTCCGGCGTCGCGCCCGACATCTCCTGGAGCGTGGGCATGAACGACGCGCCGGCGGCGGCCCGCCACATCGAGGCGTGGAGCTGGCACCGCGGTTCGTCGCGCGTCGTCTCCTACGCCGGCACGTTCTCCGGACCCTCGTGCCCCGACATGTGGCGCCGCGTGAAGGGCCTGCGCTACTACTACGCCGACTTCGACGGGCTCCACGAATACGACTTCAACTACAATCGCTGGAACCAGTGGGACGACTACCACTGGCGCGGCAGCTACAGCCAGTTCGTGATGTGCTACTTCACCTATGACGGGTTGCTGTCCACGCTCGCGTGGGAAGGCGACCGCGAGGCGATCGACGACGTCCGCTACCTCTCGCTCCTGAGGATGCGCGCCGAGGCGGCCATGAAGTCGTCCGACCCCAAGGTCCGCGCGCTCGGCAAGAAGCACTACACGTGGATGGACCTCCAGGACCCCGAAGGCGTCATCGACCTCTTCGCGTTCCGCAAGGAAGTCGCCCGCCGCGCAATCGAGCTCATCAAGGTGGTCGGTCCGCAGCCCGAGGACAAGACCGTCAAGCCCGCGCCGGAACTGCCGAAGTGCACGTACGGCCTCAAGGTCGACCCCAAGGCGGACAAGTCCAAGCTCGCGCTCGACTACGAGAAGAACAACCGCTTCGACCTCGCGATCCCGATGTGGCAGAAGGTGCTCGCGCAGGCGGACCTCGCGCCCGACGTGCGCTTCGAGGCCGCGACGCATCTCGCCAACTGCCAGAGCTACATGCTCTGCCGCGAAGAGGCCGTGAAGACGATCGAAGCCGCCGTGGCGGTGAAGGACCTGAAGGGCGCGCAGCGCGCGAAGCTCCTTCTGCAGCGCGTGGCGGTGCTCCTGTCCGACAAGGTGTACGAAGAGGAGTTCACCGTCGAGCAGCTCGACGAAGCCGCGAAGGCCATTTCCCAGGCGCTCAAGAATCCGGGCGCCACCGAGGAGCAGCGCTTCGAGGCCATCTTCCGTCTCGTGAACGCCTATCACTCGGGCGGACAGTTCAAGCGCGCGAACGCGTTTTCGGACAAGATGATGGAAGAGGTGAAGCTCAGCGCCCACAACAAGGGACAGCTCTTCCTGAAGGAGGCGCCCGCGTACCGCGCGCTCGCCGACCAGATCAAGGACGAGGACGACCGCAAGAAGGGCCTTCAGAAGGCCGCGCAGATGTACCGCATCGCGCGCAAGACCTGCGACTGCTCGAAGTGCTTCAATCGCGACGTGCTCAAGGCGCAGGGCTTCCTCGCCGAAGCGCTCGGCGACTGGAAGACGGCCCAGGGCTGCTACGGCGAAGAAGTGAAGATGTACGGCTCGGAAGAGGAAGACCTCAAGGCCGGCTGCGTCGCGCGCCTCACCAAGGTGACGAAGAAGCTCGCGGGCGAGGAGAAGAAGAAGGATGTCTCCTTCGACGCCACGGACGACGGCACCGAAATCCAGTTGGACGACTGACGGCGGCGAAGATGGTTCCCGGGAAATTCATCACCTTCGAAGGCGGCGAGGCCTGCGGCAAATCGACGCAGATCCGCCGCTTCGCCGAAGCGCTCCGCGAAGCGGGGCACGAGGTGCTCCTGACGCGCGAACCGGGCGGCACGCGGCTTGCGGAACTCGTCCGCGGTCTCCTCAAGGACGAACGCGAGGATCCGCCCGTCGACCGCGCCGAGCTCCTGCTTTTCCTCGCCGCGCGCGCGCAACTCGTCCGGAACGTGATCCGTCCCGCGCTCGCGAAGGGCACGTGGGTCGTTTCGGACCGCTTCTGCGATTCGACGTTCGCCTACCAGGGCTACGGACGCGGCATGCCGCTCGAGACGATCCGGCTCATGAACGCGTTCGCGACGGAAGACCTCAAGCCCGACCTGACGTTCCTTCTCGATGTGCCGCCCGATGTGGCGCAGGCGCGGCGGGCGGGGCGCGAGGCGGCCACGGCCACCGCGGCGGACCGCATCGAATCGGCCGGCGACGCGTTTCACGCGCGTCTCAGGGCGGGTTTCCTCGAAATGGCCGCCGCCGAACCGGACCGCATCAAAATCATCGACGCCGCCGGCGACATGGAAACCGTCGCCAAGGAAATTTCAGAAGCCTTTGACGCCTGGATGATGTGATACAATACATGCCATGAACATGAAAGTTTGTGGCGTTGTTGTTTTTGCGCTGTCCGCCTGTGCGTTTGCGCGCGGCGGCGTTTCCGTGACCGCGGGTCCCGACTGGATTCCCGTCCATGATTCGACGGCGATCGCGCCCGGCAGCGCGCTCGACTTCTCCTCCTTCGCGAAAAGCGGCGGCGAAGCCGGCCGATTCGGTCGCGTCGTCGCGCGCGGACCGCATTTCGAATTCGAGAACCTGCCCGGCGTGAAGCAGCGTTTCTACGGCGTCAACCTGTGCTTCACGGCGAACTTCATGTCCGAAGCGAAGGCGGACGAGTTGTGTCGCCGCCTGCGCCTGACGGGCTACAACGCGCTGCGCATCCACCATTACGAGCGGCCGCTCTGCGAAGGGTCCGCGGACGGCACCGCGATCAACCCCGCGCGGATGGCGGAACTGGACAACCTGATGAACGCCTGCATCGCGCACGGCATCTACCTCACGACCGATCTCTTCGTGTCCCGCGCGGTGCCGTACCGCAGCTGCGGCATCGACAAGGACGGTCTCGTGGAGATGCACGAGTACAAGGAACTCGCCGTGTTCCACGAGGGAACGCGCTCCAATCTTGTGGCGTTCACGCGCCTGCTGCTCAATCACGTGAATCCGAAGACGGGCCGCCGCTGGGCGGACGAACCCGTCCTCGCATGGCTCTCGCTCGTGAACGAAGGCAATCCCGGCAATCACGGCTGGGAGAAGACCAAGGCGTGGGTCGGCCTGCCCAAGGGCCTTTCCGACGCGGAGATGACGAAACGCGCCGCCGCGAAGGAGATGGAATTCGTCCGTTTCATGAAAAAGGAGCTGCGTGGCCTCGGCTACAAGGGTCTGATCACGGACATGAACTGCTGGCATCACGCCGAGGAATACCAGCCGGTGCGCGCCGAGTACGATTACGTGGACGACCATTTCTACGTCGACCATCCGAAGTTTCTCGAGAAGTCCTGGCGGTTGCCGAGCGAAACTGTGAACAGGAATCCGCTCCGCTACAACAACCGCGGCGTCAATTGGGATTTCTTCGTCCGCTTGCCGGACAAGCCGTTCACGCTCACGGAGTACAACTTCTCCGGTCCGGGCGTCTACCGCGGCATTGGCGGCATCCTCTTCGGCGCGGGCGCGGCGCTGCAGGACATGGACGGCATCTGGCGTTTCGCGTGGTCCCACGGCGCGGAGTCGGTGTTGGATGAGCGGCGCATGACGTATTTCGATGTGGCGTGCGATCCGCTCGTGCGGGCGACGGAGCGCGCCATCCTGGCGCTCTTCCTGCGCGGCGACATGCCCGTGGACCGCGCGATGAAAAAGGCGGTCGGGACATCGGCCGTTCTGCCGCCGGATTCGGTGAAGCCGTTCGCGTGCGACCCGACGAACGGCGCGTTCTGCGTGAATACGCCCCGGACGGCCGGCGGGTTCGCCGAGGCGGGCGGTTCGTTCGGCTGCGGGTCGCTTTCCGTGACGGTGCAGGGCGCGTCCGCGGCGGTGTGGGCGACGGCGCTCGACGAAAAGCCGCTCAAATCGTCCGCGCGCATCCTGCTGACGCACGTCACGGACCTGCAGGATTCGGGCGTCGTCTACCGCGACGCCGAAATGAAGATCCTCGAGAAGTGGGGCGAACTGCCGCATCTGATGCGGCGCGGCACGGCGGCGTGCCGTCTGGCGGCGGACGGTCCGCGCATGGCGTATTCGCTCAACGCGGACGGCACGCGCCGCTTCCGGATTCCGTGCCCGTACGATCCCGACAGGGGGGAGGTCGCGCTTGCGCTCGATGTCGGCGCCGAACCGTGCGAGGCGACGTTCCAGTACGAGATCGTTCCGGCGCCCGTTCCGACGCGCGTGCTCGAACTGCCGCATTCGGCGGAGAACCCCCGCAACAGCGAGGGCGATTTCGCGGTGCTGAAGAACGGCGACGTGCTCTTCGTCTATTCCCACTACACCAAGGGCAAGGGCGAGGATAACGACCCGGCCTTCCTGGCGTCGCGCGTCTCGCACGACGGCGGCCGCACATGGTCGGAAAAGTCGGAGGTCGTCGTGCCGAACGAAGGCTCCCTGAACGTGATGAGCGTTTCCTTTCTGCGCCTCAAGGACGGTTCGCTCGCGCTCTTCTACCTGCGCAAGAACTCGTGGAACGACTGCCGTCCCGTGATGCGCGTTTCGCGCGACGAAGGCAAGACATGGTCCGCCGCCCGGCTGTGCGTGCCGGACTCGGACTGCGATTACTACGTGCTCAACAACTGCCGCGTCGCACGCCTCCGGAGCGGGCGCATCGTGCTGCCGATGTGTCAGCACGCCACGCCGCCCGGCGGCAAGATCGACGGGGCCGGCCGGCTCGTCTGCTATTATTCGGACGACGAAGGCGCCTCCTGGACGCGTAGCGCCTGCTTCGAGACGTACGACGACACGGGCAGGCGCGTGACGACGCAGGAGCCCGGCGTGATCGAACTCGCGGACGGACGCGCACTCATGTACGCGCGTACGGGGCATGGTTGCCATTGGTTCTGCTGGTCCTCGGATGGCTGCGCGACATTTACGAAACCCGTGCCCGGAAATCTGTTCGGTCCGTGCGGTCCCGCGACGATCACGCGCCTTTCGACCGGCGATCTTCTCGCCGTGTGGAACGACCACGAGTCCGTGCCGTCCCTGCGCAAGGACGACCACGGATGGGGCAAGCGCGTGCCGCTTACGCTCGCCATTTCGCGGGACGAAGGCAAGACGTGGACGAACCGCCGCACGCTCGAGGGGAATCTCGACGACTGGTTCTGCTATTTTTCCGTTGTCGAACACGACGGCGCCGTGCTGCTCGGTTACTGCGCGAAGGCGTTTCTGCGCCATGCGCGCATTACGCGCGTGCCGCTTGCGTGGCTCTACGGCGATGACGCCCACACGGAGCGTCGACTGCCGGGCAAGGACGCGCCGAGGGGATTCTTCGAGGACTGATCGCGGAACGCGGTCCGCCGCTCAATTTCTAGAGTTTACCCATTTTTCGACCGTCAAAACGCATCTCACACCGATGAATAAAGGGTGGACCGTGTTTTCGCACGTGAAATGGCCGTTTCTACCGACGATGCGGCCGGCGCGTGCATGATCGGCCGTATGGGTATGCCTGTCCGCGCGACGTCAAACGACGGACCAACCGTACGCTT
>DCIH01000001.1:2321-4832 GCA_002317575.1 Verrucomicrobia bacterium UBA1731 | reverse complement strand
CCTGCTGCTCATTTTCAAGTAGTTGAAGGTTGAAAGTTGAAGGGAATGCGGCGTCCGCGGCGCGGCCGCCCTACCTGGGTTCGGGCGCTGGGTCGGCGTCCGCGGCGCGGCCGCCCTACCTGGGTTCGGGCGCTGGACGCGCCCGGGTGCGCACGGATTCGGGGCCGGGTTTCTGGCGCAAGCGCTTTACAGGTCGGGGTGGAAATTGCTAAACTACGGTCAATGAAAAACACGTTGATTGGGTTGGTTGGTCTGGCATGTGTCTTCGGGTGCGCGACGGCGCCGACGGGCGACGGCGAAGCGGCGTTCTTCGTCAATCCGCTGAGCGCGGATCCGGCGCCGGATCCGTTCGTGACATACGATGCCGCCACGGATTATTACTACTGCCTGTTCACGGAGGGAACGGCGGTGCGCATCCGCCGCGCGAAGCGACCCGAACGTCTGCTGGCCGACGGCGACGCGAAGACGCTTTTCACGACGAATGCGGCGCTGTCCGTGTACCGCCATCTGTGGGCGCCGGAAATGCACAAGGCGCCGAACGGCAAGTGGTATGTCTACACGAGCGCCGACGTGACGCCCGGTCCGGAATGGACGCTGCGTCTCGTGTGTCTCGAGTCCGAATCGTCCGATCCGTTCGACGGCTTCCACTTCAAGTCGTTCCCGCTGCCCGACGTGCAGGCGATCGACCCGTCGGTCCACTGGACCAAGGACGGCCGCGGTTATCTCGCCTGCGCGCACATGGGCGACGGCGGCGAGAAGATCGCGCTTTGCGAGCTCGAAAATCCCTGGACGTGCCGCGGAAAACCGGTGGATATCGCCGAACCGTCGCTGGAATGGGAGAAGAAGTCGGGTTCCATTCTCGAAGGGCCGTTTTTCGTGACGGGAGCCGGGAACAATCTCTTCATCGTCTATTCCGCGAACGACACGCGCAGCGAGCACTACGCGCTCGGGGCGCTGGCGTACACGGGCGGCGACTTCCTGAACGCCGCCTCGTGGCAGAAGCGCAGGGAGCCGGTGCTCTTCAAGGCGAACGGCGTGTACGGTCCCGGGCATGCGTCCTTCTTCCGCACGCGCGGCGGCGAACTGTGGTGCGCCTATCACGGCATGGATTCCGGCGACGCCGACAAGTCCAAGGAATGGAAGCCGCGCAAGATGTATCTGCAGCCGGCCGATCCGGATGACGACGGATGTCCGCATCTGGCGGGCGCGTGGGGGAAGGGTCCGCACCGCGTGCCCGACGCGCCGAAGGCGAAGCTTCCGCCGCTCCCGGACGGCGCGTTCACGTATGTCGTCATTCCCGACACGCAGCGCTACGCCGGAAAGGGGTCCTGGAGCCGCCCCGGCGAACCCGTCTCCAACGCGGCGTTCGAAAGCCGCGTGAACTGGATCCTCAAGCACGCGAAGGACCAGAACATCGTGTTCGTGTCGCACGTGGGCGACATCACGGACCGAAACAACGACCCGCAGTACCAGTTCGCGTCCAATTTGATGGCGCGTCTCGACGGCGTGGTGCCGTGGCGCACGGCGGCCGGCAACCACGACATGGTGGACAAGACGGGCGACACGGCGAAATTCGAACGGTACTTCGGGTCGCCCAACCGCGTCGATCTCTTCGAGGCCGGCGGCATGAAGTTCGTGCTCGTCACGATCACGTGCAACGCGCCGGAGAGCGTGATGCGCTGGGTGGACGAGCAGCTTGAGAAACACGCCGACCGCAAGGCCATCGTGTGCACGCATGCGTATCTGGGGCCGATCGACCCCAAGGACCGCTACACGTACGCCCGCCGCGACGGAAAGAAGGGCGGTTACGAGTGTCGCATCCCCGACGAGCGCCTCGGACGGATGCCGTGGTTGTCGTCCTTCGGCGAATATGCGACCGCGAACGGCGTGGGGCACACGGGCGAGACGATGTGGCGCGACCACTTCTCGAAGCACAAGAACCTCTTCCTGATCGTGTGCGGCGACCAGTCGGCCGTCGTGTCGCAGCATCTCGCGGACACGGGCGTCCACGGCAACGCGGTGCATGCGTTCATGCAGGACTATCCGCGCGACAACGACCGCATCGATCCGGTTCGCGTGTTCCGTTTCCTGCCTGCGGAAAAGCGCGTGGAGGTGTTCACGGTGATGACCGGCGAGGACGCGCTCTGCACGCGCGCGAAGTTCCTCGAAGAGCACCACCGCTTCTCCTTCATTCTTCCGGAGTGACGGCGGGTGCGGGCTTGGTGGCGTCGGCGGAGCGACGCCACCCCCTTGGACGACGCCTCTGAGCGGAGCGACGCGCTCGCGCGCGCGTCGCGTATGCGCACGTATGCGTGCGTGTGCGCTTGCGCGCGCGCGCGCGTTTTGCTATAATACGGACCATATTGCCACGGGGGAAAACCGTCGCGTCAAAACCGGGAAACGAGTGCTTAAAATGGCTGAAGAAAACGCGCAGGATTCGAACTACAACGCCGCAAACATCCAGGTGCTGGAAGGCATGGAAGCCGTCCGCAAGCGTCCGGCGATGTACAT
>DCIH01000001.1:2048-2298 GCA_002317575.1 Verrucomicrobia bacterium UBA1731 | reverse complement strand
CGGGCGAGCGCGGCTACCACCATCTGGTGTACGAAGTGGTGGACAATTCGATCGACGAAGCGCTCGCCGGCTATTGTTCGATGATCGACGTGGTGATCAATCCGGACGGTTCCCTGTCGGTGCAGGACAACGGCCGCGGCATTCCCGTGGACATGCACCCCACGCAGCATCGTCCCGCCATCGAAGTGGTGCTCACGGTGCTGCACGCCGGCGGCAAGTTCGACGGCTCGAACTACAAGGTCTCGGGCGG
>DCIH01000001.1:0-1998 GCA_002317575.1 Verrucomicrobia bacterium UBA1731 | reverse complement strand
CGCTCTCGGACTGGATGAAGGTGGAGGTGAAGCGCGGCGGCAAGCTCCATCACATCGAGTTCTCCCGCGGCCACGTCACGAAGCCCCTGGAAGTGGTCGGAGAATGCGGCGACGAGACGGGCACGAAGGTGACGTTCTTCCCCGACCATTCGATCTTCACCTGCCGCGCGTTCAAGTGGGAGATCCTCTGCAACCGTTTGCGCGAGCTGGCGTTCCTGAACAAGGGCGTCAAGATCCATTTCCGCGACGACGAAGGCGAGGACCACCACGAGGAGACCTTCCACTACGAAGGCGGCATCGACGAATTCACCGCCTTCCTCAACGCGAACAAGAAGGCGCTGACGCCGGTGATCCACTTCGAGGGCGAGGCCCAGGGCCTCACGGGCACGGTGCAGGCGGAAATCTCCATGCAGTATGTGGACACATACTCCACGATCGAGCAGACCTATTGCAACAACATCCACACGATTGAAGGCGGCACGCATCTTTCCGGTTTCCGCGCGGCGCTGACGCGCACGGTGAACAAGTACGGCCGCGCGATGAAGAACGGCATCAAGGAGAAGGACGCCGTTGCGGGCGACGACATGCGCGAAGGCCTCACGGTGATCGTGAGCGTCAAGGTGCCGCAGCCGCAGTTCGAAGGGCAGACGAAGACGAAGCTCGGCAACGGCGAAGTGCAGGGCATCGTCGATTCGATCGTGAGCGAGAAGCTCATGACGTTCTTCGAGGAGAATCCGGCGACCGCCGAGATCATCGTCAACAAGATCATGATGGCGTTCCGCGCCCGCGAGGCGGCCCGCAAGGCGCGCGAGACGGTCCGCAAGGGCGTGATGGACGGCCTGTCGCTCCCCGGCAAGCTCCGCGACTGCTCCGAGCGCGACGCGTCGAAGACCGAGCTGTTCCTCGTGGAGGGCGACTCCGCCGGCGGCAGCGCGCAGTCCGGCCGCGACCGCAGGACGCAGGCGATCCTGCCGTTGCGCGGCAAGGTGATCAACGTGGAGAAGGCCCGCATCGACCGCATGCTCGCGAACAACGAAATCCGCACCCTGATCACGGCGATCGGCTGCGGCTTCGCGGAGGAGTGGGATGTCTCCAAGGCGCGTTACCACAAGATCGTGATCATGACGGATGCCGACGTGGACGGCGCGCACATCCGCACGCTGCTCTTGACGTTCTTCTACCGCAAGATGCCCGAGCTGATCGAGCGCGGCTACGTGTACCTCGCGCAGCCGCCGCTGTACAAGGTGGAGCGCAAGAAGAAGATCGAGTACGTGCTCACCGACGGCGAACTCACCGAGCGGCTGCTTCTCCTGGGGCTCGACGACATGTCCGTCACCCGCGCCGACGGCACGGCGCTCCCGGTGGAGGAGGCGAAGGCGCTGCTGCGCCTTCTGGCCGAAATCGAGGCGACGTCGAAGATGGTCGCCGAACGCGGCTTCGACCCGCGCAAGCTCCTCGAGGATCCCGAATCCACGGGCGCGGGTGCGTCGATGCTCAAGAAGGAGTTCTCGTCCCTGGCGGGCATGGGCTTCACGGCGGCGGACTACTTCGGCCATCCGGCGATCAAGGAGGCGGGCGCCGACGGATCGCCCGCGGTGTACCCGACGGTTGCCCGCGTGGACGAAGACGGCGTCGCCACGGAGGTGAGCCGCCTGCCGCAGCTTCTGGAGGCGGTGCGCCAGCGCGGCCGCAAGGGACTCAACATCATGCGTTTCAAGGGTCTCGGCGAAATGGACGCGGAGGAGCTCTTTGACACCACGATGAACCCCGAGAAGCGGCACATGCTGCGCGTGACGCTGCAGGACGCGGTGGCGGCGGACCAGACGTTCACGCTGCTGATGGGCGACGAGGTGGAGCCACGCCGCCGTTTCATCGAAGAGAACGCGCTCAACGTCCGATCGCTCGACATCTGACGCCAATCGGCGGCTGGCGTTTACCCGTTTTCTGACCGGCAAAGCGCATCTCACTCCGATGCTGTGGCCGGCGCGTGCATGATCG
>DCIH01000045.1:14762-26192 GCA_002317575.1 Verrucomicrobia bacterium UBA1731 | reverse complement strand
GGGCGGCCGCGCCGCGGACGCCGCACGGCTAGAGTCGTGCCGTCGGGAAATTTGGGGAATGCCCGTCATTGCGTGATGACGGCAGTGAGTTTTTGGAGCCAATTCGCGAGGCGCTCCGGCGTATCACATTCGACGATCAGGCGCAGGTACGGCTCCGTGTTGCTCGGGCGCACCGAGATCCACCCTTCGTCGTATTCGAGCCGGTAGCCGTCCATCGTCTCGCGCGAACGCTCCTCGGCGAGCGTCGCGGCGCACGCGAGGACGCGCGCGATGGCGGCGTCCTTGTCCGCGACGCGGAAGTTGACCTCGCCCGAATTGGACCATGCGCCCGTGATCGGCCGCATGAACCGGGACACCGTCTCGCCCGCCAGACGCGCGGCGGCGAACGCCGCGAGGATGCGCAGCGCGGCCCAGGCGCCGGAATCGCAGAAATGGAAATCGCGGAAATAGTAGTGGCCCGCCAGTTCGCCGCCGCACACCGCCTTCGATTCGCGCAGCAGGATCTTCGCGTAGGCGTGGCCCACCTTGCCCATCACGGGCGTGAAGCCGCGCTCGCGCAGACGTCCGATGGCGCCGCGCGAGGTGCGCACGTCGTGGATCACGGCCTTGCCCGCATCCTCGGGAAACGTTTCCACCAGCACGGGAATCAGGTAGTCCGGCTGGATAAACGCGCCCGTCTCGTCCACGAACATGCAGCGGTCGGCGTCGCCGTCGAAGATGACACCGCAGTCGAGACCGTGCTCGCGCACATACGCCGCGAGCTGTTCGCGCGCCTCCGCCTTGAGCGGATTCGGCGAATGGCACGGGAACGCGCCGTCCGGCACATCGTTCAGGATCGCCGCCGCGTCCGGAAAGAGCTCGTGCGCGAAGAGGGACGCCATGCCGTTCGAGCAGTCCACCGCGTAGCGGAGGGAGTTTGAAGTTTGACGTTTGATGTTTGGCGTGTGGGCTTTGAGCCACGCGACGTATTCCGAAAGATAACTGGATTGGTGGCGTCGCGGAGCGACGCCACCCCCTTGAGGGACATCCTGCGGCAGTGTCTCTTGGGGGGCATCCTGCGGCAGTGTCTCTTGGGGGGCATCCTGCGGCAGTGTCTCTTGGGGGGCATCCTGCGGCAGTGTCTCTTGGGAGGCCTTCTGCGACGAGAGCTCTTGGGAGGCCTTCTGCGACGAGAACTCTTGCGGCGGCTCCCCCAGGGGGTCACGCCGCTCCGCGGCGTGACCAGGCCCGTACACGTCCGTCGACGCCAGCACGAGCGCCTCCACGTCCTTGAGGCCGGCGTCGTACCCCACGGGCAGCGCGCCGCGCTTGGACACCTTGAGCCCGTTGTCCGTAGGCGGATTGTGCGACGCCGTGATCATCACGGAACCGTCGAAGTCGCCTTCGGCGGTGAAGAAGTACGTCATCGGCGTCGTGCAGAGACCGAGATCCGTCACCTCGGCGCCGGCTTCGACGAGCCCGGCCACCAGCGCGTCGCGCACCTGCGGACTCGTTTCGCGGCAGTCACGCCCGACGAGCCAGCGTTTGCCGCCGACAACCCGGGGCAAGGCCTTGCCCACGCGGTAGACGATGTTCAGATCGAAATCGGCACCGAAGGTGCCCCGCATGTCGTAGGCCTTGAAGAATCCCATGCCTCGCTCCTATTCCTGCCGCCGCGTGCGGATCTCCGGCGCGGGCGGCTTGTTGTAGACGCGCGAAAACGGCGGCACGGATTCGATGATCCACGTGCTGCCGCCGATTTCGGAGTCGTGGCCGATTGTGGTGTCGCCGCCGAGAATCGTCGCGCCGGCGTAGATCACCACGTTGTCCTCCACGTTCGGATNNGGCGCTTGACGCCCTTGACGAGCGCGCCCGTGGCCGGATCCTTGGCGAACGAACGCGCGCCCAGGGTGACGCCCTGGTAGAGCTTCACATTCTTGCCGATCACGGTCGTCTCGCCCACCACCACGCCCGTGCCGTGGTCGATGAAGAAATGCTCGCCGATCGTCGCGCCGGGATGGATGTCGATGCCCGTCATCGAGTGGGCGATTTCGCTCATCACGCGCGGAATGATCGGCACCTTGAGGTTGTAGAGCTCGTGCGCCAGCCGGTGCACCGTGACGGCGTACAGCCCGGGATAGGCCATCACGACTTCCATGCGGCTCGTGGCGGCGGGGTCGCCTTCGTAGGCGGCGTCCACGTCCGTGTCGATGAGACGGCGCACTTCGGGGATCCGGTCCAGGAACGCGCGCACGATCGCCTTCGCGTCCGTGCCCGGCATGAGCAGACCGATTTCACGCTCGAGCGCGGCGGCGATCTGGCCGACATCGCCGGCCTGTCCGTCATAGAGGCACGGGTGCAGCGCCGCGAAGCAGCGTTTGAGAATGAGGCCGACGCGTTGAGGCAATGTCATTTGCGTTTTCCGATCCGGGCGATGATGCGGCTTGCGCCGAGATTCTTGAAACCGAGCGCCATCAGGATCCTGCCCACGAGATGGCGGCTTTCGGCCTTCACTTCCTTGATGTCGATGCCCTCCGCGTCGCACAACGCGCGGAAGTCCTTGAGCGTCACGCAGTGGACGTTCGGCGTGTCGTACCACTGGAACGGCAACTGCTTGGAGACGGGGAGCCGTCCCGTGAAGCCGAGCGTGAAGCGGATGCGGTACGCGGCGAAGTTCGGAAACGACACGATCGCCTCGTTCGCGACGCGCAGCGCCTCGCGGAGCAGCTGGCGCGGGTTCTTCACCACCTGCAGCGTCTCCGAAACGACCGCCACATCGTAGAAGCCGTCCGGCACGAGCTGGAGTTTTTCGTCCGCGTTCTCGAAGATGACCTCGTTGCCGTCGGCGAGGGCCTGTTCGAACTCGGGCACGTCGATCTCGACACCCTGACCCGAAACACCCTTTCTGGCGCGCAGGAGGTTCAGAAGCGTCCCCTTGCCGCAGCCCACGTCCAGCACGTGCGCGCCCGCGGGGATCATCTTCGCGATGGTCTGGTAGCGGCGCTCCTGCCACTGCTTCACGTCCGGCGCGGGCGTGCCGAGGAATCCGCCCACGAGCTTGGAAAGGTCCGCGATGTGCGTCAGGAACGCGTCGTGGCCGACGCCGATCTCGAGGTGGCAGTAGGACACGCGCTTGCCGTTCGCGAGAAGACCGCGCGCGATTTCGCGGCTCTGCCAGTCCGCGAAAAGGACGTCGCCGGAGAAGGACACCACGAGCGTGCGGCACTTGACGCGCTTCAGCGCGGCGTCCAGCGAGCCGTAGCGCGCGCCGACGTCGAAGCGGTCCATCGCGTGCGTGATGTGCAGATACGTGTTCGCATCGAAGCGTTCGATGAACTTGTCCGCCTGGTGGCCGAGATAGCTTTCGATCTGGAAGAGCGTGCGGAACTGCGCGAGACGCGCGCGTGCGTAGTCCGCGCCCTTCTCGACCCAGTTTTGCTGGAGTTCGCGGCCGAACTTCTCCTGCAGGTGCTCGCGCGCGAGGTATGTTATGTGTGCGAGCTGGCGCGCGGCGGCGAGGCCCTTCTTGGGGCCCTTGCCGTCGTCCACGCCATAGTAGTCGCCGCCGCGGTAGTCGGGATCGTCCACGATCGCGGCGCGGCCGACGACGTCGAACGCGAGCGCCTGGGTGTTGAGCGAGACGGAGGACGCGATCACCAAGGCGGCATCCGTTTCGTCCGGATACCGCGTGATCCAGTCCATCACCGCCATGCCGCCGAAGCTTCCGCCCGCGAGCGCGGCGAGGTGCGTCACGCCGATTTCGCGCAGGAACGCGCGGTAGACATCCACGGCGTCGCTCATCGTGAAGGACGGGAACGCGCCGCCGTAGGGCTTGCCCGTCTTGGGATTCACGGACATCGGTCCCGTGGTGCCTTTGCAGCCGCCGAGCACATTCGCGCAGACGATGCGGTAGCGGTTCGTGTCGAACGCGCGCCCGGGGCCGACCATGCCCTCCCACCAGCCGCTCGGCTTCGTTTCGCCGGGGCGCATGCCCGCGACATGCGCGTCGCCGGTGAGCGCGTGGCAAATGAAGATCACATTGTCGTTTTCGGGCTTCTCGAGCCCGCAGCTTTCCCACGCGACATCGATCTGCGGCAGAACGCCGCCCGTCTCGAGACGCCATCCGCCTTCGGGAAGTGTCAGCCGCACCGTGCGCGGCTCGACGACGCCCACGCCTAAATCTGTTCTCTCTTCTTCCATCCGCTGCCTGGTCTTTCTTGAGCGGACATTATAGCACGTATCAGACGCGGCGGACATCGGCGCCGAGGGCGGAAAGTTCGCGGTCCACCGCCTCATAGCCGCGGTCGACGGACTCCGCGTTGAGGATGCGCGTCTCGCCCTTGGCGCACAAGGCCGCCAGGATGAGCGCGATGCCCGCGCGGATGTCCGGCGAGGTGACCGTGCCGGCGCCGAGCTGCGTCGGCCCCGTCACCACCACGCGATGCGGATCGCACGGCACGATCTTCGCGCCCATGCCGATCAGATGGTCCACGAAATACATGCGGCTCTCGAACATCTTCTCGTGGAAGAGGCACGTGCCGCGCGCCTGCGTGGCGAGCACGATCAAAACGCTCATCAGGTCCGTCGGAAACATCGGCCAGGGACCGTCCGCGAAGCTCGGAATCGCGTCGCCGAAGTCGTACGCGAGCTTCAGCTTCTGGCGCGCGGGCACTTTCACCGTGCGCGCCGCGACATCGGACGCCCAACGGACGCCGAAGCGCGCGAGCTTCTTCGCGACGATCTCGAAATCGGGCACGTCCACATCGACGAGCGTCAGTTCTCCGCCGGTGAGCACCGCCGCGGCGAGGTAGCTCACGGCCTCGATCAGATCGCAACCGACGCGCGCCGTGGCGCCGTGCAGCGCATCGACGCCCTCGACCACAAGCCGGTTCGTGCCCACGCCGCCGATCTTCGCGCCCATGCGGTTGAGCATGCCGCAGAGGTTCTGCACGTGCGGCTCGCAGGCCGCGTTGTAGATCTCCGTGACGCCCTTCGCGAGCACGCTCGCCATGAGGAGGTTCTCCGTGGCCGTCACGCTCGCCTCGTCCAGGACGATCTGCGCGCCGGAAAGGCCCTTCTCGGCGCGCAGCGTGAACGAACGGCGCGTACCGGCGAATGTGGCGCCCAGCGTCCGAAACCCTTCGAAATGCGCGTCGAGGCGGCGATGCCCGATGCCGTCGCCGCCGGGCGGCGGCAAATGGATGCGTCCTTTGCGCGCCAGAAGCGGCCCGGCGAAGAGAACGCTCGTGCGGATCTGGCGCGCGAGCGCCGGATCGAGTTGCGCGCGACGGAGGTCCTTCGCGCAGATCGTCGCCGTGCGCGCCTTGAGGTCGCGCGTCACCGTGGCGCCGAACCTTTCGGCGCACGCGAACATCTTTTCGACATCGGCGATGGCCGGCACATTCTCGAGCGTCACCGGCTCGGCGGTCAGAAGCGCCGCCGCGATCATCGGCAACGCCGCGTTCTTGTTTCCCGGAACCCGGTGTTCGCCCGAAACGGCCTTGCGGCCCACGATCTTGAACTCGCCCATTCTCGCACCCGAAAAATCTTCAAATTTCCTCTTGCGCCGAGCACCGTCAAGTGCTACAATACGCCCCGTTTTTGAACCTATTGCCTCATGGTGTAACGGTAGCACCGCAGATTCTGAATCTGCTTGTTAAGGTTCGAATCCTTATGAGGCAACCATTCCCCCTCTCCTGAGCGTCACGCGAACGGCGACGATTGTTTCGCCACCTGCACATAACGCGTTGCTTCGGTGATTTCGTCCAACGAAACCGGAAACGGCTTCGAACAGCGGACCCAATCGAACACCGCACGCCAGTAGTCACGCACCGCATCCGCGGATTCCGGCAGCGACAGCTTCTCTTCAATCATCGGCGTCTCGTCCACCGGCGTCTTGAGCGGCGGTGTCTGCACGCTCGAACGGCGGCGCGGCAGCTTGTAGGCGGGATCGAGGAATCGGAGCGTGCCTTCCGAGGCGCCGGGCATCACGGTGAAGCTGCCGTGCTCGCCGCGAATCGTGAAGGACGGGTCGGACGCGTCCAGATGCGCACCCGTCAGCTCCACGTCCGCCGTGACCTGGCCATGCGTCTTGAGCATGACGCGCACGTAATCCTCCGCGTCGCCGGCGGAAGCCAAACGCTTGAAGTCGCTCCACAATTGCGTGGGCGGCGTCTTCATGAGACGCACGGCCTGCACGACGCGCACAAGCCCTTCCCGCTGCGACATGCCGCCGCCGCAACGCCCCAGCGTCTGCCAGTCGCTGCGGCGCTCCCAGCGCTGGCTGCGGATGCGAACGTCGTAGACGTCGCCAAGCCGCTTTTCCTGAGCCGCCAGACACGCCAGGCGGAAGTCGGGCGCGAACATCTCCGGCACGCACACGCCGAGCCGGTTACGCGCCTTGGCGGACGCCGCACGCATTTTCGCCGCACCATCGTAAGTGAGGGCCATCGGCGTCTCGGTAATCGTCCAGAAACCATGACGCAAACCGGCGAGCGCCACGCGTTCGTGATGGGCGCTCGGGAGCGCGATGAACAGAAGCTCCATTTCCGTGTCGTCCATCATGTCGTTGATGCGCCGGTACAAATGCGCTTCGGGGAACGTCTCCGCCGCCAGATCGCGATGCGGTTTTTCGACATCGCACAACGCCACCACCCGGAAATAATCGCGCAATTGCGCCAAAACGGGCATATGTTCCAGCAAAAACGACCGTCCCAGACCCAAAACGCCAATCTGCACGGGCGGTTTACCGCCGGTCGGAGAGTTCTCCGCGCCGCGCTCAATGTTTATCTTGTCCATACTCAACTCCCAATAACGCCGACCATTGTAGCAAAAAACATTGACAGGTCAATTATTTTATGGAATTTCAAATCAATTCCGCCAGGACGCTGTCGCACACTTCCGTACCGCGGCGGGTGAGTCGCCAGCGGGCGCCCTTGGCGACGACCAGTCCTTCGCCCGCCAACCGAGCGAGCGTCTTGCGCCATTCGCCCAAACGCGGAATCAATGCGGGAAAACGAACCGCCGCCGCGTCCAAATCCAGCCCTTCGCGCATGCGGAACGCGAACAGCGCACGCTCCACGGCATCGCGCTCGGGCGTCAGCGTCTCGACGACCGCGCCGTTCTCCGTGCGCGTCAACCCCACGCGGCCGTGTGCGCCCTCGCCAAACCCCAGGTAATCCTCGCCGCGCCAGGTGCCGAGGTTATGACGGCATTCGAAACCGGGCCGCGCATAGTTCGAGATTTCATAGCGGCGCAACCCGAACTTCTCGAACGCCAACCACGCGAAATCGAGTTCCGCCAAGGCCGCATCGTCGTCCGGCTGCGCGAACGACCCCTTCCGCGCCCACAAGTCCACGCGCGTGCCGGGTTCGCGGATGAGCGTGTAGCAGCTCACGTGCTCGGGCTCGAGCGCACAGGCCATGTCCACGGTGCGCCGCCAGACGTCCGCGTCCCCGGCGGGCCAGCCGGCGATCAGATCGATGCCCGCGTTGCGGAAGCCGTGCGCGCGGATGCGCCGCCAGGCCGCCAGCGCGTCGGCGGCCGCATGGCCGCGCCCCATGCGCGCAAGAACGGAATCGTCGAAGCTCTGCACGCCCATGGAGATGCGGTTGACGCCGATGGAGGACAGTTCGTCCAGCTTCGCGTCCGTGGCGTCCAAAGGATGAAGTTCCACGGTAAATTCCGCGGCGCCGCCGAGACCGCACGCGGCGAACGGCGACAGGTCGCACAACGCCGGCGAACCGCCGCCGAAGTACACGCCGTCCCACGCGCGACCGGCGTCCGCCTCGGCGCGAATGCGCCGCACGAGCTCCGCCACGTGTGCGGCGCGCGCTTCGGACGAAGAACCCGCGCGCGAATGCAGTGCGCAATACGCGCACTTACTTCTGCAGAACGGGAAGTGCGCGTACAGATTCAACGATGAAGCCCCCCGTGGCCATGTACGCCGAAACGGCGCGATCGAAGAGACGGCCGCCCACCGTGCCGAATGTCAGCTCCGTGGTGCAGACGATCCACACGAGAACGCCCAGCACGTTGCAGATGAAGATGAGCGTCCAGGAAAAGAACCGGCCGTATTCCTGGATGTCGGGCTGACGCTGCGACAGCGACTTCAGCGTGAAGCAGCAGTGGAAACACCAGGTGAATCCCACGGCGAATGTCCACAGCCAGACGCACGGCAGCGGCTTCGCGAAACAACGCGTCACAAGCGCCGCCGCGACCACGACCATGGTGTAGAACGGGAAGAAATACGGCGCGAGCGTGATCCACACGTTCGACTTTGAAAGTTCCACGCTGCCGCCCGCGTCGTTCACGCGCAACTTCGACACGCGCGCGCCGAAGGCGAGACCCCACAGCGCGTGCGTGAGTTCGTGACCGAACACATAGACCTTCACCGGCGCGGGCGCGAAGCCCCAGAAGAGCAGAAACGCCACCATGCCGCCCAGAAGCGACAACGCCTCGCGCGAAAGGAATGTGGCTTCCGGCGAAGGCATCAGCGAAAACGCGTCCACGCATGTGCGGCACAGCGCCCAGGCAAAAGGGAAGAACAGGAACGAGGCGAGGAAACGGGCGAAACGCACCACGCGACGCCTCACTTGTCGAAGATGAACACGAGCTCGCCGGGGAAGACGCGGCGGTTCTCGCGCGCAAGCGCTTCGACGAAATCGCGGTCCGTATTGAAGCGGTTCTGCTTTTCCTTGACGGCGGCGATTTCACGCTGCTTGTCGGCGATGCGCCGCTCGAGGTTCGCGTGTTCCTTTTCCAGGGCACCGACCTGACGGTATTTCGGGAGCGTCGTGACGATGCCCGTGACGACGATCGCCGCGAAAAGCAGGAAGAAAAGCCCCCGGAAAAGTTTGTCCACCAACTCGCTCATTTGCCCCGTATATTACCGCGCCGTCCGCGCGACGTCAAGCACGCTCGAGGAAGCGGCCGGTGCCCGCGTGCGTGAACGCGCCGCCGCGATAGGCGACCGCGCCGTTCACCACCACGCAGTCCATGCCCGCGGCGAACGCGTGCGGCTTGTCGTATGTCGCGGACGACCTGAACGCGTCCGGACGCCACACCGCGACATCCGCGAACGCGCCCTTCTCCAGGATGCCGCGCCCGCGGATGCCGAAGCGCTTCGCCGGAACGGACGTCATGCGCGCGATCGCCTTCTCGGGCGCGACGCCGAGCTCCTGCGTCAACCGGCGGAAGAACTCCGGCATCGTGCCGTACGCGCGCGGATGCGGATGATCCGCCCCGAGCGGCCCCCACGGCGCGCGCAAACTCGCGTCCGAACCGGGCACGATCCAGTCCATCGCGTAGATCTTCTTGAGGTTCTCCTCGCTCATCCCGAAGAAGAACCCGCCCGTCTTGCAGCCGTCCGCTTCCAAAATGCGGCAGATGAGTTCGCCCGCGCTCGCGCCGTTTTCGGCGCGCAGGATTTCCGCGATCGACCGTCCCGCGTACGGACGCGTCATGTCGGACCACGTACCGCCCACGCGCACGAGTTCCCAGTCGCGTCCCGACGCGTCGATCTCGGCGGCGATCTTCGCGCGCGTCGCGGGATCCGCCAGCCGGACCATCTCCGCCGGCGCGGCGCCTTCGCCCGCCCAGTCGGGAAACACCACGTCGAGATCCGTCCCCGCCGCGCAGTAGGGATAGCGGTCGCTGCCCAAAAGCTCGCCCGACGACACCGCGGCGTCGATCTTCTCCAGGACGGAATCGATCTTGTTCCAGTTGCGCTTGCCGCTCGTCTTCAAATGCGAGATCTCGGCACGGATGCCCGTCGCCCGGACGAGCGCGAGCACTTCGTCGATCGCCTCGTGGATGGCGTCCCCTTCGCTGCGCATGTGCGTCGCGTAATAGCCGCCATGTGCCGCCGCGACGCGCGCGAGACCCGTCACTTCCGCGGCGTCCGAATACTTGCCGGGCTGGTAGATAAGCCCCGTGGTGAGGCCCCAGCCGCCGTCGTCCAGCTCGCGCGCCAGAAGATCCTCCATCGCCTTCTGCGTTTCGGGCGTCGCGCGCTTCGCGGCGTAGCCGATCACGCTGCTGCGGAGCGTGTTGTGGCCGACGAACTGGACCGTGTTAATCGCGGGCTTCGCCTGCGCGAGGACGGCGCGGTATTCCGCGAGCGAACGCCAGGTGAGGCGTTCGCCCAAAAGCGCCGCCCAATCGCCGGAAAGGCGCGCCTCGCCGTAGCGCGGCGCGACGCTGCCGCCGCACTGTCCGTTGACCTCCGTGGTGACGCCCTGCGAAAGCTTGCTCGGCGCGTCCGGCTCCAGCACGAGGTACGCATCGGAATGCGCATGCGCGTCGATGAACCCGGGCGTGACCCACGCGCCAGCGGCATCGACGACAGCAGCGCCTTCGGCGGAGTCGAGAGTTGAGTGTTGGGCGTTGGGCGTTTTTGGAACGCGCGGCACGATTTCGGCGATGCGGTCGCCCTCGATGCGCACATCCGCCGCGTAACCGGGACGGTCCGTGCCGTCCACCACGAATCCGTTGACGATCAGCAGGGACGCCATGGGCGCACCTCTCGGAAATCAGAGCGTCGCCGCGGGGAAGAACGTACCCACGTCGCGACCCGCGAGCAGGGATGTCAACGTGCCGCCCGCGCGACCATTGGCGATGACCACGTCGATGCCGCTTTCCACGGCGTTCTTCGCGGCCTTGAGCTTGGAATCCATGCCGCCCTTGGAGAGCGCGCCCTTGACGCCCGCCTTCACGAGCGAGAGCGCCTTGCGGAAGCTCGTCACCTCGGGGATGCGGCGGCCCTTCGCGTCGAGGAGGCCATCCACCGTCGTGAGCAGCACGAGCGCGTCGGCCTTCACGAGTTTGGAAATCAGGGACGACAGCCAGTCGTTGTCGCCGAAGGTCTGCCCCTTCAGTTCTTCGTCCGCCACCACGTCGTTTTCGTTCACGATCGGCACGATGCCGTTCGCGACGAGACCATCCAGCACGCGGCGCACATTCTGCGCGCGATGGCGGTCTTCGAAGTCGGCGTGGGTCAAGAGCACCTGGCCGATCTTGACGCCTTCCGCGCCGAAAAGCTTTTCGTATTCCGTGATGTAGCGCGCCTGGCCGACGGCCGCGCACGTCTGGACGCCCATCACGTCCTTGGGACGCGCCTTGAGGCCCAGCGCCTCGATGCCCGCCGCCACGGCGCCGGACGAGACGAACACCACCTCGAGTCCGGCCTTGCGCAACGCGCAGATGCCGGAAACGAGACGACGGAGCGCCGGATAATCCGGGCGCCCCGTCGCTTTCGCGATGGCGTGCGTTCCGACTTTCACCACCACGCGGCGCGCGTCTTTCAGCACGCCGCGTCCGTCAAAACGCTCCGCCGTCGCTTTCATGGCAGAGGTCAATCCGCGATCGGACGGACTTTGCCTTCCTTGACGCGCTTCGCGATGACTTCCTCGGCGATCGTCTTCGGGACCGCTTCGTACTGCTTGAAGATCA
>DCIH01000045.1:14270-14721 GCA_002317575.1 Verrucomicrobia bacterium UBA1731 | reverse complement strand
GCGTTCGAGTAGCCGAACATCTCGCCCAACGGAACCGTCGCCTTGATGAGCTTGAGGCCCGCGCGGTCCTCCATGCCCTCGACGCGGCCGCGACGCTGGTTGATGGAGCCGTTAGCCGCGCCCATGTACTGGTCGGGCACCACGACTTCCACATCCATCATCGGCTCGAGCAGCTGCGGGGTCGCCTTGAGGAAGCCCTGCTTGAAGCACTGCATCGCGCACGTGATGAAGGCGAATTCGTTCGAGTCGACTTCGTGGTAGGAACCGAAGTAGACCGTGGCCTTGACGTCCACCACCGGGAAGCCCGCGAGCGGACCCGATTCGAGCGCCTTGCGAACGCCCTTTTCGACCGCCGGGATGTATTCCGTGGGAATCACGCCGCCCTTGACCTCGTTGACGAACTCAAAGCCCTTGCCGGGCTCCTGCGGCGCAAGCTTCAGGCAGACGTGCG
>DCIH01000045.1:14095-14235 GCA_002317575.1 Verrucomicrobia bacterium UBA1731 | reverse complement strand
GGACTGCTTGACGTGCTTGTACTCGCTCTCGACCGGCTTGCGGATCGTCTCGCGGTACGCGACCTGCGGGGCGCCCACGTCGCACGCGACGTTGAATTCGCGTTTCAGGCGGTCCACGATGACTTCGAGGTAGAGCTCGC
>DCIH01000045.1:13388-13991 GCA_002317575.1 Verrucomicrobia bacterium UBA1731 | reverse complement strand
GCGCGTGGAGCGCGACGCCGAGCTTTTCGTTGTCCTGACGGGACTGGGGCTTCACCGCGACGGAGATCACCGGCGCCGGGAAGTCGATCGACTCGAGCGTGATCGGATGGTCGGGGCTGCAGAGCGTGTCGCCCGTGCGGGTCTGCGTGAGGCCGACGCACGCCACGATGTCGCCGGCCTGGGCCACTTCGAGCGGCTCCTGCTTGTTGGCGTGCATGCGGAAGAGGCGGGAAATGCGCTGCTCCTGGTTGATCGTGGAGTCGAGCAGCTCTTCGCCGAGGCGGAGCTCGCCCGAGTAGACGCGCACGAACGTGATCTTGCCCATCGCCTTGTCGGACATGATCTTGAACGCGAGGCCGCAGAACGGCTCGCTGTCCGACGGCTCGCGCTTCTGGCTGGGATCGTCGGCCGAGACGGCCGCGCCCGTGTCGAGCGGCGAAGGCAGGTAGTCGCACACGCCGTCGAGGAGCTGCTGAACGCCCTTGTCCTTGAACGCGGAACCGCAGAACGCCGGCGTGATCGCGCGGGCGATGCAGCCCTTACGGATGGCGCCCTTGATTTCGGCTTCCGTGAGCTCTTCGCCCGCGAAGAACTTCTCCATGA
>DCIH01000045.1:13138-13372 GCA_002317575.1 Verrucomicrobia bacterium UBA1731 | reverse complement strand
CGTCGTCCTGCTCGGCGGCGGACTCCACCATCTTCTGGCGGTATTCCTTCGCCTTCTCGACGAGGTCGGCCGGGATGTCCTTTTCGAGGACCGTCTTGCCGAGGGACTTCATGTCATAGTAGAGGGCCTTCATCTTGATGAGGTCCACCACGCCTTCGAAGGATTCGGCCGCGCCGATCGGGATCACCATCGGAACGGGGTTCGCGCCAAGCTGGTTCTTCATCTGGTCCATGA
>DCIH01000045.1:12923-13115 GCA_002317575.1 Verrucomicrobia bacterium UBA1731 | reverse complement strand
CCATGACCGAGTAGAAGTTCGCGCCCACGCGGTCCATCTTGTTCACGAACGCGATCTTCGGCACCTTGTACTTTTCGGACTGGCGCCACACCTGCTCGGACTGCGGCTGCACGCCGCCCACCGCGCAGTAGAGCGCGACCGCGCCGTCCAGGACGCGCAGCGAGCGTTCCACTTCGGCCGTGAAGTCCACGT
>DCIH01000045.1:4955-12782 GCA_002317575.1 Verrucomicrobia bacterium UBA1731 | reverse complement strand
TGTAGTTCTTGCCCGAATAGAACAAAATGCGTTCGGACGTGGTCGTCTTGCCGCCGTCAATGTGGGCCATGATGCCGAAATTCCGCACGTGATCGAGCGGGAAACGTTTAGCTGCCATCTTCTACTACTCCTGTTCGTTCAAAAAAGAGCGCACATTATGCACTTTTCAGGCCAAAAAATCAATGCCAAATTTTGTTTTTTTAAGAGTCCGTCCGCAGCCCCCTCGCATGGCGCAAAAACGGAGAAGCGACGCCCTCGTCGCTTCAGAGGCGCCCGTCCGCGGCTCCCCCAGGGGGTCACGCCGCTCCGCCGGCGTGACCAAGCTCGATGAATTCTGACAACATCGCGAGAATTGTGGCGTCGGCGGAGCGACGCCACCCCCTGAAGTCACCCGCCCCCGGCGCTCACACCCCGCACGCCCACCCCGTGCGCTTACTTCTTCACCCCAATCGAATAGAACCCGCTCGCGCCGCCCTTCACCGTGATCGTGGGCGTCCAGGGCTGGCCGTCGCCTTGCTTGCTCGACTTCTGCGTGAGGCCCTCGAGCGTCGTGCCCTCCGAGAAGGTGTATGTGAGCCCCGAGCGCGTAAATCAATTTTCGGTTTTGGTCGGGATGGCGGTGGGGTGGCGTGAGGAATAGCGGGCGCGGGGTGCGCCCGCGTACGCAAAGGGGACGGGACGCGCCCTCGTACGCAGGGGGGGGGGGCACACGGTTGCGAAGCCGGAACGATCATCTTCCGAAACCGCTTCCCTGCCGATGCCGTTTCCGTGCGGTTCCATGGTGGCCTCGCCCTTGACGGATTGCGCAAAATATTGTACACTCCTGCCAAACACCATCAAAGGAGAAAAACATGGCCGCCTTGCAAAACACGCTGAAACGTCCCCGACTTGACAAGGACGTCGTGCCCTTTTCCGAATACCGGCAGAACCTGACGCAGTACTTCCGGCAGACGAGCGAGACGCATCGGCCGCTACTCATCACCCAGAACGGACGAGCCGCACAAGTCGTCCTGGATGTCAAGGACTTCGAGGACACCTGGAACGTCTGGGAGACAATCCGCGACCAGCTCGAAATGCGCGCCGATGTCGAAGCCGGCATCCGGGAACTTGACGCCGGCAAGGGAATCCCGCACAAGAAGGTCTTTGCCGAACTCCTCAAGGAATTCGAGTAATGGAGATCGTCTGGTCTACCCGAGCCAAGCGACGACTGGCCGAATATGCACGACAGCTGGCCGAATACGACTACCCGCAGACGGCGCACGACTGGCTGCTCGACATTCAGGCCGCAGTCGACCCCCTCGCGGATTTTCCACGCGCCGGACGCGTCTCGCCCGAATTCACCGACAAGAAGCCCGTCATCCGAGACATCACCGTCAACAAGAACTATCGGGTGTTCTATCGCGTCAAGCATGCAACGCTCGAAATCATCTCGGTCCACAACTGCAAACAGGCCATCACCTCGCTGCGCTCGCTGTAACACACGCTTCTGAAGCGGCGAGGGCGCCGCTTCTCCTGCGAGGGGCCGCGTTACGGGGCGCGTTGGGCGGGGACGGCCTGGCGCGCCACCAACTTGCGCATTTCGCGGGCGGATTTCTTGACGGGGCCGTTGCTGAACTCCGGCACGTTGTACGAGAACATGCGGCGGAAGTGGTCGTCCGGGTTTTCGACGGGCAAGAGGAACGGCTTGTCGAAACGCCCCTTTTCGGCGTCAAAATGCGCGAAATACGGGCGCGTGTACGTGCCGTCCTCGCGGCGCGAACTGAACACCATCCAGTGGCCGTCGGACGAAAAGGTGTGGTAGCTTTCCGACTTCGGCGAATTGAGCTCGGAAAGACGCCGCATCTTGCGCTCCGCGAGATCGAAGAGCCACAGGTCGGCGTCGTTGTGCCACACGTGGAAGTTGCCGTACGGCCCCACCGTGGCCACCAGCCAGCGGCCGTCGGGCGAGACGCGCGGGAACGTGGCGCTCAGACCCTGCTTCTGCGCGTCGAAGACGATCCGGGGCTCGGAGAATCTGCGCGTGTTCGCGTCGAAAGCGCGCACCACGAGATCGTAGCGGACTTTCTCGTACTGGCCCACGTACTGGCTGAACCGTTCCGTCTCGTTGGTGGGCATCGTCGTGAATGGCGTGCGCGCGCGGGACGAAAAAAGGCATTTTCCGTCCGGACTCCAGGTGGGAAACGTCTCGAACAGATACGGATCGTCTTCGATGATCGCCACCGTGTTGTCGGCCAGCGAATACAGCATCAGATCGCTGCGCAGGTCGACCACCTCGATCTTGTCAGGGTTCGAGAAGTAGAACGTCTGGCGCGTTTCGTTCATCGAAAAGACGATGAAATCGCCGCCCGGATGCCAGGCGGGATACACGCCCGCACCCAGGGATCCGGACGTCTTGAGATCCACTTTGCGCTCGCCCCACTTCTTCGACACGATCATCGTGCCCGGGAACGCCGCGCGCGCATGGAAAAGATACTGGTCCGGGTCGGCCCGATTGTGCGTGTGGCAGTTTATGCACATCTTGGTCGCCAATTGGACGTTGCGGAAGAGCGGACGCTCGTCGAACGACGTGAGATCGCGTTCGTAGATGCCGAGCTCGTCATAGAGCGTGTAGCTGGGCGCGATCAGACGGTAGGTAAGGTGCGTATCCATCCCCAGGCGCGCGACAAAATTCGTGCCCGTGAGACGGTCTTCCCCGCGCGAGGCGGTCAGCACGACGGACTCGCCCGCGTGGGCGGCGAGGAAACGCCGCCAGCCCGCGGCATGCCAACGGGCATTGCCGACGCCGTCGACGGCGGCGTCGATCCGGTCGCCGTCCGCCGCCGTGAGCGCCGCCGCGGCATCCGGCCCCTCGGGGACGATCTTGAAGTTGAGCGGCGCGATGTTCGTGGGCACCGTGATGCCGACATAATCCGGCCAGACGGCAATCGCCGCCTGCGCGGCGAATGCCGCCAGCGCGAACGCCAGCGCCAAAACCGATTTTATTCCGCCAACCTTCAACTTTTCAACCTTCAACTTCAAACTTCTTTACCGCCCCTCCGCGTCGAGACGGTCCGGATTCTGGGCCGAACGGGCGCGCTGAACACTTGGATTCACCCAGCAATCGTAAAAGAAAAACGAGTCGCCGAAGTCGCGGCGCACGCGGTCCTTGTCCTTCTGCGACAACGAATCCCCGAGTATTCTCGCCACGCGCTTGAACGCGTCGAGCCGCATGGTCGCCTGAGGAGAAAGCGCCGTCGGGCGGATTCTGGACAGGAATTCGGCCTGCTTCGTGTCGTCGAGCGTGCTCGCGTAGGCCGCAATCGCCTCCTGCACCGGCAGTGGCCAGGGCTTGGGCGGCGGCGTAATGCGGTCCAGCCACGGCACGTTCTGCACGAGCACCGGCACGTCGCCGTCCAGAAGCAGCACGGATATGAGCATGCGCGCCATGAACTCGGGCGCCTTCCGGAGCGTGCGGAAATAATTGTAGGCGATCAACTCGATGCGGTTTCCCGTGGAAAAGAACGGCGCGTCCACGGCCTTTCCCATCTCCAGCCAGACGGAATGGGCCGCCGCGACCATGCCCAGCTCCTCCTGCGGAAAAAGCGTGGCGTCCGCCAGCGCCGCAAGCCGCGCGTCGGCGAGCGCACGCCGGAACGGGCACCGGCGGAGCTGCCGGTAGTTGCGATACGCCAACAGCCGTTCGCCGCACAACAGGGCGATGTCACCCAGGTACAGGTGGTGCGCGGGTTCCCAGCCCGCCGTGAAGACGCGCTCGTAAATGCTCCGCCGCGCCGGCTGAAGCAAGCCGTATTCGAAGAGCAGCTGGTAGCCGTCCATCGACTGCTGGTCCGCGTCCGTGCTGAAATGGCCGGTGCGGATAGGATAACGGAAAAGATCGTCCGGCAGCGTTTCCAGATGGAACTGCGCCAGAATGCGGAACGCGATCTCCATGCGCAGCGGGAAGTCCCGGCCGCTCCCCTTGTATGCGTCCGCGAGCGCCATCACGCCGCGCCAGTCGCGCGCCCGCACGCACCGTTCCATCTCAAACGAATGGCGCAACGTCCCCACGGGACCGCACGGCAGGCGAAACCCCTGCGCATACCGCCAGGCGATGTGACAGGCCATGTCGCCGTATATCCACGCGCAGGACGCGGGAAACGCCGCCAACAGAAACGCGGCCGACGCCAGCCAATGCCACCCGCGGAACGGCGAACGCAACGCGCCGCACGCGCCGGGGATCACGCTGCCGCGCCACGCACAAACGGCCGACGCCAAACCCGCCAGCAATGCGTAGGCCCCAAACGGCACGAACAGCACGGCGCACAGCGCGCAAACCGACACCAAACCCCACGGACGCCGGATCCAGGAACGAAACGCCGCGAACAAGCCGCAGGAAACGACGAGACCGAACAAGTTGAACAGCGGCGCGGAATGTTCTTTTTCGTCCCACAGGAAATCGCCGATGAACGCGAGCGGGGCGAAGGCGACCAGGAAACCGAGCACACACCAGGCGAAGAGCGACGTCAACCGCCGCCTCACGGAGACGTCGCGGGTCGGCGAGCGCATGAGCAGATGCAAGGATACGCCGAGCGCCAACGCGCCGAGCACGTACGGCATCCACCAGGTCGCGTCGAAAAGCCCGAGCGACGTGGCCATCCGCGCGCACCAGCGCAACAGACCCGCGGGTCTGTCCCCGGGCAACGCCATCTCGCGGAATCCGTCCCAGTCGGCGAAGACCAGCGTCTGGTCCGCCAACTTCCAGGCGACGGCGCGGATGGCGAGCAGCGTTTCCACGGTGGCGAACGACGCCGGCTACCGGATGCGCACCGGCGCCTGGCGCCGGGCGGACGCGTAGACGGCGTCGATGATCTTCATGAGCTTGACGGCTTCTTCGGGCACGTTGAGCGGTTTCTCGCGTCCCTGAAGCGTCTTGACGAAGTTCTCGGCGGCGCGGATGCGGCCCATCGCTTCGTCCTTGGACACGGCGAGCGTCTTGTCGGCGCGGCCGCCCTTCTTGTCCTGAAAATACAGTTCGCACGTGTCTTCGGCCGTTTCGTCGTGGCCGTCCACGCCGAACAGCCGCCGCACGAGACCGCCGGCCTTCGAGCCCTGGAACGTCACGCTCACCTCTTCGCGCTTGTTCATCTCCGCCCAGGAGTTGCGCAGGAAGAGCGTCGCGCCGTTCTTGAAGGTGACGAGTCCGTGTGCCGCGGACTCGACGTCGCAGACGCCGTCCTTGCGGTCCGGAATGCCCCACGGCCCTTTGAACCGTTTGTCGCCCATGAAATCGCCGTAGATGTTCGCAAGCGCCCACGCGGGCTCGGGGTAGTCCATGAAATGGAGCGCGAGGTCGATCATGTGCAGCAGGTCGATCACCGGTCCGCCGCCCGAGAGCGCCTTGGTGGTGAACCAGCCGCCGAAACCGGGGATGCCCGTGCGGCGGATCCACAGCGCCTGCGCGGAATTGATCTTCCCGACGAGTCCCTTGTCGATCGCCTTCTTCATCGCGAAGGATTCGGGGCGCGCGCGGTTGTTGAAATCGAACATCAGCGTCTTGCCGACCTTCTTCGCCGCGGCGGCCATCTGCGCCGCTTCCTTGGCGTTCAGGGCCGGCGGTTTCTCGCAGAAAACGTGCAGTCCGGCCGCCAGTGCCTTGAGGACGAGCGGCTTGTGGAACTTGTTCGGCGTGATGACGCTCACAGCGTCAAGCTTCTCCTTGCGGAGCATTTCGTCCACGGTGGGGTAAACGCGCGGGACGCCAAACTTCTCGGCGCACGCGAGCGCGGCCTCGAGCTTGACGTCCGCAATGGCCACCACCGCCGCGCCGGCCTTCTGGAAGCCGGGCACGTGGTAGTTGGCCATCCCGCCCGCACCGATGATGCCGATGCGGGGCTTTTTCATTCGCCCGCCTTCACCTTGTCCCAGGCGTTGATGTACATCTGGCGCACCGCGGGTTTGTCGTCGAAATCCTGCAGCACCTCGCCGCGCTTGAGCGTTTCGGCGCTCTGCGCCACGTAGCCCTTGAGCTTCGGATCGAGGATCTCGAGCGCGGGCTTCACCGGCATCGGCGCGTAGACGTACTCCATGTTCTCCTTGGCGATCTCGGGCTCGTACACGAAGTTGATGAACTGGTGCGCGAGTTCGACCTGCTTGGAGTCGGCGGAGATCACCATCTCGTCGAACGCGATGGAGAAGCCCTCCTTCGGCAGCGAAAAGGCAACTTCGCCCTTCTCGTCGTCCATCAGGATCTGCGTCGAGTCGGAGGAGTAGCCGTGTCCGACGAACCACTCGCCGGAGGCGACGGCCGTCTTGTACTGCTCGTTGTCGAACTTGGCGATGTTTTCCTTCCACTTCAACACGAGCGCCACCGCTTCGTCCACTTCCTTCTGGGATGTGGTGTTGAGCGAATAGCCCAGGCACTTGAGCGCCGCGCCGATCGTTTCGCGCATGTCGGAAAGAAGCGACATGCGGCCCTTGAGCGCGGGCGACTCGAAGATGCGCCAGCTGTCCACGGGCGCGTCGCCGACCTTGTCCTTGCGGTAGGCGAAGCCGGTGTAGGTGACCATGTAGGGCACATTGTACTTGAAAGAGGGGTCGAGAATCGACGAGGCGTAGTCGGTCGCAAAATTCTTGCGGACGTTCGGCAGCTTCGCGTGGTCCAGCGGAACGATCATCTTGTTCTTGGCCATCGCGGGGATCTGGTAGGAGCTCGGCATCAGGATGTCGTAGCCCGTGGAACCGGCCTGCAGCTTGGCGTACATCGCTTCGTTGGAGTCGAAGGTGTCCACCACGACCTTGCAGTTGAACTTGGATTCGAATTTGGAGATGACTTCCGGCGCGATGTAGTCGCACCAGGTGTAGACGTGCAATTCCGGTTTCGCGGGACCGCATCCCGCCAAAGCCGCCATCACGCCCGCCGCCAGCCATCCGACCTTGTTCCTCATTTTCCCGTTCATGTATCGGCTCCTTCCTTCTTTCGTTGGGACGACACGCCCCCGTTCCTTTTGTTCATGAATGGGGGCGTTGCCGCCCCCGGTTTGCATCCCGTGCGGGGACGACCCTCGCCCCCGTGCGGAAATCAGGAAAGTTTCGGCACCAGCGCGCGCATGCACGCTTCGACGCGCTTCGACTCCTCGGGCGTGATCACGCCGTCGGCGGCGACGTCCTCGAGCACCGCGCGGAACTCCTCCTGGCCGTCCACGCCCTTGAGCATCTCCTGGAGCTCGCGGACTTCCTGGATGTCGACCTTGCCGTCGAAGAGAATCCGCTTCGAGACGCGGGCGATGGACGCCGCGAGCGCGCGGTTTGAGACGGTCTCGGACAGGCGCGCGAAGATTTCGGGCACGGGGAGACCGCCGGTCGCCTTGCCGAAGAGCGCCTTCACCGCGACGAGCACCACGACCATCAGCGCAACGGCGATCGGGAGCGCGACGAAGGCGGACTTCACGAACGGCGCCACCAGATAGGCGGCGAACGACACGGCCGCGACCAGGAGCGCGTAGGGCAACTGCGTGTTCACGTGCACCACGTGGTTGCACTGCGCGCCGGCGGACGCCATGATCGTGGTGTCCGAAATCGGCGAGCAGTGGTCGCCGCACACGGCGCCGGCCATGCAGGCGGAAACCGCGATGATCGTCATGTCGCTGCCCGGGATGGCCGCGAGCACGATCGGAATGAGAATGCCGAACGTGCCCCAGCTCGTGCCGGTGGAGAACGCCAAAATCACGGCGATCACGAAGATGATCGCGGGCAGGAAGCTCTGGAGACCGGCGGCCGGCCCGTTGATGAGGTCGGAGATGAACACCTTCGCGCCGAGGGCGTCGGTCATGCCCTTCAGGGTCCACGCGC
>DCIH01000045.1:3292-4938 GCA_002317575.1 Verrucomicrobia bacterium UBA1731 | reverse complement strand
AGAGGATCATGATCGCCGGCACCATTGCCTTGAAGCCCTCCGGGAAGGCGTCCATGCAGTCGCGGAAGGAAATCACGCGACGGCAGAGATAGAAGACCACGGCGAACACGAGGGACACGATCGAGCCGAGCACGAGGCCCACCGACGCGTCGGAATCGGAGAACGCCTGGATGAAGCCGGGCTTGTCCTCGCCAAAGAAACCGCCGGAATAGATCATGCCGACGATGCAGGCGGCCACCAGGAACGCCACGGGGATGACGAGGTCGCACACGCGACCGCGGTCGTTGTGGCGGAGCTGCTCGGTCGCCTCCTCGAGCGCGCCGAGGTCCGGCAGACCCGCGCTCGTTTCCGCCTCGTGCTTGCGCATCGGGCCGAAGTCGAACTTCATCATCGCCAGGAGGAACATCGTGAGAATCGTGAGGATCGCGTAGAAGTTGTACGGAATCGCGTTGATGAAGAGCGAGAAACCGCTCTCGGCGCCGGCGCCCTTGGCGAAGCCGGCGACGGCCGCCGCCCAAGACGAAATCGGCGCGATGATGCAGATCGGCGCCGCCGTGGCGTCGATGAGGTACGCGAGCTTCGCGCGGGAAACCTTCTTCGCGTCCGTGACGGGACGCATCACGCTGCCCACCGTGAGGCAGTTGAAGTAGTCGTCCACGAAAATGAGCACGCCCAGCATGATCGTGGCGATCTGCGCGCCGACGCGGCTCTTGACGTGGGTCTGCGCCCACTTGCCGAACGCCGCCGAGGCGCCCGTCTTGTTCATCATCGCCACCAGCGCGCCGAGAAGCACCAGGAAGATGAGAATGCCGATGTTGTAGGCGTCCGCGACGGAGTTGACGAATCCGTCCTTCATCACGTGGTTGATCGCACCCTCGAACTTCCCGAGGAATCCGGCCGCCTTCGCGGAATACAGGATGCCGCCCGACACGATGCCGATGAAGAGCGAGGAATACACTTCCTTCGTGATGAGCGCGAGGAAGATGGCCAACAGCGGCGGGAAGATCGCCCACCAGCTGCCGAAGAACGGATTCCGGGTACGAACCGTCTTGAGCGCCGCCGCCTCGTTCTCCTTGAACGACTTGTCGTTCTGGACGTTCTCGGCGTACTTGCCCACGTAGTCCTTCGCGGAATCGAACTCCGCGAGGTTGTATTCGTTGGTGGCGCCGTCGACCACGACGGACACGGGAACCGCGGCCGGTACGGCGGCGGTTTGCTCTTCCGCGAACGCGAACATCGCGGCAAGGGCGAAGAATGCGGCAACAATTGTCTTTTTCATCGTTTGCTTCTTTCCTTGAGAATCTCCTTGATGCGGTCGATTTCCTCTTCGGTGACCTCGTCATCCGCAAGAATCTCGCGCAACTCGTCGCGCACTTTGGCGCGGAACCCGACGCCGCCGACCTTGCCGAGAAACTCGCCCAGGCGTCCGTCGTGCGGTTGGTCGAAGATTTCCGAGGGCGTCCCTTCGGCGGCGATGCGGCCGCCCTCCAGGAACAGCACGCGGCTCGCCACGTCGCGCGCGAAGCGCATTTCGTGCGTGACCACCACCATCGTCATGCCGTTCTTGGCGAGGTCCTTCATCACGTCCAGCACTTCGCCCACCATCTCGGGGTCGAGCGCGGAAGTCGGCTCGTCGAAGAGCATCA
>DCIH01000045.1:2929-3244 GCA_002317575.1 Verrucomicrobia bacterium UBA1731 | reverse complement strand
ATGGCGACGCGCTGCTTCTGGCCGCCGGAAAGCTGCTGCGGATAGGCCGTCGCCTTCTCCTCGAGGCCGACGCGCTTCAACAGCTCCATCGCCTTCTTTTCGGCGGTCGCGCGGTCCACCCCGCGAACGAGTTTCGGGGCGAGCATGATGTTGTCCAGAATCGTCAGATGCGGAAACAGGTTGAAATGCTGGAAGACCATGCCCATTTCGCTACGCACGCGGTTCTTTTCGGCTTCGGACGCGGACACGATCTCCTGCCCCTCGAACCAGATCTGGCCTCCCGTGGGATTCTCCAGCAGGTTCATGCAGCGCAGG
>DCIH01000045.1:2267-2897 GCA_002317575.1 Verrucomicrobia bacterium UBA1731 | reverse complement strand
CGCCGCCGGACGGGCCGATCATCACCACGACTTCGCCCTTCTTGATGTCCGTCGAAAGGCCCTTCAGGACCTCCAACTTGCCGAAGCTCTTCTTGAGCCCTTCGATTTTAAGCAACGTTTCCGCCATGTCCCAGACCTTCCGAAAGTTCCTTCTCCTCTAAGCCCCAAGCTCCCAGCGCCAAGTCCGCCCTCACGAATCGTTGTGCACGGGGTCCGCGCCCGTGTTGCGCAAATGCCGCTCGAGCTTGCCGAGCGCCCAGGTGAACGCCATCACCAGCACAAGGTAGATCGCTGCCACCGTGAGATACGGCAGATATACCGAATACGTCTGCGAGCGGATGATGTCGCCGCCCTTGGCGAGGTCAATGAGCGCGATGTAGCCCACGATGGACGTGTCCTTCATCAGCACGATGAACTCGTTCCCCAAGGCCGGCAGCACATTGCGGATTGCCTGCGGCAGGATGATGCGCAGCATCGTGCGCCAATACGAAAGACCGAGCGCGCGCCCGGCCTCCATCTGCCCGGGATCGATGGACACGATGCCCGCGCGGATGATTTCCGCCTGATACGCACCCGAATTGATGCCGAACGCGAGAATCGCGATGAGCACCTTCGAGTCGACCGAGCGCA
>DCIH01000045.1:940-2231 GCA_002317575.1 Verrucomicrobia bacterium UBA1731 | reverse complement strand
ATCAGCAGCTGCACCACCATCGGGGTGCCGCGGATGATCGTGAGATAGACCTTCGAGAGCGCGTTCAGAACGGGAAAATACCCGTACTTGTCATGGCTCGAACGGACCACCGCCACTAGAAAACCGACGAACAATCCCAGGAGAATGGCGCAAAACGCGACCTCGAGGGTGACCCCGAGGCCGTTGAACAGATACTCCCACCGCCCGTTCTTGACGAAGCAGAGCTGGATGTCGTCGATCAGTGACTGGATCATGGGCTTGGCTTACTTGTCTTTCAGCTTGTCGGACTCGGCCGTGTACTGCTCGATCCACGTCGCGAGCTGGCCGTTGGCCTTGAGCTCCGCGATCACCGCGTCAATCGTCTTGAGAAGCTCGGGCTGCCCCTTCCTGATGGCCACCGCGTACTCCTCGCTGGTGATGAAGTCGGAAATCGCGAGATCGGCCTCGCCCTTGACGCAGTTCTTGGCGGGATCGATGTCGGCGATGACGAAATCGACGCGGCCCGCCTTCAGACCCGCGACGGCCTCGGCCGGCGAACGTGAGCGTTCCGGCTCCTTCTTGAACTGTTCGAGCACATAGGCCTCGCTCGTGGTGCCGCCCTGCACGCCGATGCGCTGTTCTTTGAGCTGCGCCACATCCTTGAACGGATTCGACTTCTTGTAGATCACCACAATGCCCGTCTTCACATACGGAATCGAGAAATCGACGTTTTTCCTGCGGTCTTCGGTGACCGTGATGCCGGCCGCGCCGACATCGGCCTTGCCGCTGATCACGGCGGGGATCACGGAATCGAAATCGACCGTTTCGGCCTGGAACGGACGGCCGAGTTTCGTAGCGACGGCGCGGCAGATCTCCACGTCGATGCCGACGATTTCCTGCCCACGGAGAAACTCGTAGGGCGGGAACGTCGCCTCCGTGATCATCTTGAGCGGTTTCGCCGCCGAGGCTTCGCCATCGGCCTTTTTGTCGCAACCCGCAAACGCCAGCGCACACGCGCCGAGCACCATCATCAACTGCTTCATGGACTAAACTCCGACTCCTTTTCTTTGAGCCGCGAATTTTACCACGTCGCACCGCAAATGAGAAGAAAAAAGAGGGGGGGGACGCCGCGGCGTCCCCCTCCTTTTCGTGGCGCGGTGCGTGCACGCGCCGCGTCGGCATGTCGCTTACATCATGCCGTCCATGCCGCCGGGCGCGCCGTGGCCGCCACAGTTGCAGGACTCCTTCTTCTCGGGCAGGTCCGTGACCATGCAGTCCGTGGTGAGCAGGAGGCCCGCGATGGACGCCGCGT
>DCIH01000045.1:637-848 GCA_002317575.1 Verrucomicrobia bacterium UBA1731 | reverse complement strand
TCGTGCCCGTCGCCTTCTTGACATTAGCGATCACGAGCGCGGCTTCCTGGCCCGCGTTGTTCACGAGCTTGCGGAGCGGCGCTTCGACGGCGCGCGCGATGATGGACGCGCCGACCTTCTCGTCGCCCTCGAGCTTGAGCGCGTCGATCGCCTTCTGGCAGCGCAGCAGCGCCACGCCGCCGCCGGGAACGATGCCCTCTTCGACGGCCGC
>DCIH01000045.1:0-497 GCA_002317575.1 Verrucomicrobia bacterium UBA1731 | reverse complement strand
TCTCGCGGTCGTAGTCGGAGGTCGTCTCCTCGATCTGCTTCTTGATGAGGTCCACGCGGGCCTTGATGTCCGCCGCCTTGCCGAGGCCTTCCACGATCGTGGTGTTGTCCTTGTCGACCGTGACCTTCTTGGCGCGGCCGAGCATGTCGAGGCCGACGTTCTCGAGCTTGATGCCGAGGTCTTCCGAGATGAGCTGGCCGCCCGTGAGGATCGCGATGTCCTCGAGGATGGCCTTGCGGCGGTCGCCGAAGCCCGGCGCCTTCACCGCGCACACCTGGAACGAGCCGCGCAGCTTGTTCACCACGAGCGTCGCGAGCGCTTCGCCCTCGACGTCCTCGGCGATAATCATGAGCGGACGACCGCTCTTGGCGACGGCCTGCAGCACGGGCAGGAGCTCCTGGAGGTTGGAAATCTTCTTCTCGAAGAGCAGGATGTAGGGGTTCTCGAGGACGCATTCCATCTCTTCCGGATCCGTCACGAAGTACGGGGAGAGGTAG
>DCIH01000046.1:26692-39764 GCA_002317575.1 Verrucomicrobia bacterium UBA1731 | reverse complement strand
TCCTGCCGATTTCGGACAAGGCGCTTGACTACGCGAAGAAGATCCAGGCCGCGCTCAAGGCGAAGGGCCTGCGCGTGGACGTGGACGTTTCGGCCGAGAAGCTCGGCGCGAAGATCCGCGCGGCGACGCTGATGAAGGTTCCCTACCAGGTGGTGGTGGGTCCGCGCGACGAGGCGGCCGGCCAGATTTCGGTACGTTCGCGCGCCGAGGGCGACCTGGGTGCGTTCAAGCTGGCGGATTTCCTCGCGAAGCTCCAGGCGGAACTCGATCAGGATTGAGGCGGACTCGGTGACGCCGGCGGAGCGGCGTCACCCCCTGAAGGGGCCGGTTCGAAGGGTGAAAAACCAAAAGCTGAAAGCTGAAAAGGCGATCATGGCGAAGAAGAAAGTGAACGATCCGCGTCCCAGTTGGGACGACTATTTCATGGAAATCGCGCACGTGGTCGCCAAGCGCAGCAACTGCTCGCGGCGTCAGGTTGCGGCCGTGATCGTGCAGGACAATCATCTCATCTCCACCGGCTACAACGGCACGCCGAGCGGCGTGAAGAACTGCTTCGCCGGCGGTTGTCCGCGGTGTGCGGGCCATGTCAAGTCGGGCGAGAAGCTCGACGAGTGCCTGTGCGTGCACGCGGAGCAGAACGCCATCTGCCAGGCGGCCCAATACGGGCACGCCACGAAGGGCGCCACGATCTATGTGACCATTTCGCCGTGCCTCACGTGCGCGAAGCTGATCATCAACGCCGGCATCCGCGAGGTCGTGTACGGCGGCGACTATCCGTTCCAGGATGTGGTGCTGAAGATGTTCAAGCAGGCGGGCGTCAAGTGCCGTGCCGTCGCGTTTTAGTTTGAAGTTTGAAGTTGCAGACGCTGAAGGGGCAAGATGAAGAAGACCGATCGACGTAGCTTTTTGAAGAGCGCCGCGGCGCTTGCGGCCTGTGTGCCGTTTTCCGGGTTTCCGGCCGTCGTGAAACTCCGCAACGTCTGCTCGATGCTGTCGCACGCGTGCATCGGCACGGGCAACATGGCGTGGGAGGACCTGCACGGCCTCAAGGCGCACAGGGATCTGCACATCACGGCGCTGTGCGACGTCGACTCGAAGTTCCTCGCGGCGGCGAAGAAGGAATGTCCCGACGCGCGCGTCTACCGCAACGCGCTGGAGATGCTGGCGGCGGAAGGCGACCGCATCGATTCCGTGAATGTGTCGACGCCGGACCACACGCACGCGAAGTATGTTCTGGACGCCTTGAGGCGCGGGCTCAACGTGTACGGCCAGAAGCCGCTCTGCCACGATCTCGCGGACTGCCGTCGGATCGAGAAGCTGGCGGCGGAAAAGTGCGCCGTCACGCAGATGGGCACGCAGATCGCGGCGTGGGAATGCGACCGGCAGACGGCCGACTTCCTCAAGCGCGGAGACATCGGTGAGGTGCGGCATGTGTGGCTCTTTTCGAACCGTCGCGGAAAGCCGGGTCCTGGCGCCTTTGATTTGCCGAAGGAACTGCCTGTCCCCGAAACGCTCGACTGGAAGGAATGGCTCGGCGACGTGCCGTTCCGTCCGTATGCGGCGGGATATCATCCGGGCGCGTGGCGCAAGTGGCGCGCGTTCGGCACGTCATGGCTGGGCGACTTGGGTCTTCACGTGCTCAGTCCGATCTGGCAGGGCATGGAGTTGGGTACGACGGGTCCCGTGTCCGTGGTGGCGGAAGTGGCGGATGACGGGTGGACGCCCGCGCAGAAGGAGCAGTTCTGGCCGACCGTTTCGCACATCACCTGGAAGTTTCCGGGCGTGAAGGCGAGCGGCGGCAAGCCCTTCGAGGTGGAATGGTGCGACGGGTTCGAGTCCGTCGCGCACGAGATGGAGCCGCGCTTCATGCCGCCGGCGTTTCTGCAGGAGATCGCAGCGAAGTCGCCGTACGGCAAGCTGCCGTCCCAGGGCCGCGTGGTGGAGGGAACGGAAGGGTGGCTCCTTTCGACGCACTTCGGTCCCGCGCCGACGGTCGTTCTCAAGAACGGCAAGGCCGCGCCGCGCGTGCCGATGAGCGGTCCTGCGCCGTCGCACTGGGCGGACTACGTGGACTGCTGCCTGCAGGGCGGCGCGCCGCGTAGCAACTTCGGCTGGACGGCGCGGATGACGGAAGTGTCGCTTTTGGGCAACGCCGCGCAGGCGAAGCCGGGCGTCGAGCTCATGTGGAACGCAGAGAAGGGGATTTTGGGATGAAGCGTGCGACGATTTTGGGGGCTGCGGCGTTGGTCGCGGCGGCGGTTTGGGCGGAACCCTCGGGGGATCGTCCCGACGCGCGGCATGCATGGGCGGTGCACGACGTGAACCGTCCCGATCCCGTGAAGATCACGGCGGACGAAGGCAAGGTCCCGTCCGACGCGATCGTCCTGTTCGACGGCACGGCGGAATCCGTGGCGAAGAACTGGGGCGACGGCAAGGGCGGTCCCTCCAAGTGGGTGATGAAAAACGGCGAATTCGTGTGCGTGCCGGGGTCCGGTCCCGCGCGGACGAAGGAGAAATTCGCCGACTGCCAGCTCCACATCGAGTGGAAGACGCCGCTGGACGACAACGACGGCGGCTACGGCAATTCGGGCGTTCTCTTCCATAACGGCGCGTACGAAATCCAGATTCTCGACTCGTGGAAGATCACGCCGTCCAAATCGCCGTGGAAGCCGGCGAACTACGCCGACGGCCAGGCGGGCGCGGTGTACGGGCAGAGTCCGTGCCTCGTCAATCCCGCGCGCAAGCCGGGCGAATGGCAGACATACGACATCGTGTTCCATCCGCCGACCTGGGACGGCGAGAAGCTCGTCGACCCCGGCAGCTTTACCGTGTTCTTCAACGGCGTCCTGGTGCAGGACCATTGGGAACTCGAAGGCACCACCACATGGCTCGTGCGCACGAAGAAATGGACGAAGGAGCCGGAAGGGTCGCTCCTGCTGCAGGACCACGGCAACCCCGTGCCGTTCCGCAACATCTGGATCCGCCGCATCCCCTCGCGCTACGCGAACACCGTCAACGGCGGTCCGGGCGTGAAACAGGGCGATGTCGCGAAGCTCCGCGCGGAGCTGGCGGCGCAGTCGCTCGCGTTCGCGGGCGAGGTGGCCGATCCCGCGGAAAAGTTCATCCGCCTGTGGGAATCCTACTGCTACCGTCCGGACGCGAACGTCCGCGCGCAGGCGGACGCCGCGGGCAGGTTGCTCGTGAAGGCGTATCTCTCGAAGGACAATCGGCTGGACGGGCACAAGACGGAGGCGATCAAGCGCTTCGTCGCCATGCTCGTGCGCGAGAAGTTCTTGGACAAGGATTCGGAGCTTGCGAAGACATTCGCAGAGAAGTGACAGACATGCCGCGCCGGCGGAGCGGCGCGGCCTCTGGTGAACGGATCGTGAAGTTTGAGGAACATTACGCGGCGATCGCGCCGAAACTGACCAACTGGTTGGTCGCGAACGGCTGCAATCACGCCACGGCGTGCGACATCGTGCAGGAGACGTTCCTCCGCGTGTGGAAGATGCGCGACGATCTCGAGGACGACGCCTCCATGGTGTCCGGCCTCGTCTGGACGATCGCACGTAACATCCGCAACGACATCGCGCGCAAGCAAAAGCGCGAGGTGCTGCAGGACGAGATCAAGGACGAGGACGCCGGTAGCACGGCGCCCAAGGCGTTGAAATCCGATGGCGATTATCTGCGAGCGCGCCTTCAGCGGGCCTTTGACCAGCTGCCACCGCTGTTGCGCGAGGCGTACACGTTGTTTCAGATCGGCGAGTTGTCGATTCGTGAAATCGCACAACGCACGAATGTGAGTGAAGCGTTGGTGAAAGTGCGCATTTTCCGCGCAAAGGAAAAGCTGCAACCGCTGCTGAAGGATTTGCTGTAACTTTTTCCAAGCGCGGCCGTATACGAGGGCGTGATGAGCGTTAACATGAACATAGCCCCGATGGGGATGAGTCCTGCGGCGAGCATGCCGGAAGCGGCTTCGCCGTCTGCCGCCCGTGACGAAAAGGCCTCGTTGACGGTCACGTCTTCGGGCAAGCCCGTTCTGGACGCCGCCTCCGGCATCGGCGACGTGCCGGAGAGCGCCTTGCGACGCGACGACGCGCTTGGTCGGCTGGTTTCGGCCGCGTTTGCGTTTCCGCCGCCGGCCATGCCGGGCCTTCCTGCCATCGACTGATTTTCTACCGAAAACGCATCGGGCGGCATCCTTTTCCCACTTTTTCGTGGACAAGGCCTTTCCGTAATAGTATACTCTTTCAAATCGGAGAAAGAGGGTCGAAGCACAACAAAGGACCGGAAATGAATATCTTCAAGTTGTTTGCGGCAGCGCTTTGGATTGGCGCGAGCGCGCTTTTGGTTTGCGCCGAAGCGAAAACCATCCCGTGGCGTCTTCCGAAGTACACGCTTACGGCGCGTGCGATGGATGTGCGGCAGGCGTTCGACACGTTCGGCGTCGCCGAAGGCATTCCCGTGGTGATGAGCAAATCGGTGCAGGGCGAGTTCTCCGGGAATTTCGCGGATGTTCCCGCGGGCGAATTCCTCGACAAGCTCTCCACCATCCACAATCTGGCGTGGTATTACGACGGCGCGGCGCTCTACGTGTATGCCGCCAGCGAAGTGCAGACGATGATGCAGGATCTACGCTACATGAAGGCCGGCGAAGTGTGCGCGCTTCTGAAGGAGCTGGGCGTCGAAGACGAACGCTATCCCATCAAGGCCGCGTCCAACGACGAACTTATCCTCGTGTCCGGTCCGCCGCGGTATGTGGAGTTGTTGGCCGAAATGATCGTGCGCGCGGACAAGCTCCGCGAGATGCGCACATTCAACCAAGTCGAGACGCGCGTGTTTCCGCTCGTGCACACATGGGCGGACAATGTGAGCATTTCGGCGTCGGCGGCCGAGTCCACCGTGTCAATCAAAGGCGTGGCGTCATTGCTTCAGGAAATCATGGGCGCGCGGGTGGACGGCCGTTTGCGTGCGTCCTCCAATGATGTCGAGAAGGCCGAGCAGCAACGCGATCCGGAAGCAGACCAGTTCCAAGCGATCGTCGTGCCCGAGAACCGCTTGAATGCCGTGATTGTGCGCGATGTCAGCTCCAAGATGTCGCAGTACGAGCAGATTATCAAGGAGCTTGATCGTCCGCAGAAGTTGGTGGAAATCGGCGTGACGGCGTTGGAGATGTCGAGGAACGATTCGCTCGACTGGCAACTTTCGCTGAAGGTGACGGGCGCGCACCGCGACATGGAGGGCGGCGTGGGTCAGAACGCGCAGAACCTCACGGAACTCGCCGACATGGCCGGCGAAGGCCTCGCGGGCGCGTTCACCTATCTAGGCAAGGATGTCAATGTCGGCGCCAGTTTGTCCGCGATGAAGGCCAAGGGCAAGGCGCGGAACGTGTCGCGCACCTCCCTCCTTACGATGAACAACATGGCGGCGAACATGAGCGACACGCAGAGCTATCACGCGAAAGTGGTGGGCGAAAACGTCGCGGACATCAAGGAGGTCAGCGCCGGCATGACGCTGCAGGTGAAACCGCGTGTCGTCGACCCGCCGGTCGACAGCACCAATCTGCCCGCCCAGGTGTGGCTTACGCTGCGTTTGGACGACGGCGGCTTCGGCACGATTTCCGTGGACGGCATGCCGATGACGCGTTCCTCTTCGCTGATCACGCAGGCCGCGCTGGCGGACGGCGACTCGTTGCTTTTGGCCGGCTACTTCCGCGACATCGACGAAGACGGCGGCTGGGGCATCCCCTACCTGCGCGACATTCCGTGGATCGGCTGGCTTTTCGGCGGCTACTCCAGAAACACGGAAACCGTCCAGCGCCTGTTCATCCTCACGCCGCATGTGATCGACGCGGCCTACTACAACTGCACGTCGCAGGACGTTGTGAGCGTGCAGATGTTGCGCCAGCGTGACATCGCGCACGAGCAGGAGCTTTCCGACCAGGCCGATCGCGACGACGCGGCGCGCACCGAGCGCGAAGAGGCCTTCAAGGAAAAGACGGACGTCCGCCACGAGGACGACCAGGAATCCCTGAAGCGGTTCCGCAAGGAGCGCGATTTCCGCGCCGAGCAGCGGCATGACGCGCAGAAGGCGGAGCGCGAGCAGTGGAACGAGGCGTTCGAGGCCCGCAAGAAGGCCTACGAAGACGGCAAGAAATGAGCGAGGCGGTGATCGAGAATGGATGCGCGCGGGTCGCGGGCGGCGAGTGGCTGATGGGCCTCTCGCAGCCGACGGCCGCCCGCGGCGCGGCGCAGGTGAAGGGACTCAAGGGCCTCTTTGTCGCCGACCGCGCCTGCGTGCGCGCGGTGACCGCCGCCGGCGACTGCTGGTGCGCCGCGCAGGAGCGTCCGTTCCTCACGCGTTTCGATGCCCTGCCGGATGTGCCGCTGGCGCTCGTGAGCGGCAAGCTGCTGGTGGCGCCGTTGGCGGCGCGCACGGGCGCGCGCGGCGTGAAGCTCGTGCCGTTCAGCTTCAGCCGTTCGACGCCGGTGACGGAATTTCAGATGGGTTGGGCGGTGGCGGCGACCCGCAGCCGCGTGGCGCGCGTGGCGCTGGCGGACGGCGAAACGCTCGCGGTGCGGCCCGAGGCCGTGGTGGCGTGGATTGGCAAGGACCCCACCGGGTTCTGCCCGAAGCTTTCGGTGTGGGACGTGCTGCTGCCGCGCGGTCCGCAGAACCTGACGTACACGTTCCACGGTCCGGCGACCGTGTGGTTCGAGGGAGCGGAGACGGCGCGCGCGAATCGTCGCCGCGGCCCGCAAAGGATTTACTGAGACCGATGTTGGATGCCAGCCAGATCATGCGGCAGGTGCTGCAGGCGGGACGTTACGACGCCCTGGAAGGCCAGTCGTTCACCGCGCAGCAGACGAACCAGGCGGCGGTGCAGTCCGGCCAGGCGATGGGGTTCAACCTCCAGGTGATGAACGACCCGATGGCGGACCTCATGGACTCCATGGAGGAGCTTTCCTTCCAGTTCGAAGAGAAGGAGATGAAGACGGCCGGCGAGCGCAAGCTGGGCGAGATGCGGGGTCCCAAGTCCGCGTACATCACGGCGATCCAGGAATGGATGAAGACGCTCCCGGACATGCCGGGCGGCGAATTCATGGAGCGGATGCTGCGTCAGCTCCGTCACGCCCAGCAGGGCGGGCAGATGCCGAACGCGCAGCAGTTCCTGAAGATGCTGGGCGAGGGAAGCGGCGATCCCACGCACCAGTTCGCGATGCTCGACATCCTGGAGCAGGCCCTGAAGCCGGGCGAGGAGGAACTGCAGAAGCTCCTCAACCAGACGAAGCAGACGCTGAACGCCGAGAAGGGCGCGGAGGTCCGCGCGGGCCTCAACCTCGCCGAGCAGATCAACTCCCAGGCGAAGTCGCCCGAGGAGATGCAGAACCTGCGCGACCTGTACCGCGGCGAAGTGCTCGGCTTCAAGACGCCGCAGGACTGCTTCAAGTCGCTTCTGGCGACGCGCGGCGCGGGCCGTCTCGCCGAGTCGATCGAATTCCTCATCAAGGGCGCGGGCGTGGACCTGAACAGCCCGTCCCCCTCCACGAGCGCGGAGGAGCTGCACCGCGTGCTGGGCGACCTCCAGTGCGTGAACGTGCTGCGCACGGTGATGGACAAGTGCAACGCGCTCGCCGGAAAGATGGCGTCGCAGTTCGGCGAGACGTGCCTTTTGAACGGCGAGAAGATGACGGGCCGCATCATGGACTTCACCGAGATGCCGTTCGTGAACGCGGGCAACATCGGCGGCTTCATTTCGTCCTGCGGCGTCGGCCAGCTTTTGGCGCAGCTCTATTTCTGCACGGAGCTCCTCAACGTGTTCCGCGGGCTGTCGCCGCGCCTGTTCCAGGAAGACGCCGACCGTTTCAAGCTCATCGACGCGGGTCAGGAGCATCTGGACGGTCTCGTGTCGCTCCAGGAAGAGGCCGAGCAGGAAGAGAAGAAGAAGAAGGAGGACGCGGCATGACGCCCGATTGGCTCAATGACGCCGTGCGTGCCTTCGGGCGGCAGATGGGGCTTTCGGCGTTCGCGCTGAACGACCGCGGCGCCGCGGGCGTGCGGTTCGAGAACGGGCTGTCGTTCCGGCTCGAATACGCGCAGGAATCGCTGATGGTCTTCATGGGCGTGCCGACCGATCCGTCGGACGCCGTCCTGAAGCGTCTTTTCGTCGCCGTGCACCCGAGCGCGCAGCGGAGCGCGCGCATCCGCGCGGCGTACCTGTCCCGCGCGGGTGAGGCCGTCTACGCCATCCGCCTGCCCGAGCGTGACGTGAACGTGACGTCCCTGGAGACGGCGTTCCGCGAACTGTGGCGCGCGGCGGACGCGCTGAGGAGGACCGTGTCGTGAGCGCCATGAACGTCAACCGCACCACGCAGGGCGTCAGCTTCAACACCGGCATCTCGATGGCCGAGTACAACGAGGCGCCCGCCGGCCAGACGCCCGGCCAGACACAGCGTTCGATCCTGCCGGGGTCGACCACCGTTTCGGAGGCCCTGGCGAATGTCTTTCCCAAGGATCCCACGGCCCAGGGCCAGATCATGGGCATGCTGGCGGCGGCGGGCAATTCGACGCTTTTGCGCACGGGCAACGGCTTCCACATGGCGGCGAAGAAGGCCATCAAAAATCTGCGGGCGAAGGCCGGCAGGGGCCAGGCGAAGGGCAAGAACCAGGGAGACCCCCTCGGCCGCGCGCCGGGCGGCGCCGCCGGCCGCGCCGCCGACGAACTCGAAAATCTGCTGGACGACACGGAGCTCCTGGACCAATACAGGGCCGCTCTTCTGGAGAGCTGACACGTCATGATAGAAAAAATCCTCAGCGTTTTCACCAAATGGGGCGACCTCGTGCTCGCCTTCCTGGTGGTGTGCATCATCGGCCTTCTGATCATACCGCTGCCGTCGCCGGTCGTTGACCTGCTCATCGCGATCAACATCTGCATCTCGACGGTGCTCCTGATGTTGTCCCTGTACCTGCCGCGCGCGCTGGCGTTCTCGACGTTCCCGTCGATGCTGCTGTTCACGACGCTGTTCCGGTTGGCCTTGAATGTCACGACGACGCGCTGCATTCTGCTGCATGGTTCGCAGGATCCGAACGCCGCCGGCTCCATCATCATGATCTTCGGCAACTTCGTGGTGGGCGGCAACTTCGTGGTGGGCGCCGTGATCTTCCTGATCATCACGATCGTGCAGTTCGTGGTGATCGCCAAGGGCGCGGAACGCGTCTCCGAAGTGGCGGCGCGCTTCACGTTGGACGCCATGCCCGGCAAGCAGATGTCCATCGACGCCGACATGCGCGCCGGCGCCATCGACCAGGAGACGGCCAAGTCCCGCCGCGCCGAACTCGCGCAGGAATCCCAGCTGTACGGCGCCATGGACGGCGCGATGAAGTTCGTGAAGGGCGACTCGATTGCCGGCCTCATCATTACCGCGATCAACATCGTGGGCGGCATTTTGATCGGCATGCTAATGTTCAACAAGGACGTCGGCTGGTGCGTGAAGCGTTTCGGCGTGTTGACGATCGGCGACGGCCTCGTTTCGCAGATTCCGGCGCTGCTCATCTCCATCACCTCCGGCGTGATCGTGACGCGCGTGGGTGACGACAAGGCCAAGCCCCTTGGCCAGGACATCGTCAACCAGATCTTCGCGCAGCCGAAGTCGCTGCTGCTGGGCGCGGCGATGGTCACCTTGATCGGCCTCATCCCGGGCTTCCCGAAACTCCAGCTCTGGGGTCTCGCGGCGGCCGTCGCGGCGGTTGGCTGGTCGCTCAAGAAGAAGGCGAAGCGCGCGGCCGAGGCGGCCGAGAAGGGCGAAGACCCGCTCACGGCGGCGGCGCCGAGCACCGAACCTGGCGAGAAGCCCAAGAAGAAAAAGAAGGGCAAGGATGGCGACGACTTCGCGATGGTCACGCCGCTCATGGTGGACATCGACGCGGACATCCGCACGGCGCTCACCTACGAGGATCTCAACGAGAAGATCATGGACATCCGCCGCGCGCTGTACCACGACCTCGGCGTGCCGTTCCCGGGCATCAACCTGTCGCTCAACTCGTCCCTGCACGACGGCAAGTACCGCCTGCTCGTGAACGAAGTGCCCGTTTCCGAAGGCGCGCTCCGTTCGGGCTATGTGTTCGCACTCGAAACGCCCGAGAACCTGGAGGCGACGGGCATCGCGTTCGAGCCGGGCAAGCCGTTCATCACGGGCTACCAGACGTGCTGGGTGAAGGAGGATCTCAAGCAGCGCCTCGAGGACGGCGGCATCCGCTATCTCGACCTCAACGGCGTGCTCACATACCACCTCTCCGGCGTGCTCCGCCGCTACGCGAACGAGTTCCTCTCCATCCAGGAAACGCGCCTGCTGCTTGACCACATGGAGAAGGAGGCGGGCGAGCTCGTGCGCGAAGTCCAGCGCGTGTTGCCGATCCAGAAGATCACGGACGTGCTGCAGCGCCTCGTGCAGGAAGGCATCTGCGTGCGCGACCTCAAGCGCATCATGCAGACGCTCATCGAGTGGGGCCAGAAGGAAAAGGACACGGTGCTGCTCGTCGAATACGTGCGCTCGTCGCTGTCGCGCTACATCTCCTACAAGTTCTCGGGCGGTCAGAACCTCATTGCGGCGTATCTGCTCGACCCGTCGCTGGAGGAGAAGATCCGCAAGTCCGTGCGCCAGACCTCGGGCGGCAGCTACCTCGCGATGGATCCGCAGACGGTGCGTTCGATTCTCGCGACCGTCAAGAAGACGGTGGGCGACCTGTCGAAGATCCAGCAGAAGCCGGTGATCGTGGTGTCGGTGGATATCCGTCGCTACTTCCGCAAGATGATCGACAAGGACTACTACGAACTGCCCGTGCTTTCGTTCCAGGAGCTGAGCCCGGAGATCAACATTCAGCCGCTCGGGCGCCTGAAACTGTAAGGGGTTGGAGAGAACATGAACTACCTTCTCAAGATGGTCGAAGGACCGATGAAGGGCGCGGAGATCGCGCTCGTCCCCGGCACGCGCGTCAAGGTCGGTTCCGCCGACGCGTGCGATGTCGTGGTGGCGGACGCGTCGCTGCCGGACGTCGCGTTCGAGCTGGATGTGACGGATTCCGCCGTGACGCTGATCCTGCCGGACGGCGACGCGAAGACGATGCACCCGTTCGAGATCCAGGCGTTCGGCACCACGGAAGTCGCCATCGGTCCGGCGGAAGGAACCTGGGAGCCGTTGACGCGTCCGGCACCGCCGGCCGCGGAAGCGCCGGCCGAGGCGCCCGCCGAAGAAACCTCGGAGAAATCCGCCGAAGGCGCGGCGGCGGAAGAGCCCGCGGCGGAGACGCCCGCCGCACCCGAAGGCGATGCGACGCCGCAGCCCCCGAAGAAAGGTCGCGGACTTCTCGTTGCCGGCGCGTTGGCGCTTTTGGCCGTGTTGTTGCTGGCGGCGGCGGTCGTCGTGCTGTGGTTCTGGCCGCATGTGCGTCCGCTGGCGATGAAGGTTTCGGCGAAGGCCGCGGCGGTTGACGTCGTGGCGGACCGTTTCGGCGCGTTGCGCGCGAAGTGCTTCTCCGGGAAGGACGTGGTCGCGGCGGCCCGCGCGGAGCAGAAGCTCACGCTGGGCGACCTCGCCGGGCAGAACGGCCTCAAGCTCGATCGCAAGGACGGCCGACCGCTGCTCAAGGGCAACCTCAAGCTGCGGACGGAGCGCCTGGCGGTGCGCGCGCTGGCGTTGGCGTGCGACCGCACGTGTCTGTTCGATCTGACGGACGACGAATCGCTTCGGGCATCCGCCGATTCGCTGCTGTTCCTCGTGACGGAAGGCGCCATCCAGGTGGCGGCCCTCACGAACCGCGTGGCGACCTTGAAGGGCTTCGCCGCCATGCCGGCCGATCTGTCGACGGCCGTGCGCGCCTTGATCGCGGATGTCCCCGGCATCGAGAAGATTGTCACCACCGGCGTGAAAACGGGCGGTTCGACGGCTAAGTCCCACATCAAGAAGGGCGCGTTTCCCGAAACGGGGCGGAAACCTTCGACCGCGGGCGAAAGGCCCGGTGGCGCGACGGGTTCCGTTCGGCGGAGGACTGCCGCCGGCGGTCCGCCCGTCGCCCGGCTGCCCGAGCAGGCAAACATCGCCGCGCCGGAGGCCCGGTTGCCGTCGTTGGACGCGCCGTCGAACGCCGTCGTGAAGCTTCAGGCCGCCGTCTTGTCGAACATCGTCGCGCAGCAGACGGCCGCCGTTTCAAACGCCGTTGCGCGGCAGGCCGTCATGAAAGCCGCCGCCCAAGCGGAAGGGGACGAGATGCCGTTCGAGGTCAAGGCGTCGAACGGCACCTTCGTGGGCCTGCCGCCCGGCCGCACGCCGGCGCACTACCCGTCGATTGCGGGCATCCTCACCGTGCCGTATCCGTGCGTGGTGCTGGCCAACGGCATGCGCTGCGTGTACGGGGCGCATTTGGGCGGCGCGGAAATCGTGGACATCCGCGCGGACGCGATCACGCTCATCGACGACGGCGTCGAGTTCGTGTGGGTGCCGTGAGAAAGTTTGAAGTTTAGAGTCTGGAAGATGGAGTTGTTGGCGATAGAGAAGGAGCTGGCGGGGCCGGAGAAGATGGCCGCGCTGGAGAAATACGACGCCGTGCTGGTGGCACTGCAGGAACGCCTCAAGGAGGCGCTTCGGGCAGGACTGCCGCCGGACGAATTCGCGAAGTGCGACGGCATTGATGAAGCGATCGTCGTGGCACGGAAGCTTCTCCGCCTCCAGATCAAGGAATGATTTCAATGCAACGGCCGCGTGGCCGGACATCGAAAAAACAAAAAAAGGAGTAATAAAATGGCTGATATCATGAATGCGGCTGCGTATTTGGAGCCTACGGCCAAGGTCGCAGACGATTCCGTTTTGGCGCGTGTCGCCACGGGGGCCGGTTCGCAAATTCACACCGATGCTGTGTATTCAGCGTTGATCAATGCTGCGCAGACGATGGAAAATCGTCTCAAAACATCGCTCGAGAACTACCAGGAACACCCGGACGTGCAGGCGAACCTCCAGCAGCTCCAGTACGATCTGCAGAGCTGGAACCTCGCTTTGACGACGATGACGAACATCCAGAA
>DCIH01000046.1:13711-26682 GCA_002317575.1 Verrucomicrobia bacterium UBA1731 | reverse complement strand
CAGAAGAACATGGCGGACGCGCTCAGCTCGATCGCCTCGAACTTCCGCTAATCGCTCCTCGCGATGTTCGACCTGACGGCAGAAGAGGCGAAGCTCCTCCTCAACGTCGCATTGATGGCGACCGGGCGGAACCGTTTCAAGTCCGCGGCGAAGCTTTTCGCCGCGCTGGAACGGTTTCGGCCGGATGCGCCGGAGGTGCCGGTCGGCAAGGCGATTGCGCTCATCAGCGCGCAGCAGTTCGCCGCATGCGTGGATTACGTGGACCAGGAGGCGTTGCCGCGGTTCCCGGGAAATCCGATGCTGCAGGCGTTCAAGGGCATGGCGCTCATGCGCCTGAAACGGGACGTCGAGGCGCGCGAGGCGTTGCAACCGGCGGCGGAGCAGACCTCCGACCCCGCTGCGGCGCAGTTGGCGCGCGGACTTCTGGACAGTTGAACGACAGTTGGAGAAAACGATGACCGAAACGGCAATGATCGAGGCGATCCGCGCCACGGGGACGGACGCGGCCATGGAGCAGATGCGGCAGATGCGGCTTGAAAGCGTCGGGCAGGCGGCCGATCCCGCGGCTGTGGCGCAGTTCCAGGACGCGATGAACGCGGCGCCGGTGGCGGACGTTCCGTTCGCCCAGCAGGTGGCGTCGACCTTCCGGATGGCGCAGGACAACCACCAGGGGCTTCTGCACCGGATCAAGGCGCTTTCCGAAATGGCCCGGACGAGCGGACCTTCGGTGGGGATCATGACGGAACTGCAGTACGAGGTCGCCAGTCTTTCCTTCCAGCAGGAAGTCGTGACGAACGTCGCCAAGAAGGCGAGCGACGCGGTTTCCACGCTGGTGAAGAACGGTTAAGGGGGATTGCGATGAAGAAGATTCTGACGATTGCGGCGATGGCCGCGCTGCTCGCCGGCTGCGAAAAGCAGGTGCAGCTTTTCTCGAATCTGGCCGAGAACCAGGCCAACGGCGTGATGGCCGCGCTGATGGACAACGGCATCGCCTGCCAGAAGTCGCCCGGCGACGAAGGCACGTGGAACCTTTCCATCGAACAGTCGAAGTTCGCGGCCGCCGTGAACTTGTGCGAACAGCGCGGACTGCCGCGGAAGAAGTTCAACGGCGTCGGGGAGGTGTTCAAGAAGTCCGGCATGGTGTCTTCGCCTTCCGAGGAGCGCATTCGCTTCATGGACGCGACGGCGCAGGACCTCTCCAGCACGATTTCGATGATCGACGGCGTGGTGGACGCGCACGTGCACGTGGTGCTGCCCGAAAACGATCCGTTCGCGAAGAACGCGATGCCTTCGAGCGCCGCGGTGGCGATCCGCTCACGCTGGGACGCGGACCTGACGGACGTCGTACCGCAGGTGAAGAGCGTCGTCAAGAACGCCATCGAAGGTCTGGCGTACGAGAAGATATCCGTGACGATCTTCAAGGACATGCCGCCGAAGGAGTGAACGCTTGGAAAGCGACGACAGACAGTTCCTTCTGACGGTGGCGTGGCTGTTCGCGCGCCATGGCCAAAGCGCGCGCGCGCGCGTCATCTGCGAGGCGCTCGTGGAGGACGATCCGCGCGACGGCGTCTCCGCGGCGGCACTCGCCGAGCAGATGCTCGCCGATCACGAGCCCGAGGCCGCGCTGTCCGTCGTCCGCGGCGCGCGGTTCCCGCGTGAACTCGAGCGGGCGGAGGCGCTCCTCGAGACGCGTGCGCTCCACGAGCTCGGCAAGCGGCGCGAGGCGGAGAAGCGGTGGGCGCGGTACGTGGCGTCCTCCAAGGGCAAGGCCCGTTCATGGGTGAGCTGAAATGGAACTGAAAGAAGCCAGGGAACTGATCAACAGCCCGATCTGGGGCAAGGTGCGGGACAAGTTCCTCGCCACGGGCGAGTTCGTCGTGTATCCCAAGAACGACATCCGCCGGCTCGAATACCTGCCTGCGGCCACGCAGCGCGAAATCGACCTCTGGATCGAGGCGCTCGCGCACGCAGACGGCTGGAAGAAGATCGTCGACGGCGCGCAGGTGCGGGAGCTGAAGGCGAAATACGCCGGCGTCTATCCCGCCGTGTTCCGCTACCAGGCGTATTTCGCGAAGTGGACGGCCGCCGGCGCCGCCACGAAGGACAACGTCGAATTTGTCATGAAGCTTTTGAAACTCAAATTTCCGGAGGCGTACGAATTATGCTGCTCCTGAAGAAGAACACGTTCGAGGTTTCGACCGAGGCGACCCTCGTGACGGCGGAAGAGGCCGGCGTTCTCGCCACGGCCGAAGACGTCGTGGCGGCGGCGGAAGCCGACGCCGCCAAGATCCGAGCCGACGCGCAGGCGGCCTACGAAGAGGAGAAGAAAAAGGGCTACGACGACGGCATCGCCGAAGGCAAGACCGAGATCCTCATGCAGAAGCTCGACCTGATCGACGAATCGGTGCGTTACATGGAGTCGATCGAAACGCGCGTTTCGGACATCGTCCTCAAGGCGCTCAAGAAGTGCGTCGCCGAAATCGGCGACAAGGAGCTCGTCGTCCAGATCGTCCGCAAGGCCATGCAGGCCGTGGTGCGCAACCAGCGCCAGATCACGATCAAGGTGGGCACCGACATGGTGCCCGTGGTGAAGGAACGTCTGCAGGCGATCATGGCCGATTTCCCGTCCCTGTCGTACGCGGACGTGGTGGAAGACGCGCACCTCGCCGAAACGGCGTGCGTCGTGGAGACCGAGGCGGGCCTCGTGGAGGCGTCGGTGGACGCCCAGCTCGCCGCCATCGAGAAATCCATCCGCAAGAACTTCAGCAAGGAAAGTTGATTGCCGTGGACACGTCGTTCGACTACATCACGCAAGTGCTCGACCGCGCCGTCGAGGACGCGCAGCCCATCGAGGTGAAGGGCCGCGTCATCCAGGTCGTCGGCACGATCATCAAGGCGGCCGTTCCGGGCGTCAAGGTGGGCGAGGTCTGCATCCTGCGCAACCCGTGGGAGAACTTCGAGGTTCAGGCGGAAGTCGTCGGCTTCACGAAGGACGCGGCGCTCCTGACGGCTCTCGGCCAGATGACGGGCATTTCCGCGCAGACGGAGGTGATACCGACCCGACGCGTGCACATGGTGCCGGTGGGCGACTCGCTGCTCGGGCACGTGGTGGACGGCCTCGGCCGGCCCATCGACGCGGACAAGAAGGGCCCGATCCGCCCCGAGGCGTATTATCCCGTGTTCGCGGATCCGCCGAGTCCGCTCGAGCGCAAGATCATCTGCAAGCCGATATCCCTCGGCGTGCGCTGTCTCGACGGCATGCTCACGTGCGGTGAGGGCCAGCGCATGGGCATCTTCGCGGCGGCCGGCGGCGGCAAGTCGACGCTTCTGGCGTCGATCATCCGCAACACCGAAGCCGAGGTGTCCGTGTTGGCGCTCATCGGCGAACGTGGCCGCGAAGTCCGCGAATTCATCGAGAAGGACCTGGGCGAAGAAGGCCTGAAGCGCGCGGTGGTGGTGTGCGCCACGTCCGACCGCAGCTCCATGGAGCGTCTCAAGGCCGCGTACGTCGCGACGTCCATCGCCGAGTTCTTCCGCGACAAGGGCAAGAAGGTCCTTTTGATGATGGACTCGGTGACGCGCTTTGGCCGCGCGCAGCGCGAGATCGGCCTCGCCGCCGGCGAGCCGCCGACCCGTCGCGGCTTCCCGCCGAGCGTGTTCTCGGAGCTGCCGAAATTGATGGAACGCGCGGGAAACTCCGCGAAGGGGTCGATCACGGCGCTGTACACGGTGCTCGTGGAAGGCGACGACATGACCGAGCCGATCGCGGACGAAACGCGCTCCATTCTCGACGGCCACATCATCCTTTCCCGCAAACTCGCGCAGATCAACCACTATCCGGCCATCGACGTGCTGCAGTCCATTTCGCGCTGCCAGTCGGCGATCATCCCGAAGGAGCACAAGCAGGCGGCCGCGAAGCTCCGCGAAATCCTCGCGAAGTACCAGGAAGTGGAGCTCCTGCTGAAAATCGGCGAATACCAGAAGGGGGCGGACCGCGCGACCGACGAGGCGATCGCGAAGATCGACGCCGTGAACGCGTTCCTGTGCCAGGGTCTGGCGGAACGCCCGCAGTACGACGACACGATCGAGAAGCTGAAGCAGGCGGTGAGCTGAGATGGCGTATGCGCTCCAGAGCATGCTCAAGATCCGGGTCATGCGCGAGGACAAGGCGCAGACGGAACTGACGGGCGCGCGCAGGGCGCGGACGGCGGCGGAAGAGGCGTTGGAGGAGAAGAAGAAGAAACTCGACGAATTCGAGGAGACGAAGGAGGACCGCAGGGACAAGGTGTACGATGCGGTGATCGGCCGGGTGTGTTCTATGGAGGACCTCGACAAGGCCCGCGACGCCGTGACGAAGATCGACGAGGAGGGCATGCTGCTCGAAGAGGCCAAGGACCAGGCGAAGGCCACGTTCGAGAAGAAGGACGAAGAGGCGGAGGGCGCGCGGGTCAGGTACGTGGCGGCGATGAAGAACCTGTCCAAGATCGAGGAGCACAAAAAGGCCTGGGAAGACGTTGACCGCAAGGAACAGCAGATGCGCGAAGACGCCGAAATGGAAGAATTTACCGGAAGGAAGATGACCGATGACGACGATGACAGTTTCGATTGACGTGGATGCCCTGTCCGCGGCGTCCGTTGATGGTGCCGGCCGGTCGACGGTTTTCGCGCCCGTGGCGGAAACGGCCGCGTACGAACCCCGCACGACGCAACAGTTCCAGGCGGCGATGGGTGGCGCGTTGGCCGAGAACGTTCGGGCCCAGCAGGCGCTTGCGACGGCAATGTCCGCCGTTTCGGCGGCATTTTGCACGGTGGAGAACATGGGGGATGCCGCGGTCGCGCCGGCGGAGCGGCGCGACCCCCTGACGGGGTCGTCGGTTGTCGTTGACGACGGCTCGGACCGGGGATGGCGTCGCTCCGCCGACGCCATCGCGGTGACGGCACCGGAGTCGCCGGTAGTGGCGAAGGAGTCGCCGGTGGTGGTGGATTCCGCGGTGCGGGACGCACCGCTCTACAGCGTGAAGCCCGTGGCGGAAGCGGTGGTGACGGCATCGGAGTCGTCGGTGGTGGCGAAGGAGTCGCCGGTGATGGTGGATTCCGCAGTGCGGGACGCACCGCTCTACAGCGCGAAGCCCGTGGCGGATGCGCCGGTGACGGCGAAAGCGGCGGCGGTTCCCGGCAAGAAGACCGACATCGCGCCGAATGCGGACGCCTTGGTGGCGGCCGGCGTCGCGCCGCATGTCGTCGAAGGTGCGGCCGTGGTTGCGGCGCCGACGGCGGAAACGGCGGCCGTGGAAGCCGCGAGCGCGCGCACGGTTCTGATGGCGGACGGCGTCGCCAAGACGGTTTCGACGGCCGAGGTGCTGGTGGCCGCAGCCGAGGCGGTGGCGGACGCGATTCTCGTCACGCCCGGGCTCGTGCGCGGCGAAGGCGAGGTGCGCATCCAGCTCCGTCCGGATGTGCTCGAGGGCACGGAAGTGCGCATCGCGGTGCAGGGCCGTTCGCTCGACGTTTCGTTCGTGCCGCAAACCGAAAGCATGGCGGCGCTCATCGAGCAGTGCCGTCCGCAGCTCGAGCAGCATCTCGCGGGCAGGATACACGCGTTCCAGATCGCCGTGTCGGTGAAGGGCGGCGGTTCCCATGTCCGCGGCGCGCGCGTCCGCGGCGAAGAGCTCGCGTAAGGCGCCGCCAACGTCACCGCATCGGAGAAAAGGCATGGGCAAGGTCAATCTTTCGCAAGCGCAGGGCGCCACATTTTCCACGGGCGACTTCCGCAGGATGGTGAACTACGAAAACACCACGAACCGCGGTTACGTGCGCATGCGCCTGGAAGACGGAGGCAAGGTCGGCCTGCAGAAGGTCAGCAAGCATTTCTATTCGGTGCCGTTCCATTCCCTGCGGTCCAATGTGACGGCGGAATACAACCGCGAAGTCCGCCGTGCGCTGGTGGCGGCGTTGAGCGTCGATCTTCGCTACGTGGACGATGCGACGGTACGGCATCTCAAGGACCGCATCATCCATGTGTCCGACGCAACGGGGAAGGTGGCGGTAAACGAAACGTCGTTGAGCCGCCGCGAACTCCGCGACGTGTTCGTCCGGTTCGACGCGCAGTTCAACACGCCTGCCGGCCGCCGCGACATGCTCTGTAATCTCGTCAAGGCGTTTTCCGACCGCTGCGGCTTCGGGCGGGACATCGCTCCGATGACGGCGATCACGGAGAAATTCGGCATTTCGGCGGAAGAGCTGGACGGCATGTTCGCCGCGGGCGAAGGGCCCGACGTCCAGGGACACAAGCCGATGGCGCGGGACGAAATGGCGTTCCGCCATTTCCTGCGCAAGGTGGAGACCTGCGCCGACCAATACGCCGTGCGCCACGCCTGCGACAACGCCGGCATCGTGATGGCGCAAAACGCGTTCATCAACGCCAAGGCCGTCAACGCGTTCGATCTGAACGGCGAGGATTCCGTCCGGCTCAAAGGCGCGCTGATGACGGATCTTTCGATGGCGGGATTCTTCGACGTGAACGACGGCGAACCCCGCGGCGCGCAGTTGCTGGACGTGTTCGCGAAGAAAATCGTTCCGGCCGCGTTCCGCCAGGCCGTGGCCGACGCCAAGGCGTTCGGCCTGCAGCCGGGCACGGAGGCGTTCAGCGCCCTGGTGAACGAAAGCTGCGGCTACGACAAGCTGTTCGATCTCGCCAAGACGTTCTTCGCCAAGGCGAAGACCATGATGGCCGACAAGAACTGGAACGTCGCGTTCTGCGGGGCGTACGCCCGCAAGAACTCCGGATTGTTCCAGCTCGCCCAGAACGGCCTGATCAACAAGGCCGCCCTCAAGATGGTCGAGGAGGCCGACGTCAAGTCCGGCGAAGCGAAGAAACTGGCGGACGAGATCGGCAAGAACGTCGTGGCCTACGAGAAGGACGTGTGCATCGACGTCTTCGCGGAGAAATTCGCGGAGGAGGCGTTCGGCCCGTCGGACGGCACGGGCACCACGGACGACAGCGTGCTGGACGACAAGGGCGAATTCGGCCTGGCCGCGCCGATGCTCAAGAAGATGCTCCAGGACGCGGACCATGTCGTCACGGCGCTCAAGATCGAGAACGGCGGCCGCCACAAGGTTTCGGACGGGAAGGAGGTCCGCTACCAGAACGAGGACCATGGCGCCAAGGATTTCGTCGAACAGTTCTGCTCCATGATCGATCCGCTCATCCGGAAGCACGGCACGTCCAAGGCCGTCGTCAACGGGCTGTTCACGAAGACGATGCCGAATCTCCTCAACCAGCGCATCGAGCTGGTGAACGACGGCTTCCGGAAGACGCTGCGGCTCGACGACAAGGCGTACGGCGCGTTCGCGACGGCGATGTTTCAGGCGGAGAAGGACGCGTCGGCGTTCGAGAAGGCGTCCAGGAAGAAGATCGACTCCTGCATGAAGTCGGCGGAACGGATGTTGCGCACGCTCGTGAAGCGGGGCAAAATCGACGAAGCCGAGAAGGGCAGCATCCTCGCCGACTACCGCGCGAAACTCGAAAGCGCACGCGACCGCGCGCTGGACCGCTTCTTCCTGCAGGGACCTTTCGACGCCGAGGGCGAGCGGAAGTCGTCCGGAAGGACGGCCCTCGACAATTCCTTCGCCGGATTCCTCGACGAGGCGTTGTCCGACTTCAACAACGTGCTGACGGCCCAGTCGTACCGCGCCAAAGGCGTGGCGGCGCTGAAGCTTCTGCGCGTCGACAAGAACGTGGACGCCGCGTTTTCGGCGCACCTGGCGAACAAGGGCGTGGATTTGGCGCCCGTGGTGGACGGCGTCAAGCTTCTCGACGCCGACGAAGTCGCCGTGATCCTCAAGAAGGGTCCGTTGACCCGCGCCTGGAACAAGGCGTTGGCCGACAATCCGCCGCCGAACGGCAAGGATGTCGACGCCAAGCATGTGGAACGGGTGAACAAGGACTTCAACGTGGCCCTGGCGTCCATCATGGCGACGGCATTGGATTTCCAGACGAACCTCGTGCACGGCCTGCGGAAAGAGCTCGAAGACGGCATCAACACGCTGCTCGGCGACCCGAAGGGCGTTCTGGGCGAGTACTGCGGGCTTCCTGCGGCCGACAAGAAGGCCTTCGCCGGGAAACTGGTCGGCGACGTGCTGCTTTCGTTCCAGGGACAGATGGCGAATGTCGCCCGCGATTTCCTGGCGCATCCGAAGGCCTACGGCAAGAAGGAGCTCTCGGACCTGATCGCGCACGCCTTCCATGGCGAAGGCGCACGCGGCACGTTCGGCCGGACGTTGCAGATAGTCGACAAGCGCATCGTCAAAGGCGAGAAGCAGTTCACCGAAGCGCTGGAGAAGAGCACGTCCGTGGCGTTGGCGGACCATTACCGGAAGCGCGTGACGGAGCACCGCCTGCCTGAAGTCGTCGTCAACCGGTTCGTGGAGACCGAAACGGCGCGCGTCTTCGCCCGCGCGAAGACAATGCCGGCCTTCTACGCGGAACTGAGCGCCACGGAGATGTTCGAGCGCATGCAGGCGGAATGCAAGGCCGCCGTCGACGCGCGCATCAAGGCGTTCCTGCCGCACAAGACCGCGTTCGACGAGGCGATCCAGAAGGCGAACGCCGACTTCGGGAGCCTACAGGGCGAGGTCAACGCCGTGTACGACCATTGCATGGCGTCGCTCGCCAGGCAGCCCGAGTTTCCGCCGCTCGACGAGGCCGTTTCGTATTACCGGAACCTCCTCGGCAACAAGCTGGACACCGTCCAGGGCGCGAAGGTCAAGGAATTCGAGACATATCGCGCGGAGGTCGTCAAGGCACACGCCAACATCGACGCCATGGTCCGCGAAATCCTCGGAGAGGCCGCGAAGAAGGTCGCCGGCGACGGCGCCAGCGCCGAGACGCAGAAGCTCTTCGCGAAGTATTCCGACATGTATTTCAACCTGCTCAGCACGGATGTGAGCGCCGACCCCGCCAAGTTCCTCGGCGAGGAAGGCCTTTCGGACGCCCGGTACTACTGCGAGAAATTCACGGAGCGCCTCGTGGCCGCCTACGAAGCGCGCAAGCCGGATGACGCGCTTTGCGACGCGCTGGTGGCGCAGGCCGGCTTCGGGAAGCTGGCGGCCAATGTCGATTTCAAGGCACAGTTCCGCGCCGAATTCGCGACCTTCATGAAGTCGGCCGTCGGCGTCGCGGCGCACGACAAGTTCGTGGCGGCCGCGTTCGACAACTGCTGGCGCCGATACTCCACGGGCGAGACGGAAGAACTGAAGAACGCCCTCAAGACGGCCGAAGCCGCGTTCGCGGACGATGTCAAGAAGACGGTGTTCGACGGCGTCGCCGCCCAGATGGATGTCGCGCGGTTCATGTTCAAGGATGTCGCGAAGGCGGAGGCGGCCTACCGCCACCACATTTCGCTGTACGACCTGCCGAGCGTGCCCGACGCGGACGGCAAGACCATTGAAGACCGCCTGGTGGACATGTTCTACCAGCGCGTCCACGACCTGAGCGTCCGCGCGGCGAACGGCGAGTCCGTGGACGGCGAAGTCATCTTCAACGCGACGCTGGACGATGACACGGGGCTCGCGAACCGGTTCGCCGAGCTCATCGGCACCCGCGGCGTCAACGACAGGATCGACGCGGTGCTTTCGGAGACGGCGTCCGAGGAAGTGGAAGCCCTCGTGCACATGTCGAAACACAGCGCCCTTCTCGACGAAAACGCGCCGAACCTCTCGTTCGCCCAGAAGTCCGCGGCGAAATTGAATCTGGCGCATCTGAAGGACACGATTGCGGCATCGTTCAACGCGTCGGCCTCGACGGCGCGTTCGTCGAGCTACTCCGACCTGCGCTACGGCGAGATCCTGGGCGACGTCCTGGTGCAAGCCCACCGGGATGTGGCGGACAAGATCAACACGGCCCTGGTCGAGGCGGGTCTGCGCATGCGGTGCGTCGACGAGCTCGTCGGCGTGCTGGACAAGATGCGCGCGGATTTCGGCGCCTTGGTGCTGTCGAAGATCCTTCCGGCGAAAATACTCAAGGAATACGCCGGCGGGTTGGACGGCGTCGTGCCGTTCCTCCTCCAGCACGGCGTGCCGGAGGATCTGCTGGCCGATATGACGCATCTCGTCGGGCAGGCGAAAAGCGCCTTGGAGCTGCGCTTGGCCGACCTGACCGATGTCTGCATGGAAAAGCCCGCGGTCGGCAAGGCGCTGGAGGATGTCTGCGCCAGGCGGTTCGCGGATTTCGAGAAGGATCTGCTCAAAAACGGAATGCCCGACTACGGCCAGCTGTTCATGGAGCTGAACAAGGGAATCGGCAAGGCGTTCAAGTGACGCGGCGGGAAACGCGAGAAACGGAAAAGACCTGTGAACGGAGAAGAACTTCTGAAGACATGGCCCGGCTGGGCGCGGGCGAACGCGGAAACGATGCTCGCGTCGCCGGCCTGGCGCATGACCGTCGACTACGACGGCCGCCGCGGCGCACTGACGGCGGCGCCCGAAGGCCTTCCGGCCGAGACGGTGGAGCTTGGCGTCGCGTTCGAGGACGAGGAGTGTGTGCTCGGCATCGGCGATTCGCCGGCGTTCGCCGACCTCCACGCGCTGTGGGCGAAGCGTGAGGCGCTCGATCCGAACGTGCTGCTGGCGATCGTCGAGAAGGAGTGCGGACCGCTCTTCCAGGCGCTCGAAGACGCCACGCGCAAACAGTTCTCGGTGAAGGGTTTCGTGCCGCCGTCCGTCACGTCGCCCCGTCGCCGCGCGTTCCGCCTGTCCGTCGAGCGCGCGCAGGTCGATTTTACGCTCGAATTGACGCCCGCGCTGACGCTCAAATGGGGCAATCTCGATTTCCTCGACTGCGCGCACGAGTCCATCCGGTCGCTCGAGCGTCCGGCGTGGGCCGATTACGTGTCGCTGATGATGACCGCCGACGAGCTGGCGGCGCTGAAGCCCGGCGATTTCCTGCTGTTGCCCGAGACGATGCCCGCGCCGCAGTGGCGCGTGGCGCCTGCGGACGACGACGCCGTGCACGTGGTCGGCGTCGAGCAGGCGCAGGTCACATTCGCGCAGCTCGTCGACGAGGCGTTGCCGGACGTGCCGCCGCTGGCGCAGGCGAAGCTGATGAAGAACGGCCGCGAGATCGGGCGCGTGTCGCCGGCGTCCGCCGGCTGCGCCAAGGCGCTGAAGGTCGAAGGCTGAAAGCAAAGGAGCCATCATGTTCCAGACAGATCCCTTTTCGTTGATCGTATTGCTCATCGGCTTGTCGCTGCTGCCGTTTCTGGCGATGATCGCGACCAGCTACCTGAAGATCGTGGTGGTGATGTCGCTCATCCGGAACGCGCTGGGCATCCAGTCCATTCCGCCGAACATGGTGGTGAACGCGCTGGCGATGATCCTCACGTTCTACATCATGGCTCCCATGGTGAGCGACAGCTGGGACACGCTGCGCGCGGGCCTCAAGGACAACACGCCCGCGGTGCTGTACGAAACCGACCTCGCGCAGCGCGCCTCCGAGCCGTTCCGCCAGTTCCTGCTGCGCGAGACGCAGGAGAAGCAGGTGGCGTTCTTCGTGAGCACGGCCGAGAAGCTCTGGGGCAAGAAAGACGCGAACGGGGATTTCCAGCCGGCCGTCGTGGACCGCACGAGCTACTTCGTGCTGATCCCCGCGTTCTGCGTGAGCGAACTCACGCGCGCCTTCCAGATCGGCTTCATGGTGTATCTGCCGTTCATCGCCATCGACATCATCGTGTCGAACATCCTGCTTGCCATGGGCATGATGATGGTGTCGCCGGTGACGATCTCGCTGCCGTTCAAGCTGCTGCTGTTCGTGATGGTGAACGGGTGGACGCTGCTCATCCAGGGGCTCGTCCAGAGCTACGTGCATTGACGGAGGGGCGAAGATGAACCAGGGTCAGCTTTTGGATTTCGCGCAGAGATGCCTGATCATCATCCTGCAGCTGTCGCTCATCCCGATCATCGTGGCGACGGTCATCGGCGTGCTCGTGTCGCTTCTGCAGGCGCTCACGCAGATCCAGGAACAGACGCTGGGCTTCGCGGTGAAGCTGATCGCGATTTCGCTCACCATCATGATCTGCTCGTCCTGGATGGGCGGCCAGCTGATGCTCTATACGCAGGACATCTTCAACGGTTTCGCGTTCGTGTGCAGGTGAGGCGTGACGTATCTCGACTGGCATAGGTGGGTCATCGTGTTCGCCCTGGCGTCCGTCCGCATGACGGGCGCCTTCATGATTTGCCCTGCGCTGGGCGAGTCGATGATCTCGGGCACGGCGCGCCGCGCGGCCATTCTCGGCTTTTCCCTGCTTGCCGTGCCCATGGTGCTGAACACCATGCCGCCCGGCGAGCCGAACGCCTGGATGCTGATGGCCGTCGCGCTCAAGGAGGCGTTGATCGGCTTCGTGATCGGCTTCTTCGCGGCGGTGCCGTTCTGGGTTGCGGAGAACGTGGGCAACTTCATCGACAACCAGCGCGGCGCGACGATGGGCGAAGTGTACTCGCCGCTTTCGGGAACGCAGGTCTCCTCCACGGGCATCTTCTTCACGCAGATCGTCTCCACCATGTTCTTCATCTCCGGCGCGGTGTTCCTGGTGCTCGGCGCGGTGTACACGAGCTATTCCGTGTGGCCGATCTTCGGCGGCGAACCGCATTTTACGCCTCGGACGGCGACATCGATACTCGCGTCGCTGGACGGGATGCTCAAGGATACCGTGGTCATTTCGGCGCCGGTCATCATCCTCATGTTCCTCGCGACCATCGGCCTCGGGTTCGTGAACCGCACGGCCCCGCAGCTGAACGTGTTCTTCCTGTCCATGCCGGTCAAGTCCGCCCTGGGCATCGCCATGCTCGTCATCTACCTGCCGTTCATCATGGACATGCTGATGTACACCGAGCAGGCGCAGATCCTGAACCCCGCGATGGAGCTGATCGGCATGGGGGAGGCGCGGTAAATGGCCGAAGGCGGCGAGAAGACGGAG
>DCIH01000046.1:7594-13702 GCA_002317575.1 Verrucomicrobia bacterium UBA1731 | reverse complement strand
TGCCGACGCCCAAGAAGCTGCGCGACGCGCGGCAGAAGGGGCAGGTGTGCACGTCGAAGGACGTCGTCTCGACGGCGCTTCTCGTGGTGCTTCTGGCGATTCTCGGGTCGCTGGGCGTCGGCCTGATGGACGAAACGGGCGAGCTCGTCCGCTATGTGGGAGCGAAGGTCGGCGAAGCGAGCGAGATCAGCTGGGCCGCCGCCGGCATCGAGGCGGCGAAGCTCATCTGCAAGTATTCGTTCCTCTTCGTGCTGGTGGCCGCCGCCGTGGCGATCGTCGCGAACGCCGTCCAGGTCGGCTTCCTGTTCACGCTCGAGCCGCTCAAGCCGGATCTGAACAAGCTCAACCCCGCGCAGGGCGCGAAGAAGATCTTCTCGATGAAGAACGTCTTCGAGTTCTGCAAGAACGTCGTGAAGGTGTGTTTCCTCGGCTATCTCATCTACAAGATCATCCTGAAGTCGATACCGACGCTTCTGCCCATCTGCTACGGCACGATCGACGACGTGTTCCCCGTCCTGAAGGTCATCCTGAAGGACCTGGCCAGTTACACGGCGTTCGGCTACATCGTGATCGCCGTGGTGGACCGCATCTTCCAGCAGAAGAACTTCACCAAGCAGATGATGATGTCCAAGGACGAGGTGAAGCGCGAATACAAGGAGCAGGAGGGCTCGCAGGAGGTGAAGCAGGCGCAGCGCGATTTCCGGAACGAACTCCTGAACGGCCCCGCGCCCGCGAAGGCCACGAAGGAGGCTGACGTCGTCGTCACGAACCCGACGCACTACGCCGTGGGCATCCGCTTCCGGCCCGACGAGGCGCCGCTGCCGAAGGTGGTGGTGAGCGGCATGGACCGCATCGCGAAGATTATCCGCGACACCGCTGTGAAAGAGGGCATCCCCATCATGGAGAACATCCCGCTCGCGCGTGCGCTGTACGCGCAGGTGAAGGTCGAGGAGTTCGTGCCCGTCGAGTTGGCCGAACCGGTCGCGGAAGTGCTGAAGTGGGTGAAGTCGCTCAACGACGCGAAGAAGGAAGACGAGGAACTCGACTCGATCGAACTGTGAGGTCTGGAGGCCTGGCCGTGCTGGAAGAACTGAAGAAGAGGGTCTATTACGCGAACATGCGCCTGCAGGAGGAGGGGCTCGCCGTCCTCACGTGGGGCAACGCGAGCGGCCGGGACGACGAGACGGGCTGCATCGTCATCAAGCCGAGCGGCGTACCCTACGGTCTCCTGAAGCCGCGCGATCTCGTGGTGGTGGACCTCTCGGACGGGCACATGCGCGAGGGACGCCTCAATCCGTCGAGCGACACGCCCACGCACCTTGAGCTTTACCGTGCGTTCCCGGCCGTCGGCGGCGTCGTGCACACGCATTCGCCGGAGGCGACGGCCTGGGCGCAGGCCGGCCGCGAGATCCCCTGCTACGGCACCACGCACGCGGACCATTTCCACGGGGCCGTTCCCGTCACGCGCATGCTGACGCCCGAAGAGGTCGCGTCGGCCTACGAGCGCGACACGGGCAAGGCGATCGTCGAACGCCTCGCGGGCGCCGACCCCATGCACTGTCCCGCGGCGCTGGCGGCCGGACACGGTCCGTTCGCGTGGGGCGCGGACGTGATGAAGGCCGTGGACAACGCCGTGGCGCTCGAGACCGTCGCGCGCATGGCGCGCCTCACGGAACAGCTGGCCGCACAACGCCCGTCGGCGCTTCTGCCGGCGCACGTCGCCGAAAAGCATTTCCTGCGCAAGCACGGACCGAACGCCTACTACGGGCAGGGCAAGCGCGGCGCATGAAGCACGAGCCCGTGGAGCTGGCGATCGTGGGCGGCGGCGCGGCCGGCCTGTTCGCGGCCGCCGTCGCGGCGCAGCGCGGCGTCGGCGCGCTGGTGTTCGAACGCAAGGCGCGTCCCGCGGCCAAGATGCTGATGACGGCGAACGGCCGCTGCAATTTCACGAAGGACGTTTCGGCCGAGCGCATGCTCGCGGACTGCGGCGAACCCGTCGCGTCCTTCGCGCGCACGGCGCTCGAGGCGCTTCCGCCGGCGCGCATCGCGGGCGGGTTCAAGGCCCTCGGCCTGCGCGTAAAGCGCATGGCGGACGGACGCCTTTTTCCGGCGAGCGAGAAGGCGGCGGATGTCGTTCACGCGCTCGGCGACCTGTTGCGCGAGAAGGAGATCCCGATCGTCACGAACTGCGCGGTGACTGGTCTGCAGCCGATGAAGAACGGCTTCATCGTGGCCACGAGGCATTTTACGGTGTGGGCGAAGAACGTGCTTGTCGCGACGGGCGGCGTTTCGTTCCCGAAGACGGGCAGCGTGGGCGACGGACAGAAGATCGCGGCGGCGCTCGGCCTCAGGGTGACGCCGCTCCAGGCCGGGCTCACGGGGTACGACCTGCGCGCGCCGCGGGCGCCGCGGCGCCACGAGGACGCCGAAGGGCGCGTGGTGGTCGACGGCGCGGTGCGTTACCGCTGGCGCGGGGAGCTCGAGTTCGACGCCACGGGCGTCGCTGGCGCTTCCGTGTACAATTGCCAGCGCTGGGCGGCGAAGAATCTCGCCGCCGGCGCGCCGTTCGATGTGGCGCTCGCCTTCGGCGGCGAAACGCTGACCTTGCATTCGCCCCGGCCGCGTCCGCTCAAGGAGGCCATCGTGACCATTGGCGGCGTGTCGCTCGACGAAATCGACCCGCGTACGATGATGGCGAAGAGGATTCCGGGACTGTATTTCGCCGGCGAAGTGCTGGATGTGGACGGCCCGACGGGCGGCTACAATCTGTCGCTCGCGTTCGCGACGGCTCGGCTGGCGGTGGCGTCCGTGGCGGCGTCGCGGAGCGTCGGTGCGCCATGAGCGTCCGTCTGCGCAAAGGCGTCCGCGGCGGCGCTCGGCGGGCCGTTTGGGCGCTGGTCGCCGTCGCGTTGCTGATGGGGGCGGTTTGCGTTTGCCGGTCGTGGCGGCGTCACCGGACGCGCCATGCGTCGCCGCCGGACGGCAAGACGCTCGTCACGGGCTACTGCAACTGCGGGAAATGCTGCGGCTGGAAACGCAACTGGTTCGGCTTCGGCGTTCCGATCTACAATTATGGTCCGATGAAGGGGAAGCGCAAGCAGGTGGGCGTTACGGCGACGGGCGCGACGGCGAAACACGGCACGATCGCCGCCGATCCCAAGGTGTTCAAATTCGGCACGCGACTGGATATTCCCGGGTATGGCACGGGCGTCGTCGAGGATGTGGGCGGGTCAATCAAAGGGCGTCATTTGGACGTGTGGTTTCCCTCGCACGACGCCGCGCGCAAGTGGGGCGCGCGCAAACTCGATGTCCGCGTCGTCAAATGACCCCGCTGGCACTTGCGCGGGAGGGCGGAATGATGGTAAAATCCAGCATTTCCGCAACAGAAGCGAAAAAAGCGAAGCGTTCCGTGAAGTGGTTTTTCTACAATGTCCTGTTTGCCGTCGGCTATGCGGCGATGATGCCGTTCTTTTTGGCGCGCATGCGCCGCCGCGGCGGCTACCGCGCGCGCATGGGCGACCGATTCGGGCGCTACCCCGCCGAAATCGAGGCGCGTTTGAAGGCGCTCCACGCGAACGGAAAGAAGCCCGTTTGGATCCATGCTGTGTCCGTGGGCGAGGTGCAGGTCGCGGGCCAGCTCATGCGCGCGATGCGGGAAATCGAGCCCGGCATCCGGTTCGTGTTCTCCACCACGTCCTCGACCGGCTGGAAAATCGCGGAAAGGGAAGTGACCGACGCGGACGTGCTCGTCTACAATCCCGTCGACTTCCCGTCCTGCGTGAACCGCGCGTTCGCGGCGATCGATCCGCGCGCGGTGATTCTCACCGAAACGGAGATATGGCCGAATTTCATCCGCCGTGTCCGGCGCGCGGGCGTGCCGCTCTATCTCGTCAATGCGCGCATATCGGACCATTCCGCGCCGCGCTACCGGCAGCTCAAGTGGTTCTTCGGGGACTGTTTCCGCGCATTCGCCAAGATCTGGGCGCAGAGCGATCTCGACCGCCGCCGCATCCTCGACGCGGGCGGCGAGGCGGGGACGATCGACGTGAGCGGCAGCGTGAAGTTCGATGTCGCGCGGCGCAACGAGGCCAAGGAGCGCGAGCTCCGCGCATGGGTGGGCGAAGGCGACGTTCTGTTGGGCGGCAGCACGTGGCCGGGCGAAGACGAGCTGATGCTCCGCGCGTACAGGCGCGCGCTTGACGCGGATCCCGCGCTGAAGCTCGTGATCGCGCCGCGCCATTTCGAGAAGGCGGACGCCGTGGAGGCGAACGTGCTGGCGGCCGGTTTCGCGTGCCGCCGCCGCTCGTGCGGCGCGGACGCGCCGGCGAAGCGCCCGGCGAATGCCGCGGCGGACGCCCGCGACGTGTTTCTCGCCGACACGACGGGCGAGCTCATGGGGCTTTTCGGCATCGCGTCCGTGGCGTTCGTCGGGAAGACCGTGACGGCCCACGGCAGCCAGAACATGATCGAACCGTGCCTGTGCGGCGTTGCGACGGTGGTGGGTCCGAACACCGAGAATTTCCGGCCCGTGATGAGCGACCTGCTGGCGTCTTTTGCCATCGACCAGCGGCCCGACGCGGCGTCGGTCGAGGACGCGCTCGTCGAATACATGCGGAATCCCGGGGCACGGATGGCGCTTGGGGCGAAGGCCGTCCAGGCCGTGACGCGCCGTCGCGGGGCGACGGCGCGGATCGCGCGCGAAATCGTGGAGGCGTTGGGTCCGGCATGACGGGCACGCGCAAGATCCTGATCGGGGCCGTGGCCTTGTACGCCATTGCCGGCGTGGTGGCGACGCCGCATCTTCGTCACGCCTGGTGGTATCTGCAGGAGAACGCCATGCGCCGCCACGCGACGTTTCTGGGCCTGTGCGCGGCGAGCGCGGCGCTTCCGTGGTGTCTGCCGGACGCGGTGCGCGCCTACCGAAACCTTGCGTCCCGCGGCGACGCTCGCCCCGCGCTCGCCACGGCGCTCGTGGCGGCGATTCCGGGCCAGTCGGACGCCGTTCACGTCGATGCGCGCATGCTTACGCGCGGGCGGTTCCGCGCGCTCCTGGAGGACTACGCGTCTGCGCACGGCGGTTGCCGCGTGTGGAGCACGGGGCTTTACGATTACGTGTTCACGGCGGGGAATACGCTGTCCCTGGAGAAGTTGCTGGAGTCGTTCGAGGAGCCGGCGTCCTTCGACCGCTTCGCCGCCGCGCGCATTTACGCGCCGCCGGAACTGCTGTCCTGCTACGTGGGCGACGTGCACGAAGTCGCGCCCGCATTCGCGGACGCGCCGCGTCAGGGCGCTCTGGCCGGATGGTGGAAGGGCCTGCGCGCGCTTTTCCGTCCGACGCCCGAAGGTGCCGACGCGCCGGTGCGGGCGCTCGACCTGACGCCGCTCCGCTATCCGGACTTTTCCTGGATTGACGTGCGGGGGGTGGATGACGGCGTGCTGGCCGTTTTCTCGAACGCGGTCGAAGTCGTCCAGGGCGCCCGTCGCGACGTCTTGCTCGGCTACGACGACGCGGCGGCCGGCGTTCGGACGAACGCCTTGGTCCGTTGGGCGCGCGCGGCGAAGGCGAGTCCGCACGATCCGCTGCTCCTGGCGTTGGCCGGCGCCCTCGACCGCGAAGGCCGCCTGTACGTGAAGATCGGCAATCTCGGCGGCGCCCTGCGCTGCTACGAAAACCGCATGGAGATATTCCCGGGCGACGTCGCGGCTCTTCACAATTTCGGCGTGTGCCTGAAGAACGCGGGGCATCCCGAAATCGCGGTGAAGGTGTTCACGAAGTGCGTGGCGCTCGACCCGCTTCTGGACGCGCACCGGCTGGAGATGATCGAATGCGCGGCCGCGGGCGGTTTTGAGGACGTGGCCGTGCGCCAGCTCGATGTGCTCATCAAGCGCCACCCCGAAGACGCCGAACTCAAGAAGCGCAAGGCGAAGATCATTCTGCACAAGCATCTCGAAGAACAGCGGAAACAGGAAGCGCGCGGAAAAGCGCGCGCGGGGAAGGAAAAATAGGCATGGCCGGAGAATATCAGTTCAGTTTGATCGACGTCACGAAGCAGGTCGGCACGAAGACGATCCTGCAGGATGTGAACCTTTCCTTCTTCTACGGTGCGC
>DCIH01000046.1:6870-7533 GCA_002317575.1 Verrucomicrobia bacterium UBA1731 | reverse complement strand
GATCCTCGCGGGGCTCGACACGGATCTGATCGGCACCGTGCAGGTGGCGAAGGGCACGAAGGTCGGCTACCTGCCGCAGGAGCCGGAACTGGACGATACGAAGACGGTGATGGACGTCGTCTCCGAAGGCGTCGCCGACGCGAAGGCGATGGTGGAACGCTACGAGGACCTCTGCTGTGAACTCGACGACCCCAAGAAGGCGGCGGAGATGGAGAAGCTCCAGGAGATCATCGACGAGAAGGACTACTGGAACATCGACAACCTCGTCGAGCGCGCGATGGCGGACATGGGTTGCCCCGCGGGCGACAAGCCGGTTTCCGTTCTTTCCGGCGGCGAGCGCCGCCGCGTCGCGATCTGCCGCCTGCTGCTGACGAACCCGGACGTGCTCCTTCTGGACGAGCCGACGAACCATCTGGACGCCGACACGACGTTCCGGCTCGAGGCGTACCTGAAGGAATTCAAGGGCACGCTGATCGTGGTCACGCACGACCGCTACTTCCTTTCGGACGTCACGGACTGGATCCTCGAACTCGACCACGGCATCTGCTATCCGTACAAGGGCAACTACGAAGAGTGGCTCAAGCAGAAGCAGGCGATGCTCGCGCGCGAGGCGAAGGTGGAGAAGAGCCGCCAGAAGCTGCTCGAGAACGAGCTCAAGTGGAT
>DCIH01000046.1:5836-6746 GCA_002317575.1 Verrucomicrobia bacterium UBA1731 | reverse complement strand
TCATCCGCATCCCGCCGGGTCCGCGTCTGGGCGACCTCGTGGTGAAGGCCGAGCACATGAAGATGGGCTTCGACGGCGAGATCCTGTACGACGACCTCAACTTCAACCTGCCGCGCGGCGGCATCGTGGGCGTGATCGGCGGCAACGGCGCGGGCAAGACCACGCTCTTCAAGCTCATGACGGGCGCGCTGAAGCCGCTGGGCGGCGAACTGCGCGTGGGCGAGACGGTGAAGCTTTCGTACGTGGACCAGATGCGCGGCGAGCTCGATCCGAACCAGACGGTGTACGAGGCGATCACCGGCGGCGGCGAATATGTGCGACTCGCCGGCGAGACGATGATGAACGGCCGCGCATACTGCTCGCGCTTCAATTTCCGCGGACCCGAGCAGCAGAAGAAGGTGGGCGTCCTTTCGGGCGGCGAACGTAACCGCGTGCATCTCGCGAAGCTGCTTACGTCCGGCGGCAATCTGCTGCTCCTCGACGAACCGACGAACGACCTCGACGTGGCGACCCTGCGGTCGCTCGAAGAAGGTCTCGAAGAGTTCGGCGGCTGCGTGATGGTGGTGTCGCACGACCGCTGGTTCCTGGACCGCATCGCGACGCACATCCTCGCGTTCGAGGGCAAGGGCAAGACCACGTGGTTCGAGGGAAGCTATTCCGAGTACCGCGAGATGAAGGCGAAGGCTAGGGGTTAGGGGTTAGGGGTTAGGAGTTAGGGGTTAGGAGTTAGAAATGGACAAGAAACTGTACATCCATCCGCCGTTGGTGAACCGGGCCTACGATTGGGAGCACGGTCCGCAGCCGAAGACGCGCAAGGCGCTCGACGCGTTCTTCGTTTCGCCCGAAATCACGAAGGTGAAGGAGCAGATCTGCGAAATGGGCCGTCGCATCTACAACAAGGGCTACACCG
>DCIH01000046.1:5661-5820 GCA_002317575.1 Verrucomicrobia bacterium UBA1731 | reverse complement strand
ACACCGACGGCAACGGCGGCAATCTGTCCGTGCGCGTGGGCAAGGACCTCGTGCTGTGTTCGCCGACCTTGTGCTGCAAGGGCTTCATGAAGGTCGAGGACATCTGCCTCGTGGACATGAAGGCCGGCCAGCTGTGCGGCTACCGTCCGCGCACGAGCG
>DCIH01000046.1:0-5597 GCA_002317575.1 Verrucomicrobia bacterium UBA1731 | reverse complement strand
ACTGCCATCCGCCGCACTGCAACGCATTCCTCTTCGCGGGCCAGGTTCCGCCGAACGGCGTCAACCCCGAGGCGGACATCTTCCTGTCGCAGATTCCGCTTGCGCCGTACGCGACGCCCGGCACGGACGCCGTCGCCACGACGGTCGCGGAAGCGGCGAAGAAGTCGAATGTCGTCTTCATGGCGAACCACGGCATCGTATGCGGCGGGCGCGACATCGAAGAGGCGGAATGGTTCGCCGAAAACGCGGACGCGTACTGCCAGGTGCTGCTCCTGGCGTGCCTGCACCAGAAGCCGGTGAAGCAGCTGGACGAAAGGTTCGTGAAGGACATCATCGGCATCCGCAAGGCGATGGGGCTGAGCGTGGTGAAAGACCAGCCGCTCTACAACACGCACGAGTTCGCCGGCAAGTCGATGCTCGGCAAGATGGCGAAGGACATCCTCGCCGACGGCGAAGTCGATTTCGACGAAACCGACATCCTGGTCGATTTCCTCCGTCCGATGGCCAAGGCCCACGGCGGCGAATACGCGAAATGCCTGGAGATCGTCGAGGCGGCCCGTGCGGACGGGAAGATCACCAAGGCGGAGTCGAAGAAGATATCCGCCATGTTGCGGAAGCTCGCCGCCGGAAAACGGTGATGGATCGGCGCGTCCAGATCGGGCGTGTCGTGACGGCGATTGCGCTTGCGTGCGGGGTGGCGGCTTGCCGCATCACCCCGTACTGCGTTCACGCCGGCGCGACGCTGCGGCAGTTCGAGCTATCGTATCCGCTCGACTACCGCGTGCCGAACTATGTCACGTTCGACTGGTCGGACGATTTCCTGCTGGCCGATTCCGATGCCTACAGCCAGGAGCTTGCGGGGCCCCTTTCGGCGCTTGCGGCGTCCACCTACGGCGCGCCGTCCGAGATGGATGTGCGCTCGTTGGAGCGGCTCGGTTTTCCCCGTGCGCGGATGTACCGCCGGTACGGCCGCTCGATCGATTACTCGAATCCGACATGGAAGAAGGACCAGGTCGGGTTCACCTTTGCGGTGAAGGACGCCGTTTTCTCGGACGGCACGAAGGCGCAGGTGGTGGTGGTGGCCGTGCGCGGCACGTTCGGTCGCGACGAGTGGGTGTCGAACCTCAATATGTGCAATGCCTGGGGAATTGACGCAGAGCCGTTCGATCTGGCGATGCCGAGCCACCACCAGGGCTTCGCGCGCGCGGCGGCGAATCTCCTGGAGTCGTTCGAGCGGTTTGCGGCCGGCGAAGGCGTCGATTTCCGCACGGCGAAGATCCTCGTGTGCGGGCACAGCCGCGGCGGCGCCGTGGCGAATCTCGTGGGCGCGCGGCTGTGCGACGACGCGCGCATTCCGCACGGAAACCTGTTCGTCTACACATACGCCGCGCCGAACACGATCATCCAGGAGGAACCCTCGGGCGCGGAGCGGCGGTACTGGAACATCTTCAACGTGCTCAATCCCGAGGACTGCGTGCCGCTCGTGCCGCTCGCCGCGTGGGACAGCCACCGGTACGGGCGCGACCTGAAGCTCAGGCATTTCGATTCGCTGGACATGCTGTTCGACCCGGCCTATCTGCGGATGAAGGACGAGTTCGAGAAGATGACGGGCGTCGCGTACTGGCACATGCTCTTCGGTACCTGGTCCACGCAGCTGCTGCCATCCGCCATCGGGGCGGTTGCGCACGACGTGCCGGCGCTCTACCTCGTGCCGCCGGACCAGCGCGCGGACGGCAATCTCACGAGCGTGCACAGCATCCTCGAATCGCTCATCTACCGCGGCATGCGCACGGCGGAAGAGAGCGAGAGGATATCGCTTGGCGACGACATCGCGCGGCTCTCGCAGATCTACTCGAAGATGGACGCGGGGCTGCTCAAGTCGCTCACGGGGAACTTCATCATTCCGGACGGGCGCACGCCGGTGACGCCCGGGTTCTGGGACATACCCTGGCGGGTCGTGTGTTCCCACGCGACGCAGACGTACGTGGGCTGGATGAAGTCCGGCGCGTTCTACGGGCCCCGGGCCATCTACGGGAACTGGGACGAGGTCGTGAGCCGGCGGTGACGGACGATCCGGGGACGTGAAACCTTTGTGCGCCTGGTGCGTATACGGAGCAGGAACATCATGGCCAGAATCGAAATACACGAAGTCGCGGACCGCATCCGAGTGGATGCGGTGCTGCCGGACAGGGAAAGCTCGGCGGAAACGCTCGAGATGATCGTTGCGCTGGTTGACGCGGTCACGCGCATCGGTCTCGAGACCGCCTATCCGGGCGTTGCGGACGCGACGCTTGCGCTTTCGGCCACGGCACGCGGATGCGGCTATGTCGTCCGCGACGGGGATGGTTCGGTCGTGGACGCGGATCCGGAAAGCCTGTCGCCGTTGGCGGACCGGCTCGAAAATTCGCAGAATGACGGTTTTGAAGTCATCAATCCGTAGGAGGAACGCATCATGGGCACCATTTCCGGTTACGTCATCAATCGCGATTTCGTCCATCAGACGGAGTCGGTTGACATGTCGAACACGGGCGGCGACGTGCAGTCGGCATCCAAGCCGAACGACGGCGCGGAAGCCGAGAACCTGCGTCCGAAGCCGATGCGCGAAGAACCGGGCGCCCTCACGGCGCGCCTCAAGGACATGATCGCGAACGCCTCCGAGCAGCATGTGACGTCGTTGGACGCCAAGACGGTCCGCGCGAACACGGCGTCGATCATGGAATCGCTCAAGGCGGAAATCGCGCAGCTCAAAGGCGCCAACGACCCCGCTCTGCAAGGCAAGATCGCCTGGCTCGAAGACCTCTCCAAGGCGATGGGCAAGGATCTCGAAAAGCTGGCGTCGACCGCGCGGAAGACCTTCGCCGCGTTGGGGAAACTCCAGGGTCTGTATGTCGGGCTGGCGTTCAACGCGGGCGAGCTTTCGTATGTTCGCAAAACGCAGAAGCAGGACGGCACCATCGTGCCCGCGCATTACGAATACGAGATCGCCGAGATCCCCGGCCAGGAGAAACGGACGAAGAAGCTCCGTGAAATCGGGACGATCGTGGCGAATGCGCTGAACGCCCAGGAGGCGCTGGCCGACCACCTCGAGTACCTCCACAGAAAGACGGGCGGCACATGCGACGGACTGTACGCGATGTCGACGGCGAGTCTGGCGCGCGCGACGGAAATCGTCGAGATGGTGCGCGACGCGAGCAAATCCTACGGCCGCGCGGAAGCCTGGGAGGCGACGCAGCGCGGAGAGGCCGTCAAGTCGGGCGTAGTGCCGTTCTCCAAGGAAGAGTACGAGTCGAAGGTGTCGCTGCTCAGCCAGAAGGCGTCGCGTCTGTTGTCGCGCACCGCCGCCCAGATGCACGGCAACGATACGACGTTCGACATGCTGAAGACGGAACTGCTGCCGGTCGCCGAGGCGATGGAGGCGCTGAAGGCCAAGGTCGACGGCGGCCAGGCCGGGCTTGCCGACGCGAACGCGTTCAAGACGCTCAAAACCCAATTGGACGCCGCCCGGGCCGCCATCGACCTCGCGGCGCGCGAAGGCATCCGCTACGAGGGCGAAGTGACGTGTTTCATCCCCGAAGCGTCGGTCATGAACGCCGTTCGGACCCACCTGGACAAGCTCGGCCAGGATCTGGAGGCGCTGCAGCAACGCGCCTGCGCGCAGACGGCGGAGAAACTCGCGGAAGAGACCTTCCCCGGCGCGTCCGACCTGGCGGCGCTCGTCGATCCCGAAACGAATCTGATGGATTCGCTGTTCCCCGGTTCCAAGAACGCCTCGGTGCTCGCGCGCACCAAGTCGGCGATCGCCGACCTGACCAAGATCGCGGCGGAGACGAAGGCGGATTTCAAGGACTGCCTGGCCGGCAAGAAGCTTCCGGCCGACGTGAATCGCGCCGTGTTGCACCGTTACGGGAAAGTGTCCGGAAGTCTCGGTCATCTGGCTTCGGTGTGCAAACTGCTGAACGCGGCCGTGGCGTATCTGGAAAACCCCAAGTGCCTTTCGCCCGTTTCGCGTGCGACGCTTTTCGGCCAGCAGATCGTCGCCATGGCCGACACGATCAAAGCAGACGAACGGCTGAAGGACGAAATCACGCGATTGAGCGAGCAGGGCGTTTTTGCGCGAATGGCGAAATTCGACAATCCGGACACGGATAAGAACACGGTCAAGAAGGAACTGGCGGTGGTTTGCGCGCACGTCGGGAAAATGGGCGTGCGAAACGCCGACGGGGTGGCAGCGGACGACAAACTGCTGCTGGGGCTCATGCGCGGCGATTTTTCGGCGGATTCCTACATCAGCGCGAAAACGCTGAACGCCCCCGCCGAAATGGTGAATCCCGCGCTGGACGATGCCGCGCTCGTGGACGCGAAACGTCTTGGAAACGGGCAGATGAACACCGTTTTCCTGTGCACCTACCGCACGAGCGACGGCGGCGAGCAGAAGTTCGTGTTCAAGCCGGAGATCTCGGGCCGGGCCGGGATGGACCGGATGGGACTCAACGGCAACAATTCCTACGCGGACGACCAGCAGATCGCGCATCTGAATTTCGCGTCGAAGAAGATCTCCATGCTGCTGGGCGACGGGCACGTGATGCCCAACACGTACGTGGGCGTGCACGACGGCATGATCGGATTCTTCATGGAGGTGGCGCCGGGCATCCCCGGCGAAAAGATCGCCAACGAGTTCCGGGCGAAATGTGCCCAGAAGGATCCCGGTTCCGTGTTCAGCGACTTGAAGGCGCTGTGCACGGGCAAGAAGAAACCTGCGGACCCGGAGGGCGCGAAGACGTTCGTCTGCACGATGGCCCGCGAATTCGCCGAACTCGAATGGGGCGATCTGCTCAGCGGCCAAGGCGACCGCCATTGGGGCAACTACCACGTTTCGGTCGACAAGAAACACAATGTGAGCGTGATGGGCATCGACAACGACATCTCGTTTCCGAAGTGGCGTTTCGGTGCGCTCAAATTCCGCGCGGAAGGCCGGCACGCCGAGAATTTCGAGGCCTACATCTACTCCACGCGCAAAATAAAACTGCGGGAGGCCGTCGCGGGGCTCAATCCCGGGCAGGCCGTTCCAAATCTTCCTGGCGTGACGTATCGCGGGCATGGCGTGTACGACATCGATCTGACGCCGAAGCCGGGCGTGGAAATGACCAAGGACGAGAAGGCGTTCGCGTGCGGCGTCGCGCTGAAGGTTTTCGGCATGCAGAAGACGTCGCAGCCGTCGTTCGTGTCGGAGACCACGTACAGGAAACTCCAGGAACTGAACGCGAAAACCGACCTTGAGCTGAAGGAGACGCTGAAGACGCAGCTTCAGATCGAGCTGTCCGACGAGCAGCTCGACGCCTGCGTGGCGCGCACGCGCGACGCGTATCGTCGGGCGGAAGAGCTCAGGATCGCGGGTCGGATGAAGAAGGACGACGAGTGGATTTCGGACGAGACCTATCGGCAGGTGGCCGACGATCTTGACGTCGCCGGCAAACAGTCGGCAGACGAACAGCGCTTCCTTCAGGGGGCGATGATGGGCGACATCCTGGCGCCGGCGGGCTTCCGCAGACTGCCGGTTCTCTGAGGCGCCGAACGCCGCTCGGTCGGCCTCCGGCCCC
>DCIH01000060.1 GCA_002317575.1 Verrucomicrobia bacterium UBA1731 | reverse complement strand
GCACGCCGCAGATTCGCGCGGCACCACTATCAGGAGAAGCGGCGCCCCGCCGCTTCAGCTTCGCGACCCTGTCCGCCGTAGCCTTGCGAAGGCGGGCAGCGAAGCCTAGAAATGATCATGCACGCGCCGCCCGCCCGACATCACTTGTCCGCGGACTCGCGGGCCTTCTTGATTTCCGCGGCGCGCGCCTTCAGCGCGTCGAGACGCGGCTGGAAGTAGTTGCGCCGCGTCCAGCGCGGGAAACTGTCGATCTTCTTTTCCATGATCCGAGCGGCCTCCTCCACGTCGCCGACGGCCACGAGGGAGCGCACCAGCGCCTCGGCCGGAAAACCGACGTCCCAGCGGTTGTTCAGCGCCGCGTCGTCCACGAGCGGCTTGAGGACCGCGACGCACCGGACGTAGTCCTTCGCGCGGAACGCGAGTTCGCCGCGGCGGCAGGCGATGTACAGGCGGTCGGGCTTCTCGCCCTTCTCGAGCGCCGCGAGCATCTCCTCCACGACCAGCGGTTCGTCCGCCGACATCGCCGCGTCGGCGACTTTGCGGCGGAGGCCGGCGACGTTGTTGTTGTAGTGCCAGGCGTCCTTGAGCGGCTTCGCGGCCTCGAATTCGTAGAGGTCCTGCTGATAGGTGGCGAGGATCTTCTTCGCGAACGCGGGGTCGAGCCCGTGGTAGTAGCGCCTGCCGGCGACGGACCACAGGTCGCGCAACGCGCCGCGGACGGCGTGGGCGTCGACGCTTTCCCACGTGCGGAGGTACTTTTCGGTCGCCTCGTAGTCGGCGTAGCCGTTTTTCGCGTAGGCCGAGAGATACTGGCCGAGACGGTTGCCGCGGCCCGTGGTGGCGGCCGGGTCCTTGAGCACGACGTCCCGCAGGAACGCGTTGTAGTTGCACGGTATCTTGTCGCCCCAGCCCCAACCGCCGCCGAGCGTGGCGCGCTCGTACACCTGCAGGCGCATCGACGCGTTGGTGCCCGCGAGGGTGAGCGCGTTGGTGAGCGCCTGCGTGTAGGCCTCGTCCGTTTCGCCGCCGCGCATCTTGCCGAGTTCGTTCTGGAAACGGCGCTTGAGCGAGAGGTCGGCGATCTGGTCGCGTTCGGCGCGGATCTTGTCCACGGCCTCCATCGGCACAAGCGCGTACTTCTCGAGGTGGTCGGCGTAGCGGTTCAGGAACTCCCACTTCGCGTCGCCCGTGCGCACCACGTCCTTGGCCGCGCGGTCCCACCACTTCTGGCCGGCCTCGCATCCGAAGATGCCGGCCGTCTCCCAGGCGGCGAGCACGTCGTCGAACGCCTTCGCGAGCGCGGCGGCGTCGCCGGCGGGCGCTTCCTTCAGGAGGGCCTCCGACGCGGCGTCGGCCTCCTTGAAGTTGCAGTCGTTGGCGTACATGCCCGCGAGCGTCTTCTTGGCGACGCCGGGAACCTTGTAGCGGTCGGCGAGGACCTGCGCGATTTCCTTTTCGTTCGCGGCCTTGTCGAGCTTCAGGACGCCCACGAGCGCGTTCATGCGCGCGACCTTCGCGTCGCCTTCGGCCTTCGAGACGAGCAACCGGTGGTTGCCGGCGTACAGGCGGATCGCCAGTTTGCGCGTATCGCCCTTGTCGCGGTTGAAGTCATGGTTGCCGAAGCTGCGCACGAACCAGTCGAGCCCCTGCACGCCCGGCTTGCCGAAGAGCGCGAACGCGCCCTTCGCCGCCGCTTCGGCGTCTTCGGCCTTGCCGTCCTTGAACGCCTGGTTGAACGCGCCGACGAACTTGTTCGCCTGATCGCCGTTCGCCTTGGCTTCTTCACGGGCCTTCTTTTCGGCTTCGGCCTTCGCCTTCTTTTCGGCTTCGGCCTTCTGCTGGGCGGTCTGCGCCGGGGCGTCGGCCGCGAAGACCGGCGTGACGGCCGGGACGGCGCAGCAGAGCGTGGCGGCGATGATGAGATTGAGTTTCATGTGTGACGTTCCTTTCGCGTCCGGATCAGCGTTTCATGAGGAGCGCCTTGTGGTACTTGCCGCCGGCGTCGTCCAGATCGATCTTGAAGTTGTAGAGGATGCGCGTGGCCTTGTTGTAGAAGGCCACCTGCTCGTCCCAGGACATCTGGTCGAATTCGGCGATGCCCTTGCCGAGCGCGTTGCGCTCCTGGATCGCCTGCATGAGCCAGGCGTCGCGGAAACCCCAGTCCTCGTTCACGTTCATGTACGAGTGGGGATTCGCCTCGAGCGTGCGGTTCCGGTACGCGTCCCCGCGGCCGGACACCTTGCCGGGGTTGATTTCCGTCTTGCCGCGCACGTCGAGGTAGCGCTTCCAGCACGTCATCAGCACGCTCTTCATGAGCTGGCGCTTTTCCGCGTCCGAAAGCTCGAAGCGGAGGTAGCCCGGCGACAGCTGCTGGTGCACCACGCCGCCCCAGGTCACGCCCGTGTCCCAGCGCATGAGGCCGAAGCGCCAGAAGGCGTCCTTCTTCCCCTGCAGGAACGGCAGGTGGTCGTAGAGCGCCACCCACGGAACGGCGATCTTCATCACCACGCCGGACGGCACGCGCCGCGCGTCGAGCGTCATCGCGCCGATGAGGTCGCGGTTGTCGCGGTCCCACTTCATCCAGCTCAGGGCGTAGTCCATGCCCGGCTTCGAGGTCGGCCCGAACGGCTGCCAGTTGAGGATCTGCGGATTGTCCGCGTCGCCCGGCAGGAAGAAGCATTCGCCGCTGTATTCGGGAATGGCGTCGCCCTTCGCGAGGCCGTTCGTGACGGCGCCTTCCTGCATCGCGGCGAAGACGAGCACCGCGAGTTCGCGCTCGTCGGCGGCGGCGTAGATCGCCGTCGGCTTGATCTTGTCGTCCACCGTGCCCTTCATCACCGAACGGATCGCGTTCGGGTCGCTCCAGAGCATGTCGGCGCTTTCCTGGCCGTAGGGGCGGAAGTTGAAATTCCACTTCTCCGACTCGCGCGCGGCGAGGTTCTCCCAGTCCGTCGGGAGCGTGCGCCATTCCACGGTCATCACGTTCTTCTGGTTGTTCGGCACGGGCTCGAACGCCTTCGGGGCCGTGGTGCAGGCGGCGAGCGCGCAGGCGGCCGCGGCCGCGGACAACGGTTTGGTCCAATCGTGTTTCATCTTACTTGTCCTTTCCCGCGCGGGCCGCGACGAGGTCCTGAAGCGTGACGATGCGGTACGCGCACTCGGAGCGGAACGCGTCCATGTCGTAGTTGTCGCCGTCCACCGTTTCGAGCCAGTGGAGCTGGCGTTTCGCCTCGCGGGCGACGATCTGATCCTTGTCCTCGCGGTGCTTGAGCGCCTGCGACTTCATCATCGTGGCGTAGCGCACGTCGTCGAAACCCTCGCGGTAGCCGTAGATGGCGATGCGGTTGATGACGCCGCCCGCTTGCTTGTAGCACATGTCGAACGTGCGGTAGTCGCCGTCGCCGCCCGGATACTTGGTGAACTCGTTCAGGTTGCCGGCGATGTAGCCGTGCATCATGTGGCCGTCGAACTGGACCGCCTTGTAGAGCTCGAGGCCCATCACGCGGCGCATGAGGCCCGGGTTTTCGGGACCGGGGAACGGCGCGGCGTAGGTGATCGAGCGGCCGCCCGTGGCGTGCCACACGTCGGAATACTCGCGGCACTTCTTCGTGCTCGAGTCCATGTCGTAGATGCCCGGCGAGAACATGGGCACGTCGCGCGTCATGCCGTGCGAGAAATACTTCGTGCGCGTGTGCTCGTGGAGCACGTTCGCAGCGTGCTCCGGCCCGAGCGAGATGGCGCCGTACCACGCGGCTTCGGACGAGGCGCAGCTCCAGATCTCGAAGTCGGCGTTGCCCGTCATGTCCTCAATCATCTTCTCATTGCGCTGCTGCGGACGCGCCGCCATGAGGTCCTGGCGCTTCATCACGGCCGGCGTGGCGCGCGGATCGTTGAGGTCGAGCGCCGGGATGGACACGCTGCAGTCGGCGAAGATGTCTGTGAGCGGATAGCCGAGGCGCAGGCATTGCGCGACGGCGCGGCGGCTGCCGGCGACGGAGTTCAGGTTGCGCATGTTGAACTTGAGGCCGTTGATCATGCTCGCGTCGGAACCGTCGTGGTGGTTCACGTGGCTCAGGTAGTTGCGGTTCAGGTCGTAGTACGTCTTCGGCTGGGGCAGCACGAAGGGAAGCACGCGCACGGTCACCTCCATGCGGCCGGCGGGACGGTTGTCCGCCACGAACTCGAGCGCGCCCGTGTAGAAGCCGGGCTTCGTGTCCTTCTCGGCGTGGAACGTCACGAGGTACTGCTGGTTGCGGCCGGCTTCCGTGAGCGCGAGCGGCTGGAGCGTGGGCGCGTCCTTGAACCAGGCGCACGTTTCGCCGAGCCATTCGCGGTCGTACTTGAAGTCGCTCACGTTCTCGTAGCGCGCGCCGCCCGGATAGCGCATGTAGATTTCGTTGCTGCGCTTCCATTCGTCCACGCGCACGAGCTTGTCGTCGTTGAGCACCATGTCGGGCGTCAGCACGCGCATGCGCAGGTCCACGTGATAGCTCGCCCACGCGCCGCCGGTGCGGTACCAGCGCTTGACGAGCTTGAGGTCCACGTCGGAACCCTTCAGCACGGCGCCGCCGGGACCGCGCAGATCGCCCATGCGGAGCGTGAAGTTCTTCACGGGCTTGAACGGCACAACCAGGACGGACGCCGTTTCGTATTCGTCCTGCGCGAGGAACACGTCGAGACGGTTCGTGAGCGTCCCGCTCTTGGGCAGATCGTACGGCAGGTACAGGTCCTGCGTGGTGCACGGAATTTCGTAGACCGTCACCGGCTGGTCGGACACCGTCCCCTTCGGACTCGCGAGCATCGCCGCGTTCAAGGTCGCGATCTTGTCCGCGTCCGCGACGAGGCGCTTCCAGGCGGCGATCGTCGTCTTGCCGCCCGAGGCCTTCGCGGCGGCGGCGCGGTTCGTGACGGCCGCGGCCCAGCCCTTGAGATGCGGGTTCGCGGCCTTGTCGGCTTCCGCCACGACGCGCGCCGCGAGCGCGTCGTAGTCGGCCGCCGTGGCGTCCGCGAGCGCGAGCTCTTCGGAATCGAGCGCGGCGTCGAAGTACTTGAAGTCCTTCACCTCGCCGCGGAAACCGGCGAGGTCGGGCTTCGTGAAACGGAACTGCGGCAGCAGGAGCTTGTCGTTTTCCGCCACGAACTTGCCGTCCACGTACAGCGCATAGCGGCGGGAGTTGATCGTGAAGGAAAGCTCGACGTGGTGCCATTCGCCGGGTTTGACGACGAACTTCGAGGTGATCAGCAGGTGGTCCGAGACGAGTTCCGTCTCGGGCGCGGCCGTGCGGAAGCGCAGCGTGCCGTCCTTGGCGAGCCAGCAGTCGCAGAAACCGAGATGCGCGACGGAAGACGCATCGTCGAACTTGATCCAGAAGCTCGCGGCCACGTCGCGGGGACTGGCGGCCTCGGCTTTGGCCAACAGCTCGGCGGCGTCGGCCGCGGCGGGGTTGGCGCATTCGAACACGGGCGTCGGCTCGGCGGCGAACAGCGCGGTGGCGCACAGCGCCCCCGCGAAACTCGCGCCGTGGCGAACGGCAAACGAACGTTTGGTCATGTTTTATCCTTCCTGGTTAAAGACGACACGAGTATACACGATTCCGCACGCGCCAGACACCCCCACAAACGAGGGGGGTGCACGGAGAAGCGGCGGCCGCGCCAACAATCCGCCGCCGGGCTACTATGTCAGTTCTGACCCTTCGTGCCCCGACATCGCCAACCGGTCGGAGGCGATCGGTCTCGCCTTCAGGAAGCAGCTACTGAAGGTCTGATCCTATTCGTTCCCTTGAGCCACCGGCACGACGGGACGGATCGTGCCGTCGTCGTTGAAACGGAGGCGGTCGAGGCAGGTGACGCGGTGGTGCTGCGCGAGGTTCGGGATCGGACGGCGGTGATAGCAGACGTACCACTCGTCCGTGCCCGGCTTGCAGATGACGGAGTGGTGCCCCGCGCCGGTCGCGATCGGCTCCTGCGAACCGAAGACGCCGCCCTTCCTGTCGAACGGACCGAACGACGTCTTGCCCATGCCGTACTTCACGCCGTACGAACCGTCCGTCCAGCGACCGCAAGAGACAACAGAGCCATCCCAAGCGCGTTTTTCATGTTTAACGGTTGAACCCCTTCTCCGTCATGAACTCGCAGATGCGGTCGAGCCACGTGTAGCTGCCCGTTCCGGGGGAGGCCTTGACCATGAAGCAGTGGTAGCGCTTCGCGAGCGTATGGACCTCGCCCTGGACGCCCATCCGGCGGAGTTGCTCCCAGCACTTCACCGAATTCATCGCCGCATAGCCGTCCGCATCGCCGTGGACGAAGAGGATCGGGCACGTCGCGAGATCGAAGGAGAACTCGGGGACGAGCCGGGCGTCGTCCGGATTGCCGCCCTTCGCGTTCACGTCGTCGGCGCCGTCCGTGAGCGCATACGCCGGATAAATCGCGACGGCCCACTGCACATTGCAGGGAATCTTGTCCAGATCGTCGACCGGACAGTACGAACGGTGCTTCGAACTCGTCGCGCCCATCAGCGTCAGGTGTCCGCCTGCGGACGAGCCCATGATGCCGATGCGGTCGGGATCGAGTCCCTTCGCCGCCGCCTGCGAACGGACGATGCGGATCGTGCGCTGCAGATCCTGCCAGGCCGTGACGTGCTTCTGCAGGCCCGCGGGACGCGGTGTCCGGTAGCGGAGCGTGACGACCGTCATCCCCTTCTCGTTCAGGTAGCGCCGCGCGGGCGTGACCTCGAAGCTGTCCGGACCGTTCCCCATGTAGGCGCCGCCCGAGTAGATGATCTGGATCGCCTTCGTCTTCAAGGTCTTCGGATGATGCCACTCGACATAAGGCAGGCACTGGTTCGTCCGCACGTCCGGCATCTTCCCGGCCGGCCAGACGTCCTCCTTGGAATAACCGTCGCGGGCGTCGTCGGACGGAAACCGCTTCATCAGCTCCACCTCGGGCGCAAGCGGACCGAGCCAGCCCATCTGGCGCATGAACTCGACCGACCGCTCGCCGCCCCACGCCCAATGATCCTTGTCCGGATAAAGATGGACTTCCGCCGGAATTTTCATCTCCCGCAGGCGGCGGTACATCTTCGTCGACGCGAACGGGGAGATCGGATCGACCCCGCCGTGGGCGAACCACATCGGACACGTCTGCGCGTCAAACTTGAAAATCGGATCCAGCTGCACGTCGGGCGCATCGCCCTCGCGCGCGTTCTCCGTGCCCAGGCCGTCCGTCAGCACATAGGCCGGCGCGAAGGCGAAGGCCAGGTTCACGTTGCAGGGCGTCTCGTCGAGCGCGTCGACCTTCTCGTACGCCGGCGCCGTCGAACTCGTCGCGAGGAGACACGCGAGGTGTCCACCCGCCGAGATCGACATGAAGCCGATGCGGTCGGGATTGAAGCCGCGCTCCTTCGCCGCCGCGCGGACAAGCCGGACGGCGCGCTGTCCGTCCGCCCAGGCCGATGCGTAGAACGGCAATCCCTCGGGACGGGGCGTCCGGTAGACGAACTTGACGCAGGTGACGCCGAGTGCCGTGAACTGCTCGAGCCAGTCCTGCACGAGGTCGGTGTTCACCCAGCCGATGTAGCCGCCGCCCGAGGCGATGATCAGGCACGAGTCCGTGCGATTCGACGCCGCCGGACGATACCACTCGATGTAGGGCATGCGGTGCGCGGCGGGATCGAATCCCTTCTCCCGCACCACGTTCACGGGAGCTGCGATCTGCTTCTCCTGGAAAAACGGAATCTTCCCCTCCGGCCACAGCGCCTGACGCTCGCCGTCCTTCCAGGTTTCCGCGGCGAACAGCGTTCCCGTCAGAACCAGAGCGACCGAAGCGGCCATCGAAGCCGTTTTCATCGTCTTCATCATACGTATCCTCCTACTATTCAATCTACTACCGTATTTTACCAAAGTTCGCGGTCGGAAAGACGGAGATCGCGCTCAGGGCGGAGCCGTACGGAACGAGCTCGATCGGCTTCGTCTCACGCAAACGGACGAACGACGGATGCGGCAGGCCCGGGAGCTTCGGATCGTGCGGCCAGTCCGCCGCCCGTCCGTTCACCCTGACGCGCACGGGCCAGTCGCCCGTCGGCAGAAAATCGACCTGGGGTTCGGCCGTGCGCGCGTCAAGGCAGTACTGCCACTCCGCCGCCTTCACGAGCAGCGCGAAGCACAGCGGCCCCGCCTCGACGAACGCGCCTTGACGGGCGCACGCGTCGCTCTGGTCGCCCAGCCACTCCTGCGTGTTGTACTCGCAGCCGTCCCACCAGAACTCGCCGTAATGACGGCTCGGATCCGTACGGATGTCCATCGTGCGCACGTGCGGCGTGAACGGAAAGTTCAGCGTGACGACGTCGCCCGTCTTCCAGGTCCGCCGCAAGCGGGCGAATCCGTTCGCGCATTCGACGGCGACGGCCTTGCCGTTAACGGCGAGAGCCGGCTTCTCGCACCAGCCCGGCAGACGCAACAGGAGAGGAAACTCCGTCGGACTCGACAACGTCAGGGACAATCTGACGGTGTCGGAACAGGGATACGCGGTATCACAGTCGATGCGCGCGGCGACGCCGCCGGCGACAGTCGCCGTGACGGACGAGGGCGCATAGAGCGCGGCGGCGAGACCGCCGTCCGGCGTCGCCATCCAGAGATGCTGGACAAAGAGCGGCAGGATGCGCGTGAGGTTGGCGGAGCAGCAGCCGACGCTGGCCTGCAACCGGTAGTCATGGTCGTCAAGCGTGTTGGGACGGACGAAGACGACGTGCCGAAGGTACGAGCGATCCGTGACGCGCATGCCCGCATTGAAGAAGAGCCGCTCGATGCTGTCACCCCAGCGTCCGTCGCCTTCCGCCGACAGGAGATTGAGGTAGAGCCATTCGGCCGCCGTCACGGTGCAGGCCTCCGTTCCTTCCCAGGCCCCGACGGGACGGAAGTACTCGTCGGCCGCCCAGGCACCGTTCGGCAGGAGGGCAAGGCCATCGAGATAGCGCACCCACGCCTTCGCGTTCTCGAGATACCGACGCTCGCCGGTCCAGAAATAGCCGAAGACCGTGCCGACGAGACTCTCCACCCGCGTCACGCCGTGTCCGGGCGCCTTGCGCTTGCGCGGTTCCTTGCAGTCCTCCGGCGGCGGTTCCAGGATGGTGTGGCAGCGCGAGCCGGCGCCGACGCGGGCGAAGAAGGCGTCGAGGCGCGAGGCGATCGCCGCGTCATGGGTCGCTTCCCAGGCGAGGACGGCCGCCTGCGGCGCTATGCCGCACCAGCCTCCTTCCAGCAGCAGGTCGTCGAAGTCGTAGGCCGACTTGAGCGCCCGTCGGTAGATCGGAGACGGACGCGCCGCCTGCCAGGTGCTCAGGGCGCGGGCGAAGCCGCCGTAGCCGCTCCCCAGCACCCACGTCGGACAGCCGCCGATCCCACTGCATTCCTTGAAGACGTCCTTGAACGGACCTTCGCTGCGCTTCTGCCACCACAGGAACCCGTAGGCGTCGTCGCTCATGTTCGTGACGACGCCGTCGAGCTTGCCCTGCGCCTTCGCGAGGAGCGCCGGATCGTCCAACGCGCACGCGAGACGGACGAGTCCGTCGAACCAGTATCCGCCGATCTCGAAGGAGATGCCGCGTCCGCCGATCCAATGCAGTTCCTTGCCGCGCTTGGGATGAGCCGGCGACCAGGCCTCGCGGAAGCGTTCGCTCACGTCTTTGGGGAAAACCTCGTCGAGCCGTCCGACATAGCCGTTCGCCGCAGCCCGGCACTCCTTCTCAAGCCACCCCTGCGGCCGGACCGCTCCCGCCGGAAGCGGCCTCAGGAGACGCGCGCCGCGCAATTCGGAACGCGCCTCCGCCTCGGCGCCTATCGACACAACCGGCACAAGCGCCGCAGCAACCAACAATCCCGCCACCCGTTTCATGATGTCCAGTTTGTCTTTTCCAACGTAGATCCGCAGACGGGAGAAACCGTCCGACACGGACAATCCAAGCATGTTTTTCTTCATGGTTCCCGACTTTCGTTTGGAGCGGAGAATCGCGCGGAACGGGGCGTTCACCCCTGCGGATCCGCGCTCCAATCCCCGCCGCGCAAAAGGTTAGCACAGGCGTGAAACCGTTTGCAACAGTTTTACATGCCAATCTTTTACCCCACACGTTCCTGGAGTTTGTCGAGCAGCTTCCGCAACACGCCATGCTCACACATCCATCAATCCGCCGCTACCATGTCAATGAGCTCCGACCCTTCACGCCCCTCCGACGACATAATAACCGCCGTTCTTGGGCGCTCCGCGAAACGCGATCCGTCCGCCGTCTTTCAGGGCCTTGACATAACGCTCAACCGACTGGACGCTCTTGCCTATCAATGTGGCAAGCTCGTTCGCGCGCCTCCCGGGATTCGACCGAATGACGTCGAGCAACGCCTTTACTCCCTCATTTACTCCCTCATCATTTGATGATTTTACTCCCTCATCGTCAAGAACGATAGACTGCCCCATCAATCGGAGAAGTTCTTTCTGCGTCTCGCAGACACGGTCGCGGATGAAACGGACGAATGGCGCAGGCATGCGCCCCGCCTTCTCAAGCGTCGCGATGTACTCGTGGCGGCAAATCGGCGGTATGATCGCAAGCGTCCACCCCGCTCGCATCAGCGAAAGGTTCATCAGAAGCCGCGCCACGCGGCCGTTGCCATCGACGAACGGATGAATATAGACTAACTTCTGATGCACGAGCGCGGCAAATTCCACGGGGTGCAACTTGCCATCGTTCTGCGCCATCCACTTGACGAAATCCGTCATCAACCTCGGCACTTTCTCAGGAGCGGGCAAAACGCGCCGCGAACCGGAAATGAAAACCCGCACCTTGCGCCACGCGCCCGCATGTGCCTTGTCGATCTGTCCGTAGAACAACCGGTGAATCTTAAGAATGTCCTCCTCTGTCACTGGCTCGTCCTTCGTCAGTTTATAGAGAAAGTCATATGCCTTTGCGTGTCCTGTCGCTTCGTAAACATCCTTGAGCGGCTTGCCGCCGATGGTGAGCCCGTCCTCGATGACGACCTTCGTCTCACTCTCCGTCAGCGAATTGCCTTCAAGCGCATTGCTCGAGTAAGTAAGCCCCACGCGATAATAGTCGCGCAACGATTTAAGCGTCTCTTTAGGAAAAGGCCTCAACGCGGAAATCTTCGCCGCGTAAACATCGCAATCTTTAAATTCGCTCTTTTTCATCGGCATGTCGACGTAGCCTATTTTGTTTGTCCACAGCACATTTTCACAATTTAAACCGTTCCTCAAGACGCCAAAAGTATACCACATTTCGCCGCCGCCGCCCTTGCGTACCCGGGCGCGTCCCGCGCCCGTCCACCCCACATGCTCCTGGAGTTTGTCGAGCAGCTTCCGCAACACGCCATGCTCACACCACCATCAATCCGCCGCCTACAAAAAAATGCAAAACAGGTCTGACCTGTTTTGCAGCGAAAGAAGAACGGAAAGCGAACAAACGAACGCAAAATCTCCTCTTTGCGGGGCCTGTCCCCAATTGGTCCCGCCGCCGCCACAACATGTCAACGTCTGTTTCGGCCCGAAGCCCAAATGAAACAGTCAAGCTTCTTGATATCGGACACTTCGGCCGCATATTCAGGAAACGTCTTGTTGAAGACGGCAATGGCATTGAGCCCTGATTCCGATGCCAGCAGCTCCGCATAACGCTTTTGCAGTTCGGCGTACAGTCCCAATGCCTCATCCAGTTTTGCCGTCGGAGTGGTCGCTTTAGGAGCAAGCCCGAAATACCGCAAAACGATTGAATCCCAAATCGGCTTGCTCGGATCGATCACGGCGACGAGCTTGCTGGCAAAAGAAGCTTCCACCTTTCCCTCCAGACCGTAAAGGTACTGAAGCGTCGACGCGAAATCACATCCTTCACGCCGTGCGTTGCCAAGATACCGGAAGTACTTTCCCTTCCACGACTCCTCACGGCGCAACCGGAAGAAGGACGAATATCTTGCACGGAATTCGTCCGTGGCGCATTTGTCAAGGTTTCGCCTTATCCAACAATAATCAGTAAGTCCAATCGCCTCGGCGAGGCATGTGTTCAAAATTTGGACTGGATCAATTTTTGTTTTTGCCACCACCTTCTCCTTCCCGCTCCCGCAACACGCCATGCTCAATCTCCATCAATCCGCCGCCGGGCTGCTCCACCAATTTAACGCCACCACTGGGGGCAGACCCTCTTGCGTCGAAACCTTTTTTGCTTGCCCACAGCGCGTTTTCACAATTTAAGTAGCGTCTAAAGACGCCAAAAGCATAAGCGGCTTCCAGCCACTTCAAAGTTCGCGCATCACTTCAGGAATGCGACGACCTGATCGGCGAATGTGCGCATGCCGGCCACGGAAGGATGTCCCAGTTGCTTGTCGATGCCTTTGAGATCAAGGCATTCGACATTGTAATGGCGGCAGATTTCATGCACGGAATCGTTGATTGCCGGCTTGAGACAATCGTTTAGGATGAAGACCACGCGCGCTTTGGGATACCCCCTCTTCAAATCGGCCAGCATCTTCGCCATCGCAGGGCGAAAGGAAAACAGCGCCTTCTCCGTCCAGTCGGACCAGACGTATTCGCCGATGGGCGCATTCGCCCAACTGTCGTTCGTGGCGCCGCACACGAGAATCACATCCGGATTGCCAAGTCGCGGCACGCGCGTGACGAAACTCGAATCCTTCGCGTTCGCGCCGCTGTAGCCAGTGTAGCACACGGTCGAACCGCTGTAGGATTCGTTGCGCTCGAGCACCGCCCCCATGTCCTTGATGGCGAGCGCCCACCAGCACTGCTCAGCGGCGGCGACGTCGTTCCCCTGCCGCGGATAGTAGACGCGGTTGCCGTCCGGTACGCAACCCCGGAATGTGGAGTAGCTGTCGCCTAAAACGGAAATGCGTTTCGGTCCTTGGCAAACCGCGCAGCCAACAAGCCCACACGCCAACGCAACACCCGTCAAAACAACCTTCAACGACAACTTTTTCATCTTCACGTTACTCCTCTCAAAGACGCCAAAAGTATACCACGTTTCGCCGCCGAAAACGGGTTGGCGATTTCCGCGAATCGGTCCGCAACGGAGATGCACCCAGACGCGCCCGACGCGCCCCCACAAGGGTCACACCGCGCGGGCGCTTGCGCGTCGCTTCGCGATCGCCTTCGGCGACCTGCCCTACGCTTCGCTTCGGCGCATCCCGCCGGCGTGACCAAGTTCGCAACCACAACGCCCATGCTTGCCTACCAGCGCACCTACCCAGGCAGGGCGTCCGCGCCGCGGACGCCGCCTCCCCTTGCGTACCCGGGCGCGTCCCGCGCCCGTCCACCCCACGCGCTCCTGGAGTTTGTCAAGCAGCTACCGCAACACGCCATCTCACACATCCATCAATCCGCCGCCCGACTACTATGTCACCGCTTTATCAAGAGGGATAGTCCCTATTGAACCTACGCGACAATCAACGACCAAATTTCTTCCCGCCCTCGCGCTTGA
>DCIH01000052.1:3228-16206 GCA_002317575.1 Verrucomicrobia bacterium UBA1731 | reverse complement strand
TCCTGAACCTCAATACCGCCGAGTACACGGTATTGAACTGGATGGCGATATTGGTCACATACCGTCAGTTCAAATCAAAAACACCGATAGCCGGTGCCGCCGTTCAGTATCTGAAAAGCCGGTTCTCTGTCGATGTCGATGCCTATGACTTGATTGTCGGTTACCGCGCGGACGACTCGTATTTTGATTTCGCAGAGGCCTTTCTCAACAACACCATCAGCGTTGAGCAGCTCGCTTTGGCACTGCAACTTGGAAAACTCGGCGAGCAGATCGTTGTCAAATCCGAGGAGGCATTCTCAAGACTTCGCTTTGCCGGATACTCCATAGCCGAACACCACCTATATTATCCGCGCAGAAAATCCCGCAATGACGGAGCAGAAAGCGAGTACGCGGGCCTGCAGGAGAAGAATGACTTCCGCGGGCTGTATCTGAACACAATCATCTCGGAAAGAATCGGCAACGACGATGCACGCCTACCCAGAAACACTCCTGTCTGACGCCCGCTCGCAAATGGCGGATATGATTGACTATGCCGTCCACGACATGAAAATGGATGCGGATGAATTCTTTCCGCTGTTCCTCACGTCATCCGCCTGCGGGCAGATTGAACGCGGCGACAAAACCATCATCCTCGGACTTTCCGGCATCGAACTCGCGCAACGCGTTCTCACGGAGAAAATGTCCCGATCGCGTTTCCCCGTCGCCCGTCCAATTCTGAAAAGAAGCCCGGAATACTGGGCGGGATGGATACTCGCGAGCTACCAATGGCATTCTAACCGAACTTTCCGCGAAATCCATTCGGTAATTCCCTTCGAAACTCTCATGCAAATGTACGGAACCTACCACGAGGCACCGGAAGAACGATTCTTTGAAACGGCGGACAAGATGCTCTTGGAAAATATTCCAGAAACGCGGCTGAAACGGATTCGCACGGCTTTTGGTTGCTCTCAGTCGGAACTCGCCGCCGCTTCCGGCATCGGCTTGCGCTCAATTCAAATGTATGAACAGCGCCGTAAGAATATCAATCGTGCGGCCGGAGAGACTCTCCGCACGCTATCCCGTACGCTCGGATGCTCGGTTGATGACATTCTCGAGCCGTAAGTAACGCCCAAATCGCGTGAATCACGTGAATGGTGCGTGAAGGCGAGGGCGAGCTGGTTGAAGGGCGGCGTCCGCGGCGCGCCCGCGTTTCGGGGCGGCGTGCGGCGGGCGCGGCGCGCGGGGGCGCGATTGGCGAATCGCTCTGAGGCGTACTGACAGGAGAAGCGGCGCCCTCGCCGCTTCAGAGGCGCCCCTCACAGTAGAGCAGTTCGTCCCGAACTGCGGATTGGCGTGCTGACGCCGGAACCGTAGAGCAGTTCGTCCCGAACTGCGGATTGGCGGCCCTGGCGGTTTCCTTCTCCGGTGCCGCTCTTGTCCGTATGGCGTGCTGTCCGACGCTGCGGAAAACGTCGTCGCGGCGTCACGTTCCGCGACCTGCCGCGCGGTTGCCCGTGCCCGCACCGCTCGGCAATCGGAAGATTGCCTTCGGGTGCGGTCGCGGGCAACCGCGCTGACAGTTCATCGGAACACCCGCCTCAATCGACACGTTTCCCGCGGTGGCACGGGTGACGTCGGGGACGCGACGGCGAAGGCGTCGTCGTCGCTCCCGTTCGCGACGGAAGCATAGGCGCCGCCGGCATCCGCAGATCGCCGGCATTCGGCTTGGTCGGAATACCTCCCGTCGCCGACTGCCGCCGCTCTGCGGCGCCGTCGACGTCCCGCTCCCGTCGCTCACTCCGCTCCTCCTCGTGCCTCCGCCGTCGCGTCTCCGACCAGGGCTTCGCCCGGGACGTCAGCGGGAGAAGGGCGATCCTGCCGCAGGGAAAAGGCACATGGCCTTTTCGAGATGGAGGCAGGCGCGGAGCCATCAGCGACGGAACGCACGCAAGTCATTTTCCGGGCTTCGACCAACCGGGCGGGAGATTCTTGAGCACTTCGGCGTGGCCGAAGCGTTTGGGTTCGGGAACGGACTTTGCGGTTTTTGCGCGGTGCGTTTGAAAGACTTTTTGAAATGCGTTATAATGCGGGCAACAAGCATGTTAAGGGATTTGTCAATCTTGATTGTGACCTGGAACGGGTGAATGATCCTCCTATGGACGATGTCGTTGAAATAGCGTTGGCGGCCGACCGAAATTATTTTTGCGGCATGATGGTGACGGCGTGTAGCATCGCAAAGCATGCGCAGCAAGAAGCCCGTTTGCGGTTTAATTTGTTGACGCTTGGATTTCATGACGAGGACAGACAGGCGTTGGATATGGCCATCAAAAAATGTCACCCGAAATCCGACGTGTTGTTCCATGATATGGCTGGTGTGGATTTGTCGGACTATCCGACATATTATTCTTCTCAGATGGCGTATGCGCGTTTGCTGTTGCCGGATATTCTGGCTCCTTCCCGGTATGTCGTATACGTGGATGTGGACGTTCTTTGGATGGACGACATTGTTGCGTTGTGGGGACTTTGCGGCGACGTGGAACTTGTTGGTTGTGTCAAGGAACATTCTGCGGGTACGCTGGAAATGGAGCGGAAGTGGTTTTCCGAGAATGGCCTTCCGTTTGACGCCGAGAATTATTTTTGCACGGGCATTTCGGTGTACAACCTGGATGCCATTCGGCGTGAAAACGCATTTTCGGCCGTATTCGAATTCGGTCGGAAATACCATGGTTTTCATTGTGCAGACCAATCGATGATGTATGGCGTTCTGGCGAAACGCGTTGCCCTGTTGCCCGATCGTTGGCAAGTGTTTCCCCGTCTGGGCGTGAACAAGACGACGAAGGTCCTTCATTACGCGGGGGAAGCCCCTTGGCGCTGCAGCAAGATGACGCACATGCTGACGGACACGCAACTGCTGTGGTTTGAAATGTGCGCCGAATGTTTCGGAGAATCCAGGTGGCAGTCATTGCGTAGATTTTATGGCGCTAAAGAGATTATCATCGGCAGGTCCATTTTCCTGATGATTTTCCGATTGCCGCCTTGCCGTTGGTTGTTTAAGCGGTGGTTGAAAGCCACGGGAAGGGGCGTGTTCAACGAATCGCTGCCGCGCCATTTGCGGTGTATGGAAGGTTTCGGGAAATGAATGGTGAAGGGGTGTGTATGGCTGATCCGAAATATGTGATATCGATGACATCGTTTCCGCAAAGAATACCGAGTATAGTTCCGGCCATTGAGTCTGTTTTGTGCCAGAAAGCCCCAGAAGATTTGTTCATTCTTTGGTTGGAGCGTGAGAAATTCCCTCATGGCATTGATGATGTTCCGGATTCGGTTCGAAAATTAACAGGTGATTTTGGCGGTGAATTGGAAATTCGCTTTACTGAAACCATGCGGGTGTTTACGAAAATTTTGCCTGCATTCGCGGCTTATCCCCGCTCCGTTATCATAACGGTTGATGATGATGTTGTCTATCCAATTGACACTATTCGTAAGTTGAAGGATGCTCACGAGAGGGATCCTGATGTTGTATTTTCCCATTGTGTTTGCGATTTGTATCGAAAAAATAACGCTTGGCGCCGCACAACAGGGAATTTAGGGTTTGTCTGTGGGTTCCCTTATCTACGCATTGTGGTTGGCGGGGGGGGGCGCTTTATCCGGCTGGTGTTTTAGACCCAATTGTGTCGGATTTGGGATTGGCATTGCGGTTGACGCCCACGAACGACGATTTCTGGCTTTGGTTTTGCGCGGCCAGGAAGGGGACACCCGTCTGCCAAGTTCCCAATGGCGCATACCGCAATGTCGTTACAGCGGCTACATCCGTTGGGGCTTTGAGCGCCATTAATGAAGTTAATGGTGATGAGGTCAACTTGCAGAATATCCGAAACCTGCTTGATTTTGATCCAGATCTTGAGGCAAAGATGCTGGCGTCTAGCAAGAAGCATTATTTCCAAATTTTGTTCTGTCGACTTTGGCGCTATTTTTCGTGGTATCCGCGTCAAGCTCTATGGTGTTATACGCACGGAGGATTTCGTTTCGTGTTGGCCGAAATTCGGCACAAATTCTATTCGCGCGCCAGCCGGGAAGCCAGCGGAAAAGATTTCGTTTGAGGATGTTTTGGTTGCCGTTAATGCGCCGGCGAAGGGGCGTGCGAAGCGTACGAGAAATTGGTGTGCGTAGGTGAGGCCGGATGCGCGGCGCGGATGGCCTCGAACACGCGTGCGGTGTTTTCCGGGCGGCGGAAGATCATGAACAAAATCGGCGGTGTGGACATGGCGGGAAGTATAGCACAGATGGAAGGTTGAAGGGGTGGGAGAAAGCTTTTAGCTTAGAGCTGTTAGCTTTTAGGGGGCGAGAGGCGTCCTGACAGGAGAAGCGACGCGCGGGCCGACACGTCCCGCGCCACGGAGATGCGCTTGACGCGACGAGGACGTCGCGTCTACGGGTAGGGGGCGCGTGCGTTGCGCGGTTGGCGTAATTCTGAAATTGTACTTGAAAAATACGCCGTAAAAGTGGTATGATGGTACCTGTTTGAAGGAATAAATCATGATTGATCGCGAGATTGTTGGCAAATTTTCCGAAGTTTTGGCGGAGTATGCCGTTGTTGTCGTCTATGGACCTCGACAGTCTGGAAAAACGACGCTGGCGAAGCTGTTCGCCAACGGATTCCACTATGCGAATCTGGAGGACAAGGAAACGCGCGAGCTCGCGCAATACGACTACAAGGCGTTCTTCCGCCGGTTCCCGTCGCCCTTGATCATCGACGAAGTTCAGCGGTTTCCGGAAATCCTTGCGCAGGTACAGGTGATCGTGGACGAAAACGGCAAACGACCGGGGCAGTTCGTGGTGACGGGCAGCCAACAGGCGGAACTGGCCGCGGCAGTGGACGAGTCGCTGGCGGGACGCTGCTGCATACTTGATCTCATGCCGCTTTCATTGTCCGAAATCCGCGAGGATGCGTTGAAGCGGTCCACGGATGAGATTCTCCATCGTGGGCTCATGCCCGAGTTGTGGGCCACGAAAAAGAACCCGACTCTTTACTACCGGAACTATTTCCGGACGTACGTCGAGCGCGACGTGCGCCGCATCGTCAACGTCAAGGACCTCATTCTGTTCGAGCGCTTCGTCACGCTTTTGGCGGGACGCGTCGGACAACTGGTGAATTTTTCGGCGTTGGCGGGCGAGGTGGGCGTGTCGTCGACGACGATTTCCTCGTGGATGTCCGTGCTCGAGTCGTCGTTCTTGATCTATCGTCTGCAGCCGTATCATTCGAATATCGCCAAGCGTCTGGTGAAGTCGCCGAAAGTGTATTTCACCGAGCCGGGACTGGCCGTCTATCTGCTCGGAATTGAGACGCCCGAGCAGCTTGTGTCGCACCCGTTGCGCGGGAATCTTTTCGAAAATCTCGCGGTTATGGAGGCCTACAAGCGGGATTCCAACCGGGCGAGAGACCCGCGACTTTATTTTTACCGGACGGAAAAGGGGTTTGAAGTCGATTTGATTCGTCTGGAGAGCGGCAAGATCGTTCCGTCCGAAATCAAGTCCGCCATGACGTATTCAAAAAACCTGATCGCCAATCTTGAAGAATATTGCCGCCAAGAGAAGTCCGCGGCGCGGCCATGCCTTGTGTATGATGGCGCGGACATGGATGGCCTCGGGAAGTCCGGTGTCGTGGCGTGCAATGTTCGCTCTGTGCGCGGTTAGAGCGGTGCCGCGATTGGGTTGAAGGTTGAAAGGTGAAAGTTGAAGGGCAAGAGAAAGCTTTCCGCTTAGAGCTGTTAGCTTTTAGGGGGCGTCCGAACCGAAGTGCGGATTGGCGTCACCCCCTTGTGTACGCCAATCCGAAGGCCGGGATGCGGTTAGAACGCCTCTGAAGCGGCGGGGGCGCCGCTTCTCCTGTGAGGGGCCGCGTGCGGCGGGCGCGGCGCGCCCGCCCTACCGGCGTTTGGGGGCCGCGTGCGGGTGCGCTGGGGGCGCGAAACATTTGTGCCCGTTTGTGGTATAATATCCGAAAATTTTGGGGGAGTCATGATCAGCAAAGAAGCGTATGACGCGTCGGTCGATTACGTGTGCAAGGCGTTTGCCGCCGCGGGCATCGTGATCACGGAGACCGAGAAGAAGGCGATCGAAGTCGCCGACTTCGGTTTGGGCATGCTCGACGAAGTCGGCCTGCAGCTGCTCGTGTATGTGAACACGGAACGCTGCTGCGCGAAGGAAATGGTCCTGAAGCCGTTCCAGACATGCCCCGAGCACCGCCATATGGACGGCGTCGAAGGCGGCAAGCCGTATGTGGGCAAGGAGGAGACGTTCCGCGTGCGCCGCGGCACGTGTTATCTGTATGTGGACGGCGCGGGCGACAAAAACGCGATCAAGGCCAAGATCCCGCCGTCGCCCGTCACCGTGTTCCGCGAAATCATCCTCCGCGAAGGCGACCAGTACACGATGCGTCCGAACACGAACCACTGGTTCCAGGCCGGTCCCGAAGGCGCGATCGTGAGCGAGTTCTCCACCAAGAGCCGCGACGAGGCGGACGTGTTCACCGACGAACGCATCAAGCGCATTCCCGAGGTGGCAGGATGAAACATACCTATGTCGCCTTGGCGCCGATCCGAATCTGCGATCTCGGCGGCTGGTCGGACACCTGGTTCGCCAAGCGCGGGTGCGTTCTCAATGTCGCCGTCAAGCCGTACGCGCAGTGCATCCTCGAGGTGACGCTGGTGCCCGAGGCGGAAGAGCGCTTCTTCATTTCCGTGGACGACTATGGCGACCGCTACAAGGTGGATCCCCAGAATGTGGTGTTCGGCAAGCATCCGCTTCTGGACGCGTGCGTGAAGTCGCTCGACATCCCGCGCGGGCTCGACATCGAAGTGTCGCTCCATTCGTCCGTGCCGGGTGGTTCCTCCACCGGCACCTCCGCGGCGGTGACCGTCGCGCTCTTAGCGGCGCTCGACTGTCTCACGCGCACCACGCGCCGGCTTTCGCCGCACGAGCTCGCGGACAAGGCGCACCGCGTGGAGACGGAGCTGCTGAAGCAGCAGAGCGGCATCCAGGACCAGCTCTGCTCCGCCTACGGCGGCGTGAGCTACATCGAGATGGACGCGTATCCGCATTCCGTCGTCTCGCGCGTGCCCGTTTCGGACGCCACGCTCGCGGAAATGGATAAACGCCTTGCGCTCGTCTTCCTCGGCCATCCGCATTATTCCACCACGGTTCACGAAGAGGTGATCCGCGGGCTTGTCGCGGGCTCCGCGGACGCGAAGCTCGATCCGCTCCGGCGCGAGGCGCAACGCGGCCGCGACGCGCTCGTCGCGGGCGATCTGAAGGCGTTCGGCGAGGCGATGATCCGCAACACCGACGCCCAGGCGAACCTCAACGCGTCGCTCGTTTCCGAAACCGCGCGCAAGATCTTCGACATCGCCAAGCGCCACGGGGCGCTTGGCTGGAAGGTGAACGGCGCCGGCGGCGACGGCGGTTCCGTCACGATCCTCGGCGACGGCGACGCCGGACATCGCGCGGACATGATTGGCGAAATCCAGGCGTTGGGCGGCGGCATCCGCGAAATCGGCATCCGTCTCGATGGCGAAGGCGTCCGTGTGATCAATGGTTAGGGGTTAGGAGTCAGGCGGGATGAAGTTCGACAAAGAGGTTGTTTTGCCGCGGGTGGGGCGGATGGAGCAGCTGGCGGCGATCCGGCGTTATGTGCTGGACGACGGCAAAGGCCGCGGCATGCGCGCGTTCGAGGTGTCGAACGCGAGCGGATTCGATTTCACCGTGTATCCCGATCGCGGTCTTGACGTGGGACCGGCGCGCTTCAACGGCCTGCCGCTCACGTGGATGACGCGGAACGGTCCCGTCTCGCCGGCGTTCTACGATCCGTCCGGCGTCGAATGGCTGCGCACGTGGATGGCGGGGCTCGTCACGACGTGCGGCTGGCTCAACGTGGGCGGGCCGTGCGTCACGGCCGAGGGCGCGCAGGGTTTGCACGGACGCATGGACCACACGCCCGCCGAAGAGGTGAACACGCGCGCGTACTGGAACGATGCTGGCGAATACGCATTGGAAATCACGGGCAAGATCGCGCACACGCGCGTGTTCGGCGAGAATCTCGTCACGACGCGCACGATCGCGACGACGCTGGGTCGTCCCGGGCTCACGCTCACGGACCGCACGGAGAACCTGGGCGCCGCCTCGATGCCGCTCATGCAACTTTACCACATGAACTTCGGGTGGCCGCTGATTTCCGAGAAAACGCGTCTGGTGGCGGCGGACCACGCCGTGTCGGCGCGCGACGCCGCCGGCGAGAAGGGCCTTGCCGAATGGACGACGATGCCGGCGCCATGCAAGGATTTCGCCGAACAGGTGCTGAGCCACGATCTGCCCGCGGAGGCCGACGGTTTCTGTTCGGTCCGGATCGCGAATCCCGATTTCGGGCGCACCGTCCGGTTGGCGTTCCGCAAAAAGGAACTGCCGTATCTCGTGCAGTGGCGCCAGGCGGGCGTGGGCGACTACGTGATGGGGCTCGAACCGTCCAATTGCCAGCATCCGATCGGCCAGGCGGACTACGCCAAGACGGGGCTGCTCAAGCGCATCGAACCCGGCGAAGTCGTCGAGACGTGCATTCGCCTTGACGTCGAGGTGTGACGTTCGTTTTCAGGAGAGAGGTCATGGCCTATTCGAAACGGTGCATCGTGACGGGGGCTGCGGGGTTCATCGGTTCCGCGCTCGCGCGTTTGTTGATCAAGGAAACGGACGCCACCGTGCTGGTGGTGGACAAGCTCACGTACGCGGGCGTGCCCGAGTCGCTCAAGGAAGTCGGTCTCGATCCCGAGACGCTGGCATCGTCGAATCCGCGCCTTCAGTTCCTCAAGGCGGATATCTGTGACGCGGCGGCGATGGATCGCGCGTTCGCCGAATTCAAGCCCGACACGATCTTCCATCTGGCGGCGGAATCGCACGTGGACCGTTCCATCGACGGCCCCGGCGAATTCGTTCGCACGAACGTGACGGGCACGGCGACGCTCCTGCAGGCGGCGCTCGCGTACTGGCGCGGGTTGGACGACGCGGCTAAGGCGGCGTTCCGATTCCAGCACATTTCCACGGACGAAGTGTACGGCACGCTGGGCGAGACGGGGTTCTTCACCGAGAAAACGCCGTATTCGCCGCATTCGCCGTATTCGGCGTCCAAGGCGGCGAGCGATCATCTCGTACGCGCCTGGCACGACACCTACGGGTTGCCCACGTTGATCACGAACTGCTCGAACAACTACGGACCGTACCATTTCCCCGAGAAACTCATTCCGCTGATCATCCTCAACTGTCTGGACGGCAAGCCGCTGCCCGTGTACGGCGCGGGCGCGAACGTGCGGGACTGGCTGTACGTGGAGGACCATGCGCGGGCGCTCCTGCTGGTGAACGAGAAGGGCGTTCCCGGCGAGACGTACAACGTGGGCGGGCACAACGAGCGCACGAATCTCGACGTGGTGAAAACCGTGTGTGCGATTCTCGACTATCTGCGGCCGCGCGCCGACGGCACCAAGTACGCGTCGCTCATCCAGTTCGTGAAGGACCGCCCCGGCCATGATCTGCGCTACGCCATCGATCCGGCCAAGCTCATGAACGAACTCGGCTGGAAGCCGCGCGAGAATTTCGAAACGGGCATCAGCAAGACGGTGCAGTGGTATCTCGACAACGAATGGTGGTGGGGCCCCATCCACGCCAAGCGCTACGCCGGCGAACGGCTCGGCAAAGGTTGAGCGATGTCGGCCGCGCGTTTCGCTTGGGGCGTTTTCGTCTTCACCTGTTGCGCAGGCGCCCCGGTGCTTGCCGCCGATGCGCCGGAGCGTCCCTACGAGATGGTGCGCGCCGGGCGCACGGCGGATGAATTTCCGCCGCTGGTGAAACTCGAGGACGCGACGGGGTGGTCGGTCGAGACGGTCCAGACCGAGGCGTTCGTGACGACGGCCACGGACCGTGCGCTTTTCGGCGGCGGTGTGCTGCGGCTCTCCTACCGCGCGCCGAACGGCACGAACGCGATGCCCGTCGTTCGCATCAAACCGCCGTCACCCGTCCCCGTGCCCACGGATGCGGACACCGTTTCGCTGTGGGTTTACGGAAACAACATCTGCGGACGGGAGGGTTACGGCGGCGGGCGGGTCGTGCCCGTGACGAGACTTTCGGCCGATTTCAGGACCGCGACGGGCGAGCCGTTTTCCGTCGATCTGGGCGGGGTGCGCCATCGCGAGTGGTTTTTGCAGATCGCCGTGGCGGACGCCGCCACGCGCGCGAAGTTCGCGCAGGGCGCGTCGTTCGTATCGTTCTCGCTCACGAACGGCACGAACGCGGCGTTCGAGCAATTGGATTTCACGTCGTTCAACGTCTTCCGCGATCCGCAGCGTCCGCTGGGCCTGGCGGCGCGTCCGCCGCTGCCGATTCCCGTCACGCCGCGCACGATCGTTCCCGGCAACGGTTCACGGTCGGAGAACTTCGAGTTCCGGCTGCCGGCGAAACCGTCGGAATCGTGGGACGATTTGGCCGTGCGCGTGAAGGGCGGCGATTGGATGCCGCTCGCGGTGGGCGGCGGCGTGTATCCGCTGTCCGCGCGGAAGCAGGTCAATGTGACCTTTTCCCGTGACGGCGACAGCGTGGTGGCGGAGATCGACGCGCCGGCGGATTCCGCGGAGGAGGTCCGTTTCGGCGCCGCCCAAATGCCCGTGGCGTTCGAACGCGTCGGATTGCCGTATTACACGTACGCCGAAATCGGCGCGGCCTTCTATCGGCCGAAAGCGGTGATCGCGCGCGTGGGCGGCGAACCGTTCTTCTTCATGGCGCACATGGACTGGACGGCGTCGAACGCGTCCGAACCGATCATGCGCGACATGGCCGCGCCGTCCTTGGCCGAATCGAACGCGGGCACGGCGTACGTGCCGAAGACGGACGGCCGGCGCAACGCCGTGCGCGAACGCTTCGTCTGGAGTGTCGGGCGCGACCTGGACGCGGTGATGCCCGTGATCCCGAATCCGCCGTCCCCCTGGAAAAAGGCCACGGGCACGGTCGCGTGGCGTCCGCACGGCGCGGGTTCGGCCGGCGGCACGCGCGAAGCGGACCGCGTCTTCTGGCGCAGGGTGAAGCGCCGCGGCATCACGAAGCTGACGGTGTGCGACCACGAAGTGCAGTGGCGCGACGGCAACGAGAGCTTCACCTTCCGCACCGAGACGGCGCCCGGCAAGGGCGGCGATTCGAACCAGCTCGCGCACGTCCGCTTCATGCACGACGAAATGGGCTTTCGCTACGGTCCCTACAACAACTTCACCGACTTCGCGCCCGTGAACGCCAACTGGTCCATCGACCACGTGGCGCGCTGGAAGGACGGTTCGCTCGCGCACGCGTGGAACCGCTGCTACGCGCCGAAGCCCACGTGGTCCGCCTGGATGAACGCGAAGCTCGCGCCGGCCATCCAGAAGAAGTTCCGTTTCAACACGGCCTACTGCGATGTCCACACGTGCATCGCGCCCTGGGGACGGACGGACTACGACCATCGTGCGCCCGGCGGCGGCACGTTCGGCGCGACGTTCCGTTCGTATGCGGACATTCTCCTGACGCAGCGCGCCGCCTGGGGCGGTCCCGTCTATTCGGAGGGCTGCATCCATTTTCTCTACGCCGGCATCACGGACGGCAACTACGCGCAGGATTCCCATTACGGTTTGAGCGTGAATCCCTGGATCGTCGATTTCGACCTGCGGCGCATCCATCCGCTCAACTGCAATTTCGGCATGGGCTCCCCGGACATGTTCTACTGCTGGTGGCGCACGCAGGACGACACGGATCCGAAGACGTCCGCGGAGGTGCGGCTGGACCGCTTCCTGGCGGCGACGCTGGCGTTCGGGCACGCGCCGTTCCTCTGCGGCGGAACCGACTTCACGGACGGCGGCGCGGCGATGATGCGCTCCTATTTCACCGTGCTCGGCGTGGCGTCGCGCTACACGCAGGCGGACGTGCGCGAAATCCGCTACGGCGGGGCGGACGGCGCGTTGTTCACGACGGAGGCGGCGTTGCTGAACGGCGCGTGCGGGCGTTCGCAGGTGCGCGTCGTCTATGCCGACGGCACGACGGTGGCGGCGAACGGCAGCCGCACGGAAAACTTCAAGGTCGAGGTCGCGGGCGTCGTTCGCGTGCTGCCGCCGAACGGTTGGTGTGCGGTGTCGGGAGACGGTGCCGCCGATTCCTTCTCCGGCGAATGGAACGGCACGCCGATCGAATACGCCCGCGGCGACGGCTACTTCTTCGTGAACGGACGCGGAAAGAAGAAGAACGCGTTTGGCGGCGGATCGCCTTATGGCGCCACGGACGGGATGCTGGTGCGCCTGGCGCGCGGCGAAGGCGTCGAAGAGGTGGTGGTGGCGCAGGCGACGGGCGTGCGTCTGCCGTACGTGGCGAAGCGCGTCACGGGTTTGGACGAAGCGGGCAAGGCGACGGGGCCGGTGGCGTTCGAAACGAACAACGGCGTCACGACCTTTCGCACGCGTCCGGGGGACGTCTCCTACGAGGTGGCAAGATGATCAACGAAACGGCGGAAGGGTGCATCATCGACGTGCGCGCCGCGCCGCGGTCCGGCAAGGCCGGGGTGGACGGTTGGTTCGGCGACGCCATCAAGGTTCGCATCAGATCGGCGCCCGTGGACGGCAAGGCGAACAAGGAACTGATCGAGGTGCTGGCGGACGCGTTCGATTTGCCGAAGAGCGCGGTGACGTTCAAGGGCGGCGAAACGTCGAAGACGAAGCGGTTGCTGCTGAAGGGCGTGACGGCCGCGCGCGTGCGAAATGTCGTCGGTTGACGTTTGAAGTTGGCGCTGAACGCGGCCGCCCTACCTGTGCAAGAATGTTCAGCGATTGGTTCACAACGCCGAAGTCCAAAGTTTGGAATTCGAAGTTCTAAGTTTGTTTTGAATGTAGAAGCGGCGGCCTCATCGAGGCCGCCCTACCATTCGCGCCGGGCCGTTCGTGGCCGGGCCGT
>DCIH01000052.1:457-3117 GCA_002317575.1 Verrucomicrobia bacterium UBA1731 | reverse complement strand
GCCGTTCGTGGCCGGGCCGTTCGCGGCCGAGCCGTTCGCAAGGGGATGAAATGGTAGGGCTGCCTCGATGAGGCAGCCGCGTAGTCTTCGTCACCAGAAGATCCGGACGCGGACCTTGGGGCGCATCTCAAAGCGCTTCGTGTTCTTGAGGTGCGGGAAGAGCGGCTGCACGAGGTGGCCTTCCTCCGCCGGGACGATCACGGCGAGCGGTTTCTCGCCGCGTTTGGCGAGATCTTCAAGACCTTCGAAAGTTGTCCAGTAGCCGGTGCGCTTTTCGTTCGCGCGGTTGTACCACGGGAAGGGCCAGGTGTTCTCCGGCGGAAGCGCCACGGCGAGGAAGCCGTCGGCGTTCGTCTGCAGGACCTTGTCCGCCGCTTCGGCGAGTTCGCGCGCCTGCGGCGAGGCGTGCGCGTAGTTCCAGGGAATCTTCGCGGCATCGGGATCACGTGCGATCGTCTGGCACATCAGCAGCTGTTCGGCCGACAGGACGGCCAGGAGCAGCATGCCGATCCGGGACGCGCGGTCGCCGGCGTCGTCGTCCGGCGTTTGCGTGAACGCGAGAATGCCGCACGCGACGGCCATCGCCTCCAGCACGGTGAGCATGCACCAGGGCGTCTTGTAGGGAATGGCTGAGTAGAGCGCCAACAGGATTACGGGATAGAGCACGGCGAAGGTGGTCGCGGGCGTGAAACGACGGCGGACGAAGCGCAGGACCGCGAGAATCGCGAAGGCGCCGGCCAGGAACGCCGCGCCGCCGTTTTCGGCGGTGAAGCAGCGCGTGAAGTACCAGTGCCACGGGTGGACATGCCAGGCGGCGCCCGCGGACGCGGCGGCGCTGCCGCCGGCGCGGTGCCAGTAGGCGAGCGGCGCAGCGAGGAGCGACTGGACGCCGGAGAAATCGCGGCCGAGGTCGGCGTAGAGGAAGAGCGTCGTCGCGGCGGCGGAGACGAAAAAGAGGACGACATGCTGGGAGACGTGCGGGGGAAGGGCGAATCTGCGCAGTTCGGGACGAACTGCTCTACTGAGCGGGGCCTGTTGCCGCTTGACGAGGAGAAGCGGAAGAAGGGCGAGGGCCGCGGCCGCGAAGGAGAGGACGCACGTTTCCTTGGTGGCGGCGGCGAGGCCGAGGGCGATGCCGAGGAAGATCGCCCAGGTGCCGGGTTTGAGACGGGATGAAGCGGCGAGGGCGCCGCTTCTCCTGTCAGGGGCCGTGGTTTGGACATAGCGGACGGCGAAGTAGAAACCGGCCATCAGAAAGCATCCGAGGAGCGTTTCCTGGATGAAATCCGTGGCGTAGAAGAAAAGGCACGGAAGCGTCGCAAGCGGCAGGATCGGCAAGATCGCCTTGCCCACGAGGCGTTTGCACGCGAGCGCCGCGAAGACGAGCGTGAGCGCCGCGAAGACAAGCGGCGTCGCGCGCAGAAGGTTGCCGTCGAGCGTTGCGCAGTCGGAATGTCCGAACGCCTTCTGGAGCGGCGCGGCGGCGTAGTAAAGCGTCGGGCCGTGGTGGTCTGTGGGATTGTAGACGTAGTGCCCCGTCTCCAGGAGCTTTCCGACGGTGAAGGCCTGGTTGGCCTCGTCGGGATGGAACGTCCTGGAAAACGGGTTCACGTCAGGCGGCCTTTACTTGCGGCGGAAGAGCGGCGCGGAGATGCGCTGCAGGTGTTCGTTGGCGCGGAGCTTCTCGAGCGTGCCGTTCGCGTCGGCCTTGTAGGCCTCGATCACGGCCTGCTGGGATTCGCGCACCTGGCCGAGGGCGTCCTTGACGATCGCCTGCTGGAGCCACGCCTGCGCGTCCTTCGGATTGGTCTTCAGGTAGGCGTTGAGTTCGCGGTCCGCATCCTGGAAGAGATTCGCTTCGAGCAGCATGGCGGCGGCTTCGCGGCGCATGGGCGGCTGGAACAGTGCGGAATTCTTCTGCAGCAGCGCCTGGGTGAGCCGACCCGCGTCCGCGTGCTGGTCGCACTGGCTGAGCAGGCGGATGGCCGTCCACAGCGTCTGGAAGTCGTTCGTGGCGACGGCGACGGTGCGGCGCGCCGTGCGCACGGCGCCGTCCTTCTGGCCGAGCGCGTAGTAGCAGCTGGCGAGCTGGATCAGGTCCTGCGGCGGCAATTGTCCCTTGAGCTGGCGGTCGCGGTCCTGCAGACGCTGGACATCGGACATCATCGAGCGGAGACGGGTGACGTAGTCGCGGAAGCCGGCGGTGCGGCCGTTGTTCGGGTCGACGCGGTCCGTGTAGTCCAGCAGGTCTTCCATTTCGTTCCACTTCCGGTGCGGGAGCAGCACTTCCTGGAGGTAGCGGAAGGTCGCTTCCGGCGAAGGCGGGTAGATCAGCACGGATTCGCGGTAGGCCTGGGCGGTCTCGCGCCAGCGGAACGAATGCGAGTAGAGTCCGGCGATGGCGGCGCGCAGCTTGGAGAAGCTCTTCTGCGCGGGGAAGTCGCGGCGGAAGGTCTTGTCGTGGAGCAGGCGGCGCGTGTACCAGTCCCAGAAGTCCATGTCGTTTTTGACGATGGCGTCGGAGAGTTTTCCCTGCTCCGGTTCGATCTTCATGATCAGGCCGTGCGGGGTGAGGTAGGGGTACATCCACGGAATCACATAGGATTCCTCGACGTAGAACGAATGGCGCAGGCGTTCGTGGTCGAACATCATCTTGGTGA
>DCIH01000052.1:266-428 GCA_002317575.1 Verrucomicrobia bacterium UBA1731 | reverse complement strand
CGTTGATCTCCATGACGCCGAGCGCGCCGGTGACCTGGACGCGGCCGTTTTCGATCTTGAGGTCGGCGTTGGCGTTGCGCTTGCCTTCCTGGACCTCGCGGACGTAGATGTCGAAGGACTTGGCGGAGTCCTCCTTGGCGGGAATCCAGATCTCGTCGCCGT
>DCIH01000052.1:0-198 GCA_002317575.1 Verrucomicrobia bacterium UBA1731 | reverse complement strand
TGAGGTAGACGTCGGGACGGAAGTCGGCGGAGTAGATCATGTACGTGGGCACGAAGCGGCCCGGGTCGGTGCCGCCGAAGAAGATGGAATGGTCTTCCATGCGGTCGGGCCAAAGGGGGTTCGGCAGGGGCTCTTCCTTGTCCCAGACCTCCTTGCGGATCTGGTCCGCGCCCTCGAGCTGATAGGCGCCGAACTGCC
>DCIH01000042.1:30258-30533 GCA_002317575.1 Verrucomicrobia bacterium UBA1731 | reverse complement strand
CGGCATCGGTCGCGAAGATGATCTTCGCGTAGCGCAGGTGTTCGAGCGTCTCCTCGATGTCGAGCGTCTTGATGAGGTTGAAGAACTCCGCATTCTTGTAGAGGACGTCCTTGTTGAGACCGCACGTGTTCAGACATTTGCCACGCAGGAAGAACACGGCCTGATTCATCGCGTCGCGCGCGTTGCCGAGCGTACCGCCGGCGGACTTGCCTTCCGTGAGGAAGATCATCGTCTCGTTGCCTTCGGGTTCGCCGGTCTTCTTGTTGACCTTGTCG
>DCIH01000042.1:13297-30250 GCA_002317575.1 Verrucomicrobia bacterium UBA1731 | reverse complement strand
GCTTGAGGTGGTTCTTGCAGTCCTTGAGCTGCGGCACGCGCACGGAAACGGCCTGGGAGCGCTCGCGGGCCTGTTTCTTGATCGTGTTCAGCTGGCTGCGGAGCTTCGCGGTGTCCTCGACCTTGTCCACGAGTTTCTGGGCTTCGGCGGGGAACTTGTGGAAGAGCGCTTCGGCCTCGCGCTTCACATCGGCGACGAGCTTCGCGCGGATCTCCTCGGAGCCGAGCTTCGTCTTCGCCTGGTTGGCGAACACCGGCTCCTGCATGCGGATCGCGACGGCGCCCACGACGCCTTCGCGCACGTCGTCGCCGTCGAACTTCTTCTTCGAGAACTCGTTGAGCGCCTTGGTGAGGCCCTCCTTGAACGCCGATAGGTGCGTGCCGCCTTCCGTCGTGTGCTGACCGTTCACGAACGAGTAGTATTCCTCGGAGAACCGGTTCGTGTGGGTGAAGACGAATTCCAGGGACTTAGACCGGAAATGGATCGGATTGTAGAGCTTCTCGAACTGGACTTCATCCGCGATCAGATCGGCGAGACCGTTGTCGGAGACGATGCGCTGGCCGTTCAGGTCGATGACGAGACCGGCGTTGAGGTACGCGTACATCTTCATGCGGCGGAGCACATGCTCCTCGCGGAATTTGTAGTGTTTGAAGATGGTCGCGTCGGGCTTGAACTCGACGAACGTGCCGTTGCGTTCGGACGGATCCTTGCACTTGCCGGATTTCTTGGCGGAAAGCTCGCCGGCGGCGAAACGCGCTTCGGCGAATTCGCCATCGCGCACGGAGCGCACGTAGAAGGACTCGGAAAGCGCGTTCACGGCCTTCGTGCCCACGCCGTTCATGCCCACGGACGCCTGGAACGCCTCGGTGTCGAACTTGCCGCCGGTGTTCAGCTGGGAGACGCATTCGACGACTTTCCCGAGGGGGATGCCGCGGCCGTAGTCACGCACGGAGCAGGTGCCCGCGTCCCAGTCGATCTTGATTTCCACGCGCTTGCCGTGACCCATGATGAATTCGTCCATCGAGTTGTCGATGACTTCCTTCATCAGCATGTAGATGCCGTCGTCGTAGTTCGTGCCGTCCGACGCGCGGCCGATGTACATGCCGTAGCGGCGGCGAATGTGCTGGACGTCGGAAAGGTGCTTGATGTTACTCTCGTCGTATGCCATGATCCCCAAGATCCCCGTGTTCTGCCGAAGCGCCCCTCCTGTCCGTTTTGCGCAGACGAAACGCCCCTTGAAAAATTCCGCAGATTATACCACAACCCCGCCAAACACGCTCGTCAATCCTCGTCTTCGTTGACGGTTTCGTCACGCTGGTAGATGGGAAGCTGACGGTACGGCACCGTGAACGCGAGAATCACCATCGCCGTGCTGTACGGCTGGGAAATCTCGCAGTTCCACGAACCGTCCGACGCCTGGCGCTTGAGCCACGTCTCGTACATCCACGGCGCGAATTCCATCCAGTAGTCGCCGCCGATCTGGAAAAGACCCTGCGCCGCGTAGTAGAGCGCGTACACCGTGTAGTTGCCGTTGCCCGAAAGCACGCGCTGGTACACATCCTTCAGATACTTCGCGCCCTTCATCGACTCCGGCGCCGCATGCTTGCCGCACAGTTCCAGACACAGGATCGCCGCGCCCGTGAGATGCTCGCCGTACTGGCCGCCGCTGCCCTGGTAGCTGAACGCGCCCGATTGGCCGTTCTGCGTGCGCGTGATGTACTTCACCGCCATGTCGATCGCGTCCGGCGGAATCTGCGCGCCGTTCAGACGCGCGCTGCGCAACGCCATCAGCGCCCAGCCGCTGCACGACAGATCCGAATCGCCCGCGTTCGGCGTGTAGCGCCAGCCGCCCACGAACTCCCCGCCCTTGCGCTGCTTCTGCGCGTCCACGATCACCTTCACCGCCTGCGGCAGGATCCGGTCGATCTTGTCCTGCCGCTCGTCGTCCACCATGCCGCTCACTTCCGACAGGAACAGGGTCGCGATCGAATGCGCGTACATCCGCCCGCCGCCGGCGTCGCCCATGTAGCCCTTGAACGGCGCGTTGTCGCGCATGTCCGCGCGCGCCAGCACGAAGTCGATGCAACGGTCGATCACGGCGCCGTACGGCGCGCGCCCGGGCAGGTATCCCTTGGACAGAAACGCCATGCCCGCCAGCGCCGGAATCGCCACGGAATCGCCGTACTGCCCCGGATAGCTCCCGTCCGCCTTCTGCTGCGACTGCAGGTATTTGAGCCCGTTGCCGATCGCGCCGTCCACGCGCTCCTTCAGCTCCGGGTTGTCCTGGAGCTGCGCGAACGCCGCCGTCGCGCACGCCGCCAGGACGGCGAAAAACGTCATCACGCGTTTCGTCATGGTCTACCTCCTCTTCTCCTTCTCCTGCTCCCGCCGGGCCGTCTCCTCTTCGCCGAGACGGATGAAGTACCGGCGCACGAGTTCGCGGTATTCCGCGGGAACGTCCTTGAGCTGCTTGTCACCCAGGCCCTCCTTGGCCGTGCCCATCACCTTGAACCAGCCCTGGCGGGCGAAGATCTCCTTGAGCTTCTCGGGGTCCGCGTCGTTGCGCTTGAGCTCGCCCGCGAGCTTCGCGATTTCGCCCGCGACGCCCCCGCCGCCGCCCTTCTGATTCCCCTGCTGGCCCGGCTGCTGCGCTTCGCTCGGCTTCTGCACGCCGAGATCCTCGGCTTGGTCGTCCAGCTGCCGGCCCATGTCCTCCGCCGCGGACGCCGCCATCGCGTCCGCAGCCGCCGTGGCCGAAAGCGCCGCGGGCGGCTGCTCCTGCGACGCTTCGGGCGCCGTCTCGCCCGCCTGCTTCTCGCCGCCCGCCTGCTGCGCACCCGCCTGCTGTTCGCCGCCCGCCTGCTTCTCGCCCGGCATCGGCTCGCCCGCGATCGCCGCGCGCATGCGCTCGGCGCGGTCCGTGATCGTCTCGTTCTTGCGGAACGCCTCTTCGGCCGCCTTCGCCTGCGCCGCCACGAGCGCGTTCTGCGCCTGGCGGGACGCCTGCTCCTGCGCGGCCGTCGCCGCGGCCTGCGCCGCCTGCGCCGCCGCGAGGTCTTCCTTGCTGCCGCTCGTCTGCGCCGCCTGCATCGCGTTCTGCGCCGCCTGCTCCGCCTTGTTCGCGCGGTTCTGCGCGGGACGCGCGGCCTGCGGCGCCGACTCCGTCGCCTGCGTCTGCGCCAAGGCCGCCTCCTGCGCCGCGGCCTGCGCCGCCGCCAGATCGCCCTTCGCGAGCGCCGCTTCCGCCGCCCGCTGCGCCTTCGCCACCTGCTCGGCGTTCGCGCGCGCGGCCTCCGCCTTCAGGGCCGCCGTTTCCGCCGCCTCGAGGTTCTCGCCGATCGCGCCCGACTCCTCGGGCGCCGCCGCGCGCGCCGCCTCCGCCGCCTCGCGCGCCTCGCCGAGCGCGCGGTCTGCCGCCGCCCGCTTGAACGCGTCCGTCGCCGCGCGCTGCGCGTTCGCCGCCGCGCGCTGCGCGTCCACCGCCTTCGCCGTGGCCTGGTCGGACGCCGTCCGCGCGCCCGCGTCGTCCGGCTTCTGCGCGGCCTGCGCGGCGGCCTGCTCCGCGGGCTGGACGCTCTGGACCGCCTGCGCCTGCCGCGCCGTCGCCTCGTTCTGCGCCTGGCGGGACGCCTCGAAGTCCTTCGTGGGCGCCGGCTGCGCGGACCCCTTCGGCGGCGTTTCGCCCGCCGCCGGCGCGTCCGCCGCCTGCAGCGCTTCGGACGCCTGCTTCTGCGCCTCGGCCGCCTGCTTCTGCGCCGCCGCGGCCGCCTTGAAGTCGTTCTTCGCGAGCGCGGCCGCCGCCGCGTCCGCCGCCTTCTCCGCGCCCTGCAGCGCCTGCTGCGCGCGCCCTTCCGCCTCGCGCCGCAACGCGGCCTTGAGCGCGGCGCGCGTCTTCGCGCCCTGCTCGGCCTCGGCCGCGCGCACCGCCTCCGCGATGCGGTCCGCCGCCGTCTTGATCGCGCGGTTCGCCGTCGCCGCCGTTTCCGCCGCGTCCTCTTCGCGCGCCGCGAGCGCGTTCCGGCTGCGGCGGGACGCCGCGCGCTGCGCCGCCTCGGCCGCGCGCTGCTTCTCCTGCGCCTGTTCGACGGCCTTCGCGTCGCCGGCCTGCACCGCCGCGCGCATCGCCTCGCGCGCCGCGTCCTGCGCGCGGTTCGCCGCCCGCTGCGCTTCCTTCGCCTCGCGCGGCGCCGCCGCAAGCGCCTGCGCCTGGGCTTCGCGCAACCCCTCCGCCGCCTTCTCGGCGGCGGACGCGTTGCCGCGGTCCAGTTCCTTCGCGACGGCTTTCTGCGCCGTCCGGACGCGCTCTTCGGCGGCGGACGCGGCCTCGGCCTGCTTCTGAAGCGCCTCCGCCTCGTTCATGTTCCAGTCCACCTTCGTGGCGGCCGCCGGCGCCGCTTCGCGCGCCTCGTCGGCCGCGTGGCGGGCGTCCGCCATCGCGCTTTCCGCCGCCGCCCGCTTGAACGCGTCGGACGCTTCGCGCTGCTTCTCGAGCGCGTTCGCCTGCGCCTCCGCGGCCCGCGCCGCGTCGCCCTTTTCTCCGCTCTTCGCCGCGTCCTGCGCCAGCGAAAGCGCGTTCTTGAGCGCCTTCCGCGCGTCCGACTGCGCGTCCTGCGCGGCCCGGTACGGCGCGTACACGTCCTTCGGCGCGTCCGCGTCCGCGTTCGCGGGCGCCATCACGTTCGACAGCTCCTGCGCCGCGCGCTCCTGCGCGGCCATCGCCTCGTTCTGCGCCCGCTCCCACGCCGGCGCGTCGCCGCGCCGAAGCGCGTCCTCGGCGCGCCGCTCGGCGCGTTCCGCCGCCGCCTGCGCCGCCTCCACGCGGTCCTCGGGCTGGGAGGACGCCGCGCCGTCCGCGGCGGCCTGGTCGCGCTCCGCCTTCGCGGCGGCCTCGCGCGCTTCGCGCAGCTTGCCGGACGCCTCCTGCGCGTCCTGGAACGCCTGCGTCGCCGCGCGCTGCTTCTCGAGCGCGCCGCGCTGCGCCTCCTGCGCCGCCGCGAGCGCGTTCTGCGCCTTCGTCTCGTCCACGGCCGTCTTCGTCTTGTCCGCCTGCGCGCGCGCCTCCTGCGCGGCCTGGACCGCGCGGAGCGCCCCGAGCGCGGCTTCCGTCGCTTCGCGCTGCTTTTCGGCGGCGTCCTGGAACGGCGCGCGCTCGGCGTGCGGCGCCTCGCCGTTCGGCGTCGCGGCGTCCACGGCGCGCTGCGCCTCGGCCTGCGCAGTGCCCGCTTCCGCGAGCGCGGCCTTGGCCGCGTCGAAGTCGCCCTTCTCGAGCGCCTCCAGCGCCTTCTGTCCGGCCGCCTCGGCGCGCGCCTGCGCGGTGTCCGCCCGGTCCTCATGCCATTCGCGGAACTGCTCCTGGTGCTGGTCGCCGGCGTACTCCATCCAGTTGCGCGCCTCTTCGGCGACTTCCACGGCATCCTGCGTCGTCTCCTCCGCTTCCTCGCGCGCGGCTTCGGCGGCCTCCGCCGCCTCTTCCCTCTCCTCGCGCAAAGACGCCACGATCGCGTTGCGCGTTTCGTCGCCGGCCTTCCGCTGCGCCTCGTACGCCGCCTCCTGGGCGTCCTTCGCCGCCTGCGCGTCCTCCGCCTTCTTGGACGTCTTCGCCTGCTCGCGCGCGGCGTTCGCGGCCGCCTGCGCCTCCTGCGCGGCCGTCTGCGCGGCGTTCGCCTGCTCCCACGCCTTCGCGACCGCTTCGGCCGCGCCGTCTTCCGGCTTCATCGCCTGGAGCGCTTCGGCCGCGCGCTTCTGCGCGTTCTCCGCCGCGCCCGCCTCGCGCTGCGCGCCGTTCGCATCGTTGCGGTTCGCCGCGTCGCGCGCCAGCTTGGCGTGCTGCTCGGCCTCGTTCTGCGCCTTGATCGCCTTCAGCGCGGCCTCGTCGCGCGCGCCCTGCGCGGCCTGCTCGGGATCGCGCTTCTCCTCGGCGATCGTCTTCGCGAGCGCCTGCTGCAGATCCTGCGGCAGCGCCTCGGCCTGCATCAGCGCGGCCTTCGCGTCCGCCGCCGCCTTTTCGGCTTCGGCCTTCTTCGCCGCGTCCTCGGCCTGCAGCGCCTCCTCGGCCTGTCGCTGCGCCCCGAGCGCCATGTCCTGGCCTTCGTACGGCGGCGGCGTCCACATCTCGGAACCGCCGTTCTCGTTCTGGTCGCCCGCGCCTTCGGGCGCGAGCTTGAATTCCTCCACCATCTCGCGCTGCGCCTCGAGCGCCTTCTCCTGCGCCGCCAGCACTTCGGGCGCGACGCCGCCCTCGACCATCTTCTCGGCCGCCTTCTCCTGCGCCTCGATGGCGGCCAGACGCGCGGCCTGGGCCGTGACGAGGTCGTTCGTCGCCTGCGCGGCGCGCGCCTTCGCGAGCTGCTCCTCGGCCTTGCGCTGCTCCTCCAGCGCCTGGGCGCGCGCCTTCGCCTCGCGGTCTTCGCGTTGCGCGATCTCCTTCGCGGCCTCCAGCTCCGCGCGGGCGAGGTCCGCCTCGGCGCGGCGGCGTTCGTCGCCGGTCTTCGCGTTTTCGATGCGCGCCTCGAGCTGCTCCACCTTCTCTTCGTGCCGCTCCTCGCGGCGCTCGGCGGCGAGGTCATTCAGCGCCACGCGCGCTTCGCGCAGCGTCTGGCGGCGCTCGGCCGGGTCGTCGTTCTCGCGGACCGCCTCCACGGCCTCGCGGACCGCCTGGGCCTCTTCGCGCCATTCGGGGGACTGTTCGAGTTCCTGCGCCGCCTGGGCGAGCAGCTGGCGCTGCGCGTCGGCGTTGTTCGGGTTGCGCCGCGCATCCTCCATGCGGCGCTGCGCGTTGACGAGCGCCTGGTCGTCCTGGCGCTCCTGCTGCTCCCGCTGCCGTTCGTCCTGTTCGGCGCGCTGCTCCTCCAACCGGTCGGCCCGCGCCTCCTTCACCTCTTCGCGCGCCTCGCGCTGGGCCTCGATCGCGGCGTCGTAGCGGTCCGCCTGCGTCACCGGCTCCGACTGCGCCTCGCGGCGGAGTTCGGCGGCGCGCTTCTGCGCGGCCATCAGCTCCTCGGACGCGTCCGCCCTCAACAGCGCGTCCTCGGCCTGGCGCTGCGCGTCCGCCGCCTGGCGCTCGAAGTCGCGCGCCTGGCGCATGAGCTGGTCGAACTGGTTCCGGCGGTCCTTCTTGTCCGCGAGCGGCGCCGCTTCGGCGGCCTTGCGTTTCGCCGCCCGCAGCATGTCGAGCGCGCGGCTCTGCGACGCGTCCGCCTGCTTGAGCGCGTCGTCCCCGCGGCGTTCGTATTCGTCCGCGAGCTGTTCGCGGCGCCGCTCCTTCTGTTCCTTGTCGAGGTTCTTGTCCTTGTCGAGCTCGATTTCGCGGCGGAGCTTTTCCATGAGCTCGGCGGCGCGTTCCATCTTCCGGCGCGCGTCGTCCAGTCCGGGGTCGGGCATCTTCGCGGAAAGTTCGCGCGCCTGTTTGGACGCCTCCTCCTCCATGCGCTTCCACGCCTCGAGCTTGCGCGTGTCCACGGGACGTTCGGACATGATCTCCTGCGCGGCGCGGGCGAGCGCGCGCTGCCGGTCGGCGAGGTCGCGCGTCTTTTCGAACGTCTGCAGCCGGTCCGCGCGCTCGGCGAGGGGCTTGTCCATGTCCTTCATCGCCTTGAGCGCGCTCTGGAGCTCGGGGATCGCCCGCTCGAGTTCGCCGAGGCGCTGGTCCTTGGCGGCGAACTGCGCGGCGTCGAGCATCTTCACCGCGCCGCGGATCGTGCCGTCGAGCAGACGCGACACGGGCTCGGCGAGCGGACGGAACCGCTCGTCGGACTCGAAAGCCGCGCGCAGCTCCTCGGCGCGTTTGCGCGCCTGGTCGAGTTCGTGCGCGACGCGCTCCACGTTGCGCTCGGCGTTCTCGCTCACGCCGCGCTCGCGGCGGATCTGGTTCACCGTGTCGCGCGCGATGCGCTCGGCGTCGGCCAGCCGTCCGCGCACGCCTTCCATCAGCTTGCGCGCCTCCGCCACCTGGTCGTTGAGGTTCTGCAACCCGAAGTCGCGCGCCTGGATCTCGAGCACCACCGTGAACGCGCCGGACGTCGCCGAATGCGGACCGCCCCGGTCCGCGGGATACGGATCCTCCACCACCACGTCGAACGCGAGCTGCTGCGTCGTCGAAAGGTCGAGACGCGAGAGGTCGATCTCCTCCTGGACGCGCCACACGTTCTCGCCGACTTTCGTCAGGGATGACAGATCGCGCAGTTTTTCGCGCGGACCGCCGTCGTAGGAGACGCGCAGCCAGCAGGACGACACGCAGGTGTCATCGAACGCGGACACCTCGAGCGGAATCTTCGCGTGCGGCGGCAGCTTGAAGGAACGGTCCGCCGGACGCTCCACCACCACGCTCGGCGGCTGGTCGAGACGGCTGCGGATCGGGTACTGGAGCTTCGGCGCGGCGAAACCGTCCTTGTTGACGAGTTCGAGCGACCAGTTGCTCACGCGGTTCGAGACGAGCGTCGTCTCGCGCACGTCCTTGCCGCCGATGCGGAAGTCGCATTTCGCGCCCGGCTCGTCCACCACCACGTCGAAGCTGACGCGCGTCCCCTCCACGGCGGAGATCGCCACCACGTCCTGGTTGGAGTAGACGGCCGGCGGCATCCCCGCGTAGTCGGGATAGTCGAGCCGCGCGGAGAAGCTCCTGTACTTCGGCAGTTCGCACACGCGCACCGTGTAGTAGCGGCTCACGGCCGGGCCCGCGCTCACGCGGTAGCGCCATTCGGGCTCGGCGACGTCGGCGGTGGTCTGGTAGACGCCGCCTTCCATGCGCTCGGCGAATTCTTCGCCCCAGCCGTGCGCCGTCTTGCGGGAAATGCGGATGAGCGGCGTCGCGTGGAGGCCCGCGTTCGCCAGCGCCTTGATCTTCACCACCATGCCGTTCAGCACCACCACGTCGCCGGGCTCCACCACGAGGTCGCCCGCGTAGAGGTTGCCCACGTCCACCCACGGCGCCACCGCGCGGATGAAGAGCCGTCCCGCCAGATGCGGCACGCTCACGAACGAAAGGACGAGCGCGACCACGGCCGCGAGCAGCCATTTCAGGCGCTTCTTGATCGTGCGGGACGTGAACTCCTTCGCCGGGTCGATCAGCGCGGCCTTCGCCTCCGCCTCGCGGGAAAGGACGCGGAACAGCGCTTCGGAACAGCCCGCGTTGCCGCCCGCGGCGCGGCGCGCCGCGATTTCCACGAGCGTCGTGAGGCGCTCTTCGTTCTCGGGATGGCGGCCGTCCAGAATCCGCGCCATGCGCGGGAAGTCGAGCTTGCGCCGGATCGGCACGACGATCGAGAAGAACGCCGCGAGCGCGAGCGACAGAAAAAGCGCCCCCGTCATCGTCCACCGCAGCGCGTCGTCGAACAGCGTGAAGAACGCGTCCACCGCCATCACCGCGAGCGTGGTGGCCAGGCCCACCGCAATCGTCACCGCGAGGCCGCGCAACAAGTAGATCTTCCGCACGCGGCGGATCGACTCCTCGAGGAGTTTCGAAACGTTTTCGGGCACGTCGATCATGCGAGCCCCCTTTTCTTCCGGAGAATCCATTCCAAAATGAACGCCAGCGCCAGGAGCGCGAACACCGACCAGTGGTTCCACAGCGGGTTCTCGACGTGCTCCTCGACCTCGCCGCGGCCCGCGCCGAAGGCGTTCGACAGTTCCTCTTCGGCGTTTTCGGGGTTCAGCGTGGAGCCGCCCGTCAGACGCGCCATTTCGCGCGGCGCCGCTTCGTCCGCGGAAAGATGCGTGTACTCGAGCGGCGCGAAGCTTTCCGCCACGCGGAACGTGGTGGAAAGCTCCTTCGGCCAGTCCTCCTTCAGGATCTCCGCCGCCTTCTCGCTCTTCACCGCCACCTTCCATTCGCCGATTTCGTCCGCCTCGTCCACGAGCGCCTCGTAGTAGCCGTTGGACCCCTCCAGCGCGGTGAGCTCGAGCGTGCGCTTGCGGCCCTTGGGGTCGGTCACCTCCGCGACGGCCTTGCCGTCCGCGATCGCGAGGGAGTCGCGGTCCTGCAGCCGCACCACGATCTTCGCGGGCGCGCCCGGCGAATAGTGCAGCGAATCGGTGCCGACGCGCGCGTGGCGGTTGCCGTCGCGCAGTTTGACGCCCGCGCCCCACTTGAGCAGGTTCCCCCAGAAGCGGTGGTGGTAGGTGTCGCCCACGCGGTAGCGCAGGCGCCACATTTCGTCCGTCGCGAGGAACACCACCTTGCCGCGGCCCTTGTGCTGGGCGATCACGAGCGGCGCCTTGAGCGCGGTGGAGTCGCCCGCGAAGGCGAACACTTCCGCGCCCGGCTTCACCGTGGCGCCCGTAAGGCGCGAGCTCCAGTCGGGCAGGCCGGACCAGATCTGCTCGCTTTCGGCCTGCGAATCGGAAAGCTCCATCATGCCGTGCGCGCGGCCGGAGGGCGAAAGCGCGAACTTGAACGGTTCGACGGACCAGTCGAGATCCACCGCGCCTTCGGCGTTCGTGATCGACACGGGCAGCAGATCGAGGAGCTTCGACTGCGCCGCCGCGTACGCCGCGGGCAGGTTCCTGGGGCCGGCGATGAACACGGCCATCGCGCCGCGCTCCTCCACGCAGTAGCGGATCTCCTCCACCACCTCGGGCGTGAGCGTTTCGGGCGGCAGGTCGCCGAGGATGAGCACGTCGAACTTGCGCCAGTCGTTGCGCGTCCGCGGCAGCGCGCCCGCTTCGGCGTCGCCGAATTCGCGCGTCGCGTCCGCCGGCGGCGGGTCCTTCTGCGTCTGGCCCGACAGGAGATCCGGCTCGGTGAGGAAGTACTGCAGGTGCACGGATTTGTCGCGGCCGTAGAAGAGGTTGCGCAGATAGCGGAACTCCCAGCGCGGACGGCGGTCCGCAACGAGCACGTTGGTGCGGTCGTCGGAGACGGACACGTCGATCGGCCATTCGTCGTTCGCGGCCTCCACATCGTCGTCCGGCGTTTCCACCGCCACGCGGTAGTGCTTGAGGCCGCGCTCTTCGGGGTCGTCCATGAAGCGGACGTCCTTCGTCCACGCGTCCTTGTCGATCTCGAATTCGCGCGCGTCGAGTTCCTTGTCGCCGTTGAAGAACTTCACCGTGATCTTCTTCTTGGCCATGCGGTCCGCGCGGATCGTCACGCCCGCGCGCACCTTGTCGCCGAGGAACACGCTCGAGGGGCAGCGCACGTCCGCGATCGCGACATCGGGACGGTTCGAGACGCTGCCGATCACCACCGAGGAAATGCGCGCGCCGACGTGCGCGAAGCGCCGGGCGGCCGCTTCGGGTCCCGCCCCGCCGGTGCGGCGGCCGTCGGTGACGAACACCGCGCCCGCGAGCTCCTCCGCGGGGATGCGCTCCATCGCGTATTCGAGCGCCTGCGCGAAGTCCGTCGTTTCGCCGCCGAAGGTCCAGGGCTCCACGTCGTACTTGTCCGCCAGCTTCTTCTCGATCCGGGCGGCCACATTGGTGGCCAGGTCGAGGCGCGTCGTCTTGTTCGTCTCACCGTGCTCGTCGAGATCGTGGCGGCACATCGACAGCGACCGGTCGGTGAACACGGCGACGCGGCGGTGCACCGCGCGCGTGACGTCGTGCACCCACACGAGGTGGAACTGCATCCACACGAGCGCGAGGATGCCCGCGGCGCGCAGGAACGTGCGGAACGCCGAACGCGCGCGCGTGGTGCCGCGCTCCGCGTCCACCTTGCGGCGGAACCAGATTTCGAAGAACGCGAGGAAGAGCGCGATCAGCGCGAACGGACGCCAGATCTCGACGCCGAAGCTGCGGCCCACCACGGCGGCGAGCGCGTCGTCCTTGAGGCGCGCGAGCATCAGATCGACGTGCACGCGCAGCTGGTCCGCCTGTTCGTCGGTGAGCGGCTCGAGGTTGCCTTCGCGGGCGCGCCAGCGGGTGTCCTCGAGGTTCGTCACGGAGTTGGTGGCCGTGAGCGCGTAGACGATCTCGTGGGCCATCGGCACGAACTGCGGACGCGCCGGGAGCGTGGTCCACGCCATGTCGAACGGCACGGCGGAGATGCCGACGAGGCCCTTGCCGTACTTGCCCGCCACGAAGGCGGCCGTGTCGTCGCTGAAGCGGCGCGTGACGTCGACGTCGTTGGTGAGCGATCCTTCGTCGAATTCGACGCGCCCCAGGACGGGCGCCTTTTCGAGCAGCAGGTTTTCGCACTTCGGGTTGAAGTTCGTCCAGCAGCGCGACAGCACTTTGCCGCCCGTGCGCGTCTGCCAGTTGGTGTAGAAGCCGAGCTGCGCCTTTTCGCCGGGCATCACCAGCAGTCCGCCGCCGCCCGCGACCCAGTTCGCGAGGTTCGTGGCCGCCTTGGGGTTCAGCATCGGCACGTCGCACAGCACGGTCACCGCCACGCCGCCGAACACGTTCGTCGTCTCCAGGTCGCCCGCGCGGACCGTCTGGGGCTTCACGAGGAAGACGTAGTTGGTGCCCTTCACTTCGGGACGGAGCGCCGCCTCGAGGAACGCCGTGGGGCGCTCGTACTTTTCGGCCGCGGGGTTGCCGTTGACGAGCAGCACCTTGAGTTCGTCGATCACCTCCACGGGGTTGGACACCACGTTGTCGCAGGCGATGTCGTCCTCGAGCGCGATGGATGTCACCACGTCGTGGTGGCCGTTCGTCTTGAACTCGCAGGGATAGTTGACCGTGCGCGAAAGCCCGGGCAGGATCTGGCCGAGGGGCGTTTTGAACGCTTCGCCGCCGTCCACCGAAATCGTGAGGTCGCCGGGGGATACCGCCTCCGTGCCGGCGTTGAGCACGGTGACCGTGAACGTGGCGGGACGGTCCGTGCCGATGATGCGGCGCGAGGGCTGCACCGATTCGATCGCGACGTTCTTCACCTTGGCGGGACGGTCCAGGACGCGCCACACCACGGGCGGGCGCGTGCGGAAGCGGGAGTAGACGTTCGCGACCTGGCGCCATTCGCGCTCGTCGGCGGCCTTCCAGCCGTAGCCCTGGCCGTCGCCGAAGATGACGACTTCCTTGCCGGGGTTGTTGCCGCCTGCGAGCACTTCGCCCGCCGCCGCGAGCGTGCGCGGCACGTCCATCGTGCCGGAGCCCGCCTTCAGATCGTCCAGGAGGTCGAGCACTTCGCGCTTGGTGGAGAACGGCGCGGAGGTGAGGATCTGCGGCGTGCCGTCGCCCAAGACGAGACCGAACGCCGTGCCGTGCGGGGAAAGCTTGATGAGCTCGCGCGCCTCCTCGAGCGCCACGTCGAACGCGCGGCGGCCGTCGGGACGGTACAGGTTCATGGACGCGGAGCGGTCCAGGACGATCACCACGTCCTTGTCCATGCCGCGGTTGCCGAAGAGGTGCATTTCCGGCAGGAACGGACGCGCGAACGCGAGCGCGGCGAGCGCGAGGATGAGCGTGCGCACGACGAGAAGGATGACATCCTCGATCATCACGCGGCGGCGGCGCAGGCGCATCGACGCCATCAGAAACATCCAAGCGCCCCACACCATGCGCCGGGCGGTGCGCTTGCGCAGCAAATGGAGAATGATCGGCGCCGCGGCGGCGATCAACCCCAACAACATCCAAGGTGCAAAAAATGGCATATTTCGTTCTTTTCGAGGGCGTTTGCGGCAATTCGCGAAACCATTGCCCCACACAAGAGCAAATGCGCGAAAACCCGCAACCGTTCACGGTTTAAACAAGAACGAAAATTATACCATAAGTCACTGTTGAACGAACACGAGCGCGCGCCGCGTGCTCGTGAGCGTCACGCGCGCGCCCGTCGCGCGATTGAGCGTGGCACAATGAAGATTCTTGAACCGTACGCCGTCCAGCGGCCATTCGAGGCCTTTGGACGTCATTTGCGTTTCCGGATCCGGCGCGAAGACGGAGACCGCCTGTCCCTTCCGCGTGTGGAAGCACTTCGTTCCGCAAAACGGCGTGAACCGGCCGAAGTCCGTGACGATCTCCACGCCCAGATCGAGCGTGCGGAATACATTGCCGAGCGTGTGGTCCTCGCGCTTTCCCGTCGCGCCCACCACGATCGGATTCTTCCAGCCGCGCGCACGGCAGTACCGCACCGCCTTCTCGAGGTCGTTCGTTTCCTGCTCCGCGACGCGCTCGACGCACGGAAAACGCCCTTTCAGCGAATCACCGTCGCCCACCACCGCGTCCGGGTCGCGCCCCAGCCGGCGGCGGAACGCGTCCGCCGCGCCGTCACAACAAACGACGCGCGCGGCGGTTTCGAGAAGCCGCCGCGCATCGCCGCCGCGGCGGGGAAAATCCCCCGCCGCCAGTATGACCACTTCGCCCAAAATCACTCCACGACGGGACGGAGAATCATGTTCTTGAAGTCGGCATCGGAATGGTCACCCTGGAGATAAAGGGGGCCGGCGGCCTCGATGTCGGCGTCGATCGCGCCGCCCGTGACACCTTCGACGACGGCGTTGTCGATGATCTTCTGGCCGTTGAGGACAACCGTGAGATGGCGCTTGTAGAGCGTCACCGACACGTGCTGCCACTCGCCCGGCTTCTTCTCGGCGGCGACCAGGGGCGTCACGCGGCCGTAGTAGGCGGCCATGTTGTGGCGGTCGACCTTCTTGCCGTAGCTATCGATGACCTGAATCTCATAGCGGCCGCGCAGATACACGCCCGAGTTGGAATCCTTCGGCACGCTCACGTCGTACTCGAGGTTAAAGTCCTTGAAATCGGCGCGCTTGCTCATGAGGTTGCAGCCGCCGCCCGCCCACTTGCCTTCGGCGTTGAGGCCGAGCTTGTTGGAAAGGACGCCGTCCTTGAACGACCAGCCGAACTTCGCCTTCGGATCCATCGTCTTCCAGCCGTCGAGACCGTCCTTGAGGAGGTCGATCGGCGCGCCGAACTTCGCGTCCGCCGTGTTCGCCTTCGGGGCGGGTTTGTTGCGCCAGCCGGTGAACTTCTTCCAGTCGCTCGTGGCCTTGCCGTTGCGCGTGTCGAACTCCTGGAGCTCGCCCTCGAGCTTGTCGCCGCACACCTTGCCGCGGTAGTGCAGACCGTACGGATGGTCGAAGGAGAACGAATTGCCGTCGATCTTCAGGTTCGTGACCCACTCGGGCGAACCCCAGCGCCACAGCACGAACGCCTTGGGCGCGCCCTTCTCGTCCTTCGAGAAGATGAAGCTGCCGGCGAACATCGTGTCGTACGGGAGCTTCGCGCTCCAGTTGCCGTACACGCCGCCGCAGCACGCGGGCTGCGCCGCGCAGGTGCAGTTGTCGCATTTGGTTTCGCATGTACCGCAGGGCGTGCAAGTGCAGCCGGCCAAAGCGGCGGCCGCGAACGCAGTGAGAGCAAGATTCTTCATGTCCGTTCCTTTGTGTTAGTTGAAAGTTGAAGGGTTGGAAGAGATAATGCGGAAAATTCTAACACGTTTGGGGGCGTGATGCAAATGACACGCTAGGTGTGGCGGGGCACGCGGTCCCGCACAGGAGAAGCGGCGCCCTCGCCGCTTCAAGATGCCCCGCACGGACCGCCCAGCGGCCTCCAACCTTCAGCCCCACATTTCGCGGATGCGCGCGACGCCCGCCACGAGCTGCTCGCGCGTTACGCCCTCGCGGGGTTCGAAGACGCGCAGCGCCACCTTCTCCGCGAGCGGCTTGAGCGCCGCGAAATCGACCTTTCCGTCGCCGGGCGCGAAATGGTCGTCGTGCATGTCTTCGACGTCGTTCAAATGCATGCCGTAGACGAATTCGTCCAAGCGCTGCGCGATATCCGTCGCCGGCGCGGACCAGCCGTTCGTCTCCCGCACGCGCGCATGGCCCGTATCGAACCACAGCTTCAACGGCGCACCCGCGAAATCCTTCATCAGCGACTCCACCTCGTCCGCGTTCGGATAGGCGTTCGGACGCGGCAGATTTTCAAGACACAGCACAAGGTTGAGCTTCTCCAACTCGGGCGCGAGCTTCTCGAACTCGGCGCGGAAAAATTCGTCCGTGTCCGGCGTCCAGCGCCGAAACGGCCACGGATACGGCTTCGGCCTGGAGCCCGCGTGAAACACCACCGCGCGCGCGCCCAGTTCCGCGGCGAGCGCGAATGTCTTCTTCAAATACAGGCGCGCAAGCGCGCGCTGATCCGGATCGACGGACGCGAGCTGGTACAATTCGGGATGACCCGAGGGCGCCCCCGGCGGCACGGGACAGTACGCGTGCACGCTCGTCACGGGTATTTGGTCCAGACGCCGCCGAAAACCGTCCAGCTGTTCGGGCGTCGTGCGGAAACCGAGCTCCAGCGAATCGAAACCGAGTTCAAGCGCCTCGTCGGCGATGGCCGCACCGTCCTCGAGACGCCCGTTGTTCCAGTTCGTTGACAGCGCGTATGTCATCACAGCATCGCAGCGGCCTTGCGGAGACGGGCGACCGTCTTCTCGCGGCCGAGCAACTCGAGCATCTCGAAGAGCCCGGGGCCTTCCATGCGGCCGGAGACGGCCACACGGATCGGATGCACCCACGGCCCCATGCCGTTGCCCTGCGAAAGCTCCTTCACCATCGCCTCGCCCGCGGCCGTCGTGAACGGCTCAAGCTTCTCAAAGCGGTTGGCGAGGTCCTCCAGCGTCTCCTTGACGCCTTCCTTCCTGAGGCGCTTCTCCACGGCCTTTTCGTCCATGGGGAAATCGTCCGTGAAGAAATAGCCGCAGTTGCCGGGAATGTCCGTGAGGAACTTCGTGCGGATCTGCAGCTGGTCCGCGAGCAGGTCGAGGTTGAAGTCCGCGGGGATCGCGTAGCCGCCCTGCTGGATGCGCTCGACGAGCTCCTGCTTGAATGTTTCGCGCGGCAGGCGCTTCACATACTCGCCGTTCATCCACTGGAGCTTCTTGATGTCGAAGCGCGCCGCCGTGACATGCACCGCCTCGAGCGTGAAGAGCTTCACCATTTCCTCGCGCGTGAGCACTTCACGTTCGTCGCCCGGATTCCAGCCGAGGAGCAGCAGATAGTTAAAGAGCGCCTCAGGCAGATACCCCTGCTCGCGGAACTCGCCCACGAACGCCGCGCCGTC
>DCIH01000042.1:12714-13283 GCA_002317575.1 Verrucomicrobia bacterium UBA1731 | reverse complement strand
GCGCTTCGAATAGGGCTTGCCCTGCGCGTTCACGATCATCGATAGATGCCCGTACTTCGGCGGCTTCGCGCCAAGCGCCTTGAAAAGCTCGATGTGCTTAAATGTGTTCTCCACGTGGTCATCGCCGCGGATCACGTGCGTGACGCCCTGGTCGATGTCGTCCACCACATTCGCGATGTGGAAGATGGGCGAACCGTCGCTGCGGACGATCGCGAAGTCCTGCGTGTCCTCCGCCTTCTTCGCCATGTGGCCTTTGACGAGGTCGTCGAATTCGATCACGCCCTCCTTGGGCATGCGGAACATGATCACCTTGCCGGTCTTGCCGTCCTTGGACGTCTTCTCGCATTCGTAGGCGCGGCCGTCCTTGAGCAGCTTCTCCACGCATTCCATGTGGCGCTTCACGTTCTTCGTCTGGTAGAACGTGGGCTCGTCGTAGTCGAGACCCAGCCACTGCATGCATTCGAGGAGCGTCTGAATGGCTTCGGGCGTGGAGCGCTCGAGATCCGTGTCCTCCACGCGCAGCAGGAACTTACCGCCCACGTGGCGCGCGTAGAGCCAGTTGTAGATGG
>DCIH01000042.1:4992-12698 GCA_002317575.1 Verrucomicrobia bacterium UBA1731 | reverse complement strand
TGGCCGCGCGGATGTTGCCGATGTGCACTTTTCCCGTCGGGGACGGGGCGAAACGAACGCGTATTTCTTCCATTTCCAGTTACCTGTTCTTCGATTCCAAAATCTTCGCCACGCGGACGGCGTCTTCCGGCGTATCCACGCCGACGCCTTCGTCCGCGGTGCGAATGACGGCGATCTTACCGCCCATCCACAGCGCGCGCAGCTGCTCGAGCTTCTCCGTCTGCTCCAGCGCGCAGGGCTTTTCCGCGACAAACCTGCGCAGGAACGCGCCGCGGTACGCATAGATGCCCAGATGGCGCACATAGAGACCGCTCGCGAGATCGGGCTCGTGGTCGCGGTCGCACGGGATCGGGAGTCGCGAGAAATAGAGCGCGCCGTCGTCGCGGTCCAGCACCACCTTCACGACCGTCTTCGCGGCGAGGTCCTCCGGCTTCTTGATCGGCGTCACCGCCGTGGCCATGTCCCATTTGCCGCCCGCTTCGCGCATGCGCGCGACCAAGGCGTCGATGAGCGCGGGGTCGATGAGCGGCTCGTCGCCTTGGATGTTCACGAGTACGTCGTCGTCCGCGAAAGCGCCCGCGGCGCAGGCGATGCGATCCGTTCCGCTCGGGAGTTCGCTCGGCGTCATCACCGCCTTGCCGCCCCATTCTTCGACCGCCGCCTTGATGCGCTCGTCGTCCGTGGCGACGATCACGTCGTCCAGCGACTTCGCCTTCTTCACGGCCTCCACGACCCACGCGACGAGCGGCTTGCCCGCGAGCATCGCCAGGGGTTTGCCCGGAAAACGACTCGAACCGTACCGGGACGGAATGACGCCCAGAACTTTCATTTCTTCTCCTCCTCCGTAGAGCAGTTCGTCCCGAACTGCGGCCGAGGCGCTTCGCTCTTCCTCGGATCGTAATCGGGATACAGGATCTTCAGCTGACGAAGATAATACGCCGCGCGCGCCTCGTCGCCCGCCTTGGCGGCTTCGCATGCCAAGGACTCCAGTTTTTCCGTGACCTGGTTTCTTGCGCGCGTCACCAAATTCGACACCGTGCCGACGCGACGCGCCTGCGCGGACGCCAGCAACGCGTTCGCGCCGGAAAGCGTCGCGGGCTCGACGGGCGGCTTGTTCGTGATCACCGTACCGAGGATCTCCGGCATCTCGTCGTCCGTGGTCGCCAAATCGGCGACGGTCATCTCGGGACGCGTCTCCTCCTCGCGTTGCCGCAGCAATTCCTGCAACTCGGCGATGTCCGCGATGCGCCGCTCGTAATCGGCCTTCAGAAGCTCCATCTGCTTCACGGCCAGTTCGCGGTTCCTGGCCTCCAGCGCCAGCCGCTCGTTCGCGCGCTCCGCCTGCGCCAGCTCCGCCATGCGCGTGGCGTTCGTGGTCTCGACGAACCGAAGCGCGGCCTGGGCCGCGTCGCGCTTCGCCGTTTCCGCCTCCCGCAACGACTCCGCCGCCTTTCGGTTTTCCTCCGCCGTGGCGGCGGCCAGATCGCGCGCGTCCGCGTCGGCGACGGCCTTTGCCTTTTCCGCCTCCGCCAGTTTCTGCTTGGATTCCGCCTCCAACGCCTCGGCGGCCTTGGCGTCCGCCTCGGCCTTCGCCTTCTCGACCCAGGCCTGCACGATCCTGTTGCTCGCCGTGAACACGCCCTTGAGCGACTCGGCGGCCTTCGCCTCGTGCTTCGCCTGCGCCTCGCGGGATTCCTGCTTGCGCACGGCGATCTCCTGCTGCTTCGTCTTCTCCTTTTCGAGCAACAGATGCCACGCGCCGCCGGCCACGGCGACGAGCAGGACCACGACGACGGAGAAGACCTTCATTTCTTCGCCTCGTCGTCCTTGATCAGAAGCGCGTTGATATCAGGCGCCGGCTCGTTCCCGTCCTTGATCTTCTCCTCGGACGCCTTGATGTCGCGCTCCGCTTCGGACAGCTTCTTCTGGCGGAACTCGTCCAGCGCGGCGTGGTCGAGCATGGATTCTTCAGCCTCACGCGCCTTCTTCTCCTCTTCCTCAATCGCCTTCTTGAGCGCCACCCAGGTCTTCTCCTCTTCCTTCGTGAGCTTGCGCAGCTCCTTCGCGCGGTCGAGCTTCGCCTTTTCGATGGCGAGTTTCGTCACGAGTTCCGCATCGGCGTTCTTCCATTCGTCCTTCTGACGACGCAGCTGTTCCTTCTTGGAGACGGGATCGGCGAGTTTGCTCTGGGACCAGCCGTGATCGTCCCAAGGCCGCGAATCGCTGAGCGCTTTCTTGCGCCGCATCGCCTCGATTTCCGCTTCGTCGCCGTCGGAAAGCACGTACGGCGTCATGAACACGAGAAGTTCCTTGCGGGATTCCTTTTGGGTCACGCTGCCGAACAGCCACTTCCCGATCCACGGAATGTCCTTCAGAATCGGAACACCCGTCTCGTTCTCGGATGTGTACGTCTCCGTCAGGCCGCCGAGCACGACGGTCTGCATGTTGTCCAGCAGCACGTCCGCAGCCATCTTGCGCGAAAGCGCCGTGTCGATGTTTTCCTTGTTCGGCGAACCGTTCTGGCCGCTCACGAGCACGGACTGGCCGCCGCCAAGCTGGGAGTACTCCTCCTCCACCGTGAGCATCACCGTGCCGTTCGGATTGATCTTGGGCGTCACCTTGATTTTGATGCCGATGTCCTTGTCGCTGTAATTGTATGTGGTGGTGGGGTTGCTGCCATAGGAAGATGTCGAGGTCGAACCGCTGTAGAACTTGCGCGATTCGGTGGCCTCCACGGTCGCTTCCTTGTTGTCGACCGTCATGATCACCGGCGAAGCGATGTATTTCGAACGGCTATCCGTTTTGGATGCCTGCACGACGGCGGCAAGGTTAAGCTTGTCGGACTTGATCAGATAGTTCACGCCGCCGCCGATGGGATTGGCGCCGCCCCACGAAGCCGACGACACGACGTTTGAACCCACCGACATCATCGTCCCCAGCATGGCGGACGCAGCCGTCTGTCCGCCGCCGCCGCCCAACATGTAGTTGTTGTGGTTGACCATGCCGTCGCGTTGCGTGCCGTCTTGATTCCAGCCGCGCTGAACCCAGTCGATACCGGTGCTGATGTCGTCGCCGAGCGTCACTTCGATGATGCATGTTTCGATGAGCACCTGCGAGAGCTTCACATCCATGGCGTTGATGATCGCCTTCACCGTGGGCATGTCCTGCTTGCGGGCCATCACCACGAGGCCGTTGATGCGCTTGTCGGCGAGGACCTTCACGTTGTCCTTGTTGAGTTCGCCCACCTTGGAGCCGGGATTGCTGTTCGCGGGCGCCTTCGCCTTCGCCGTCGTCGTGGCGGGGCGCGTCAAACTGCCGCTCGCGGGGGCCGACGAGGATACGGGGTTCTGGCTGTTCTTCTGCGAGGAACTCGCGGAGTTTCCGATGAGGTCGTTGAGCATGCCCGACACGTCTTCGGCATCGGCGTACTTGAGGCGGATCACCTCCACCATGACGTCGGGCGTCGTTTCCACGTCCAGGGTCTCGATCACCTTCACGAAGAAGTCGTAGTTGGGCTTCGAGGTGATGATGATGAGCTTGTTGGAGCGTTCGTCGGCGAGGATCAGCACCTTGCCGCGGATCATGCCGCGGTCGGCGTCGGAAATGGAGGCCGTCATCGTCTCGTTCGCCGCCGTCTGCTGGGGTTGCTGCTGACCGGGTCGGTTGTTCATGTTGAACAGCGTCGTCCGCCCGTTCGTCGCGGTGTTGCCGCGGCTGAAGCCGGGCGAACCGCTCAATTTCGGGCCTGCCGTCTGCTGGCCTTTCGCGTCCTTCTGCGACTCCGTCACGATCGTCTCGAGCGCCGACTTGATGTCGTTCGCGAGCGCGTACTTGACCTGGTAGTAGAACACGTTTTCGTTAACGGGCGTGTCCACGTCGATCTCGCGCAGGATCGCGAGCATGCGGTTCACGTTCTGCCGCGTGTCGGTGACGAGAATCGAGTTCGTCCGCTCGAACACCTGGAAGAGGCCCTCGGGCTTCTTGAAACCCTCCAGCGCCTTCTGCGCCTCCTGGGTGTCGATGTTCTTGAGCTTGATCATGTAGCTCACCACGGTGCCGTCGTCCGGCAGGGAGTTGGTGACGCCGCCGATCACGAGCGGAATGCCGTTCTGCCGCCCGGCCTTCACGGGAATCGCGCGCACGAACTTCTCGCCGTAGGGGTCGAGCATCACGCCGTTCATCACGAGCACCGTCTCGAGTGCCAGGAGGAAGTCGTCCTTGCCGAGGTCGTCGCGACTCATGAGCGTGATCTTGGCCTTGGGCAGGTCCGGCGCCGAAAGGATCGTCTTGCCCGTTTCCTCGCTGTACACATTGAGCACGTCCGAAACCTCCGCGTCCATCATGTTCAGCCGGCATGTGCCGTTGGTGGACTTCGTCATCAGCTCGCTCACGGGCTTGGGCGCGGCAGACGCCTGCGCCTGCTGGGCGCCCGCGCGCCCCGGCACATTGGGGCGACCGGGCATGGGACGGTTGTTGTTCAGTAGCGGACTGCGAAGCTGCGCGAACGCCCCCGCCGTCATCACCGCCGTCAGAAGTAGCAAATGCACTTTCATTTTCATCGGATTCCCTTCCAAAGCGACCCTTCAGACTTCCAACTCACTCGCCCCTCATGTACGCGCAACCAACGGTGAAATTGACCCGCAGATAACCCTTCTGCTGGTTGTTCGGCTTCACATCGAGCGAGCTCACGTCCATCATCGTGTTCGGCGCCGACTGCAGGTCGTACAGGAAATGGACGAGCGACTTGAGCGACGCTTCGGCGTTTCGGACATCCACCGGCAGCACGGATACGTCGCCGGCCTGCTCCTCGGCTTTCGCCTGCTGGTTCTGAAGCGTGACATGATTGGTGGCGGCGAGCCCCCCCACGACGCCGAGCCAGTGCGTGTCCACGTTCCTGTTTTCGGACGAGAACTGCGGCATCTTCTCGCGCTCGGCTTCGTACGCCGAATACCATTTTGCGCGCTCGCGGATGAGTTTGTCCTCGGCCACGCGCTGTTCCAGCGCCGCCTTGTGGCGCTTTTCCGCCTTGCGCCAGGCCTGTTCCTGCGAACCGAACCACAGAAACGCCGCGAGGCCGTACAGAAGCAGCACGCCAAATGCGGCCAGAACGGCCTGATCGCGCAATCCGAGTCTGTTCATTTCTTCTCCTCCTTCTCGGTGAAGGAAGCGAAAACACTGAACTTCACGACGGCGCCGCGCGCCGAGATCCCCTGCAAATCGACATACGCGAAAACGCCCGCGTCGGACAGGGCGTTTTTGAACGTGTACACGGCCTGAGCATCTTCCGCTTCGCCGGAGACGTCGAGCTTGTCTTCGCGCACATAGCGGAAACTCGTGAGCGTGACGCCTTCCGGCAACCGCTCGGAGACCAGGCGCAGCATCTCCAGCGCGCCGTGCGCGTGATCCGAATAGCGCTGCACGAGCTTCACGCGCTCGCGCATGCCCTTGACTTCGCGATAGGCCTTTTCGTGTTTCTTCGAAAGCTGCTTTTCGCGCGCCGTCATCTGGTCGTAGGCGAACGGCACGCCGAACAGAACGCCCATGACGCCCAGCCACACGGCGACGGACGCCGCCACCCAGCCCACGAGCTTGCGCTTGAAACGCGTTTCCGCGAGCGCCTGCGACCACGCCTCGGGCGTGACATCGAAGGACGCGCCTTCGTCCGTGCGCCACGCGACGCCTTCCACGCCGCCGAAATCGTCTTCGACCTTCTCCACGCGCAGCGGACCGAACGCCGCCAGCCGCTCCGCCACGTCCGCCGCCAGCGGCGCGCGGGAGAACACCACCACCTCGCCCACCTCGGCGCCGAACGGCGCCTGCAACAGCGTGAGCGTCGTTTCGCGGACGAGATCCGCAGCCGACGCCACCGTCCCCAGGCCGCGCACCACGGACGGCGCGCCGCCGTCCACCACCACCACGTCCCAGCCGTCGTCCAGGTCCATCAGCGCAACCTGCCGCCGCGGCGCGCCTTCGCGCGCCAGCCGGGGCCAGAGCGACCGCAACCAGCCGAGCGCCGTCGCGTCCGTGCGCGTCACGCGCAGCTTCGCCGCCTCGAGCGCATCGCCGATTTCCGCGCTCGTCGCCTCCGGCAGCGCCGCCACCAGCGTCACGATCTCGCGCTCGGTTTCGAGCACCGTTTCGGACCCTACCATCAGTTCTTCGTCCGGGAACGGGGAAACCTTGTCCAACGCCGTACCGGCTTCCGCCGCCACGTCTTCCTGCTTTTCAACGGGCACGCGGACGATCTTCACCAGCAACCGCGAAAGCGGCAGCGAGAGCACGACCTCGCGCACGCCGAATTTCCGGCCCGCCGCGCGAAACGCCTCCGCGAGCGAATATGTCTCGGATTCGGGCGCGTCTTCCGCCGCTTCGGATGCGTCCTCCGCCGGCGGCATGTCGTCGTCAGCAGACGGCTCGGCGAACGCGTCGACGGCGCGCGCAAGCGGCCAGGACTCGCGCCTGCCACCCGCGGAAAACGCCCGCAACGCGTCGCCTTCGACGCCCAGAACTGTGCAGTCCCTCGCCAAATCAACCCTTCAGTTCGCGCACCGCCGCGTCGACGGCGGCGAAAAGACCCGCAAGCTTCGCGCGCGGGATCGTGGAGAACGCCAGGCGGATCAGTCCCGACAGGACGATCGTGCCCACCGAATGCTTCGCGATCAGATGCTTGCGCAGCGTTTCGGCGTCCACGCCCTTCGGCTTCACGCACATGAAATAGCCGGAGTTGAACGGCATCGCCTCGAACGATTCGGCGTACTCGGGATGCTTCTTGAAGATCGCGCGGATCGTCTCGTAGCGCTTCTTGAGCACCGCGTACTTCTCGCGCTTCTGCTTCGCGTAGCCGGGATCCGCCAGCGCCGCCACGGCCATCTGCTGGCCGATCGAGGTGATGTTCGACACCGCGCTGCGCACATCGCCCGCGGCCTTCGCCTCGAGCGCCTTGAGCTGCTCGGCCGTCGCGCCCTTGAACGCGAACGCGATGAATCCGACGCGCAGGCCCCACACGTAATCCTCCTTGGTGGTGCCGTCGAGCTTCACCGCGAGCACATTTTCGTGCAGCGTCGCGAACTCCGCGAAAAGCGATTCCTCGTGGATGCCCTTTTCGTACACGAGCCCGAAGTACGCGTCGTCCAGAACGACCACGACCTTCTTGCCCGCCGCCGCCGCGGCCTTCACCGCCGCGACGATCTTCTTCGCGTCCTCCAGCGTGGCCGTGTAGCCCGTGGGGTTGTTCGGGAAGTTGAGGATGAGGATCTTCTTCTTGCCCGCGCCCAGCAGTGCTTTCTTCAGCGCGGCCGCGTCGAACGCGCCGTTCTTGAAGGTGTTGAAGGTTTCGAGCTTGGATCCGACCGCCTCCTGAAAGATGAGCGCGTAGTTGTCCCAGAACAGATCGGGAGCGAGCACCTTGTCCGCCGGACCGGCGAAGAGCTCCGCGCAGATGCGCAAACCATGCGTGAGCGCGTTCGTCACCACGGGCAGGGAGTACGGAACGCCCTTGAGCGAGGGGTTCTTCTTGAGCTGGAGCGCCTTCCATGTCTCGCGCAGCGCGGGAACGCCGAAGCTACCGGCGTAGAGGAACGCCTTCTTGTCGAGGTTCACCTTGTCGGCGAAACATTTCATGACGAGCGGCGAGCCGTCCTCTTCGAACGCCATGCCGATTGTTGCATTCAGCGCACACTTTTTGGCCTCGGCGCCTTGGCCGAGAA
>DCIH01000042.1:432-4981 GCA_002317575.1 Verrucomicrobia bacterium UBA1731 | reverse complement strand
AGAATGCCGCCGTAGGGGAAGTACAGACGCTTGCCCTCGGCCGAAAGAAATTCGGCCGCCTTGCCCAACGTTTTGTTGAGACCAATCGCTAATTTGTCCATAAGTTCGCCATTTTACCACGTTTTCAGCCTGTTCGCCACGGAAAAGGAACGAAGTTAATCAATCCTCACCTCGCCGATGTTGTGCTTGTCTTTCGCCTTGTCCAGACGGAACGATAGCACCTGGCGCTTCTCGTCCTTCGTGCCCCAGCCCGTATACACCGTAGCCGTCACCACCGCCGCGCCGTACATCTTCTGCTGGTGCGACGCGTAGTAGTTCGAGAGCACCTTGTATGTGCCCTTCTCGGCCTTCTTCTTGAGGTATTCCTCGGGACCGTACCCCGTGGTGACGTCCTCGGACACGAACCCGCCCGTGCTCGTGCGGCGATGGCTGTAGTACGCCTCCTCGCCGCCCGGCTCCAGCACATGCAGGTCGATGTCCGTTTCATCCACATCCCAAGACATCACGATGCGCAAATCGAGCGGCAAGTCGCGGCGGAACGCCGGCTCGAGCGTCACGGGCGTGAACGCGCCCACATCCTTCTCATGCGCCGCGCACCACGCGAAGAGCCCGTTCAGTTCCTCCAGCGCGAGAACGCTCGTCTGGAAATCGTTTCCGCGACGGCCCGACTGGCGCGAAGACGGCTTGAACGCGGCGTCGTTCAGGAGAAGCGCCGCTTCCGCGAGCAGCGTCTTGTCGAGCTTCGCCTTGCCGCTTTCCGTCAACACGAGCGCGAGGTCGCGCCGGCTCTGCGGCTCCTCGCCGCGCTGCGCCAGCACGTGGCGAAACGCCACGATCGCCTCGTCGTACGCCGCCGCTTCGCGCAAACGCCAGCCCATCGTGCGCCACAGGCCCACATCCTCGAGCTTCATTTCCGCGAGATTGGATATGACGCGCAGCGCGATCGCGCGCATGTCCTTCTTGAAGAACCAGCCCGCGCAATCGAGGTAGAACGCTGGCGATGTGCCGTGTATATCCCGCTGGCGCAGATACTCGGCGTACGCGTCGTCGGCGCGGTTGAGCGCGTCCAGATACGGCATCTTCGGATCCCACGCGGCGATCGTCACCGTGGCGGCGGGACCGCGCGGCGTTACCGCGGAAAGCGCCGTCGCTTCGCGCGAAGCGGAAGCCTCCACAAGGGGGTGACGTCGCTCCGCGACGTCACCAGTCATGCGGGCGGCACCGTCATTGTCTCGGCTGCCACGCCGCAGAGCGGCGTGGCCCCCTTCTGATGCCGCACTCGTCTCGAACAATCCGCTGGACGGCGTGCGCTTCGGCGGAATGGGGTCGTTCCACCATTTGACGCGCTCCTCCCAATAATGCAAAAGCTGCTGCTTATGGTCCGCCGCCGCGCGCGCCTGCGCGATGGCATCGTCGTCTGCGGCGCGGGACTTAACCCACTCCGCGTGGAACGGACTGTTCGCCGGCGGCTCGATCTTGTGCTCCAGATACTGCGCGAGCGACTCGAGAACGATAAGGGATGTGACCGGACTCGCCACGCCGTACTGGCGCCCGAGCGCGATGAACTCCTCCTTGCGCGCGTCCGCCTGCGCGGAGAGATCGGCGATGCGGTTCGCCGCCCACGCCGTGGCGAGCAGTTTTCCTTCCTTCGCCTTGGCGTATTCGGGCGCGTCCTTGCCGAGGCGTTTCACCGAGATGGCGCGTTTCGCCGCCGCGGGACGCGACGCGAAAACGATCGTGGGGTCGAGCTCAAGCTCCGACGCCTTCACTGAAAGCGTGTCGCATTCATCCGAGAAAAGGAACTTCGCGCCGTCCTTCGGGAGCACGGCCGCGAGCGCGCCGAACGACGTGCCGCCGTCGCACGGCGCGGCGTCCACGGCCTTGAGGAGTTCCGCGCGCGATGTGAACTTTTTCGGTTCTTCCGGCACATTGCGAAAAACGACGAGCGTCCAGTCGCCTTCCGAGGGCAGGCATTCGAGCAGATTGCGATCCGCCGCCGTCTTACCTTTGCGCGACAAACTCGCGTCCCACAAGATCCAGCCCGTCTTCGCGGCGCGCAGCTTGTCCGCCGCGCCCACGGCCTGAGCGTTGTCCGAGCGGCTCTGTCCGACCGGCTCTTGCGCGCCGCGCTCGGCGACGAACACGTAGTCGCCGTCACGCTCCAGCGCCGTCGCGCCGGCGGGACCGTCGAGCGGCTCCACATACGCGACCATCGCCTTGCGCGGCGTCCTCGGCATCAGCGGATAGATGCGCGTGTTCCAGAGATTGCCCTTCACATGTTCGACGATGCCGGGATCGACGCCCTTGCGCTTTTCGTTGTCGAACGCGACGCGCGCCTTTTCCTTTTCGCACACGACGCCGGGCGTCATCACGCCGTTCACCTCCAGCGCGTAGCCGCACACGGTCGCGCCGTCGGGAATCGGAAATTCGAGCTCGCCTTCGAAAACGCGCCCGTTCGGATTCGTGAACGTGATCGTCGTTTCCACGCGGCGGTAGAGGCCGTTCTCGGCGACGATATCGCGCTTCGTCTCAATGCTCACCGGCTGCTCGTCCGCGCGCTGCAGCGCCGGACGGAAAACGGGCGGCGGCAACACGGGCTCCGGCGGCGGCAACGCCTTCTGCGCGAAGGACGAGAACGATGCGGACAAGACGAATGCAAGCGCAACGAACAACGAACGGTATGACATGATTCACCCCTCTGAAAACAAAACACAGCCAAAACCTAGCATGAGTATAGCAAAGACGGATGACAAACACACAAAAAATCGCAACGGACGCTTCAACGCCAGGTGTTGTCAGGCAGCAGCTCGACCGTCTTTACGAGTTCCTTCTTGCGGTAGAACCGCACGCCCACCACATCGCCGTCGTGGAATGTTTCGCCGCAGAAGCTCTCCGAATCCGGCCAACGGTCCAGGCACTCGCGGAACGTCTTGGGCGCTTCGCGTTTCACGTCGTATCCGCCCTTACCGTCCGGCACGCGGAAGCCCACCACCCGCGCGCCGAAGTCGATCAGCTCGAGCTGCGCGCCGCCCTTGCCCGTGAGCGTGAACTTGAGCGCGCTTTTGGGATCGTCCTGCTTGCTGAAGCAGAAATATTCCGTGGCCATGCCGAGCGGCGGTATGGCGCGCGGCGGCCGTCCGCGCCGTGATGTGATCGTGATCTTGTCGGCGACGCCCGCGTACGAACCGTCCGCGTTGAACACGAGCTGCGTCCATGTCGCCTCGTCGCCGTGAACGGCGAGAACGCCGTACCCCGGGAAAAGCCCCTGTCCAACCGAGGTCGGCTCGCCGAGCACGCCGGGGCGTCCCGGCGCCTGACGACGCCACTTCGGCGCGTTCGGCATCCCCTTGTGTCCGCCGACCTTCACCTCGTCGCCGTACCAGTTCACGAAGTCGTCCTTCTTGCCGAAGTACCCGAAGCACCCGTTCACGATCTGCAGAATGCCGCCGCGTTCGATGCGGTTGTAGCCGTGGTGGTCGCCGGAGAACACGGCGTCGATGCCGTATTTGAGGTACAGGTCGAGCACCCAGCGGCTGCAGTTGCCAAACTCCTCCACGTACACGGGCACGTGCTGGAACGCGAACTTGAAACGCGCCTTCTGCGCTTCGGGCGTTTTCAGGACGCCTTCGAGCCACGCGCGCACCGCCAGCGAACCGTCCACTTTGTCGTTTCCCATGTCCGCATGGTCCATGCAGATGAAGAGACAGCCGTTGCGGAAGAACGCGAACGATCCGCCTTCGCCCTTGGGATTGTGCAGGAAGAAATGGTTCTGCGGGAAGCGCGTGTCGTGGTTGCCCCACGCCGTGAAGAACGGGATCTTCGCGCCCAAAACGCCGCATGTGCGATCGAGGATGAGCGGACGCATCTCTTCCTGGTAGAGGCCGCGGTCGGCCATGTCGCCCGTGGTGACGCCGAAATCGAGCTTGCGCGCGAGCATGTCGCGGAACATCATTTCGCCCGCGCGGTACTTGTCGAGCTCCCAGTCGCTCGGCGTGAGGCCCGTCTGGTAGTCGCCCCACACGCCGCAACTGAAGTCGTCCTCCGCCGTGCGCCAGGTGGTGAACGCGCCCTGGCCCACGACGGCGCCGCCGCGCATCACGCGCCAGGCGTACGCCGTGCCCTCCTTGAGGTCGGTCGCGGTCGCCACGGCTTTGTAGGAATCCGCTGCGAACGGACACTTCGTGAACGCATACGGAACAACGCGGCTTCCCACTGTAGAGCAGTTCGCCCCGAACTGCGCAGATGTGCCACCCGCGGTCTCGCACACTTCCAGCGCGAGCATCTTGTCCTCCGCCGCCGTCTCCAGCACCACGGCGAAATGGTCCGTACCGGCGTCCTGCAGAAACGGCGGCGTTTTCACGAACGGTGCGTCCGCGAAAACGGTTGCGCAACCAAACGCCGCGCAAACGGCGAGAAAATGAACATTCTTCATGCCGCGAATTATAGCAGAAAAGGCAGCCCGGAAGCGCGGGCTATACCCGGACTGTACCCGACGCGGCTCCACAAGGGTTAGGGGTTGGGCATGGTGTTTGGGTTGATGGGTTGGTGG
>DCIH01000042.1:0-331 GCA_002317575.1 Verrucomicrobia bacterium UBA1731 | reverse complement strand
GTTGGTGGGTGTTTGGGTTGGTGGGCGCTTGGGTTGGTGGGCGCTTGGGTTGGTGGGCGCTTGGGTTGGTGGGTTCTTGGGTTGGTGGGTGTTTGAGGGTTTTGTGAACCCGCTCTCTGGATGAACCTGCAACGCACGATCACAGATTGCCAACCAAGAACCATCGCGGCATCCTTATTTATATTTCCTCGGCATTAAATCAAATTTCTTCTTGCCATGCGTTGCGGGGCGTGGTATCTTGTGCGGCGTGGGAACGGAAAACGGCAAATACGGCGCGGGAAAAGCGCGGAAAACGGTCGCAAAGAGCAAGGCGGCGCGGCCGAAGGCGGTG
>DCIH01000092.1 GCA_002317575.1 Verrucomicrobia bacterium UBA1731 | reverse complement strand
TTCACGCGCAGGATGACCGTGCCGCTCTCGCCCGGATTGATCCAAGCGTCAAAGCAACGGGGGTGCTCGCGCCCGAAGGCGTACACCGTCAGTGAAGTCTCGCAGACATTCGTCTGCGAACCGTCCGCAGCCACAACGAGGTTCGTACACGATTCCACAGAGGGCATCATCTCATACTGCCCGTCGGGAGGCAACTCCAGTCCGTCGGCGAAGAACTCCCTCCCGATGCCGACGACCTTTGTTCCGACCATACACGCCGCCGTCGCATACATGAAGTCGGGGAACAGCGCCAACACCAGCAACATCAGGGCGACGGCAAAGCGTCCCTTCTCCTTGGCCTTCCAGAGTTTCCAGGTAATGCGCAAGGTCAGAACGAACGCCAACGGCACCACCAGCGAAACCAGCAACACGAGGGCAGCCGTCGTCCTCGAACACATCAGGTAACCGCACATGCAGAACATGCACATCATGATCAGTCCGAACACGGCCGAGCCAACCAGATTCACCACCGGCGCAACCCACCATTTCGATGTCATTTCGGCCTCCTTATCTGTCACACCCTTCACTCTTCCACTTCACTCTATTCACAGTAAAATGCTCACCTCCAGCACATAATTCGTGCTGCGTCCGCCAGAAGAGGACCGCTTCAAAATGCCGCGTCCGACCAATTCGCTGATGTCATTGAGCGCCGTATCGGAAGAGACCTTGCAGATTTTCGCCCACCTGCCCGATGTGAGATTCCCTTCGAATCCGTCGAAAAGCAGGTTGAGCATCTTCCTTTGCCGCTCGTTGAATTCCTCGTCGGCATGAGCATCCCAGAACCTTGATTTCCGCAAGGTCGCCGCAAGTGCGCGTTCGGCGACCGTCAGCCCCTCGTCAATGCGGCCAACGAACCATTCGATCCATTCCGTCAGATCGCCATCGGAATGCCCGAGCGATTCCAAATGGGAATAATAGCGCTTTCGATCCTGCTGAATCGCGCTTGAAACGCTGTAGAACTTGGCACCAGTACCGTCGCACCGCGCAATCAGCATATCCGAGAGAGCCCGCGCAAGCCGTCCGTTTCCGTCGTCAAAGGGATGGATCATCACGAACCACACGTGCGCCACGGCGGCCTTCACATAGAGATCCATCTTGTCCTCCGCATCATACCATGAGAGGAACTCACGCATCAATCCCGGCACAAGCGATGGCGACGGCGCACGATAATGCACCTTCTCCCGTCCGAAGCCACCGGACACGACTTGCATCTCCCCGTCGCGGTATTTCCCCGTCGCGATCTTGCAAAGTCCGCTGTAGCCCGTCGGAAACAAAGCCGCGTGCCAGCCAAAGAGACGTTCCTCGGTGAGGGCGTCCTTTGCTTTCATCACGGCATCAAGCACCACCGACACAGCGCCATCCACATCACGCGGAACACTCTTGCCGTTGTCTGCAAAGTCAAGTCCGAGCCTTCGGCACAAGGACGAACGAACATGCTCAGGATCGAAAATCGCGCCCTCTATCTCCGATGATTTCGTAATTTCCTCTACAAACGCCTCTATCTGCGCCTTATTTGATGCAACAAGCCCAGAAGCTGCAAAAAAAGCGAGAACTCTGCCCTGATGATGCCGCACTGCCGCAATCAACGGACATACTCGCTCATAATCAATGCGGAAACGAGTCCATCCCTCTTTTTCATGTAAATACATGATAGGTATTATAGCACACCTTCGGCGATTACATCAATCATTCGCCGAAAAAATTCGGCAAATGAATCTCAATTTACATCGGGCAAGCAAAACCAAACGATTGCCGTCCCCCAATTCCGGTCATTCCTTGCGGACGCCCAGCGAATCTTCGCTCGGCAGGGGATCGAAGTCCTTCACGGCCGTCCAGTCGGCGCCCGCCGGCAGGCACACGTTTCCGTCCTGCACGACTTCGACGCGATCCGACGGACCGTTGTACCGGACGAGTCCTTCGCCGCCGACGATGACATTACGCCGCATCGTCTCCCGCGCGGGTTCGTCCTTCAACTTCAGGACGGCGTCGCCGTACGCCTTCCGCCACGTCTCCGAGAGCGGCATCACGTCTTTCTCGCGTTCGTACGCCAAGTTCCACTTGTTGAGCCAGTTTTCGCGGCTCCACGTCGTGACGGACAACGCCGTGTTGCAGCCGGTGAAGAGGTTGTTCTCGATGACGTTCCCCTTGCCGCCGTGAACCTGCACGCCGCCGAAACAGCCGCGCGAGGCGTTGTCGAAACGGTTGCCGTACACGTACATGCCCGAAATCGCGTCGTCGAAGCGGACGCCGCACTGTCCGCAGTAGTTCCACTTCGAAACGCCGCCGATGTTGCGGAAGACGTTGTGGACGATCTTCGAACCGCGGTAGAACGGGCTGCCGTAGTTCTCGATGCCGCCCCAGTCGTCCGCCTCGAGCACGCACCGCTCGATGACGTTGGACGCGAACAGGTGGTCGTTGCCGTCGAAGCGGACCGCCGCGCCGGGCAGATCGTGGAACCGGTTGTGGAGAAACACGTTGCCGACGCCATGCGTCATGAGCACGTGCGAGCCGGAGCGCACGATGCGTCCGCCGTCGGAAAAGTCGCAGTCCACGACCAGATTGTCCCCGCGCGTCAACGTCTTGCGGTCGCCGCCCTTCAGCACGAGCCCCGACGAACCGAACGTGCGGAACGTGTTGCGCGAGAACCGCGCACGCGTCGCGTTCGTCGCCACGACGCCGTTCAACCCGAACTTCTCGACGACGTTCCGCTCGAAGACCAGCCCCTCGGTTTTGTCCGCCACGACGGCGCAGCCGCGTCCGCAGCGGAAGGTGACGCCGCGCACGACCAGGCCCTTCGTGCCGTCCACCTTCAGGAACGGACCGTTCATCGCCGCCACGACCGGCGCGCCTTTCGCGTCCGCCGTCGCGCGCATCCAGATGCGTCCGGCCGCGCGGTCGTAGAACCACTCGTCGTCGCGGTCCAGAAACAGTTTGGAACCGTAAAGGCGGAACGGACGCCCCTCGCGCAGCAGATGCCCCCAGGCCGGCAAAACCTCCAAAGAACCGAGCCGGAAAACGACCCCCTTCTCGTCGCGCGAAATCTCCGCCGGCAGGGTGTAGTCGGCCCAGCCGTGCGTGTAGTACCCGTGCGCGACGAGACCTTTCGCGCCCACGAGTTTTTCCGCCAACGGCAGATTCGCGCGGAAGACGAAGTTCGATGCGTCGAGCACCTCCGTGACGCCGGTGAAATCGTCGTTCGGCTCGCGCGCTTCCGTGAGCGCCGCGCCGTCGCGGTAGACCATCAACTGCGCCGGATCCTTGATGCCCATGCCGAACGGCTTGAACGAAATCTTCGGATCGGGAAATCCGGCCGCCGCCAGATCGTACGAAACGAATCCGTCATCCGTCTTCTCGCCGTTGCGCAACGCGATGCCGCCGTCCAGCACCGGCGTTTCGCCTGCGGCCGCGACGATTTCAAGTCCGTTGTCGCGCTGATCGAGCGCCACGGTCTCCGTGACGGGATACACGCCGCCCTTGAGCCGAATCGTCCACACGCCCGTTCTGCGCGCCCGTTCGACGGCCGCCGCCAGCGAATCCCCGGGACCGATCGTGATCGCCTCCGTCGGCGCCTCCCCCACCAAACCGCGCCACGTCTCGTCGCGGAACGGACGCAGGGCGAAGTTGAAGAAATAACAACCGTCGGCGCCCTTCCGTCGCATCGTATCCATCCAATGCCGGTATTCCCCGAGATTCAGCACGCGGCGGCGTTCGTTGACGCGGATGCCGTTGTCCGTGCCGGCGACGAGCGCCACTCTGTCCCCAACGAGCTTGCGCCAAGCGTCGAGCGGATACTCGTATTCGATCGACCCGAACATGTTGCAGACGATCAGCATGTCGATCAACCCCTCGCGGGACCAGACGCCGGCGTCCATGCCCGACGCCACGGCTTTTTCAAGCTCGTGCGTCATCCGCGCCGCAATCTTCACGGGATGCCCGCGGCGTTTCGCGGTCGCATCGCAGATGGCGTGGATCTCGCGCACGAATGCCGTCAGAATCGGCGCGGACTTTCGTTCCTCGCCTTCGCGAAAATAACACGGGAACCTCAGGAAATCAAGTTCCACGCCGTCCGCGTCGTACCGCTCCAGCGCTTCGCGGATGTAGGCGCACATCCGGTCGCGCACCGGCTTCTGCGCGTAGTCGAATCCGTTCGCCCAGTTCCACTTGCCGTCCCGCTTGAGGTGGTATTCGGGATGTTCGCGCCAGAACGCGCACACATCCGCGGGCGTATCCTTCGCCACGCCGTGGATGTCGTTCATCCGGAAGGAAATCCAGGGGCTCACCTGCCGTTCGCGGCAGCGGCGGATCATAACGGCGTAGACGTCCAGTCCGCGCGCGAAGGCGTCGCGCATGTCGCGGTAGAACCATGTGGGATTGCTCCCCGGCTCGTCGATGCTGGTCCACACCGGCTCGATGGTCTTCGAGGGAAAATACGAGCGCTGGTAATTCACGTTGATGAACAGATGCGTGAGCTTGCCGCCGGCCAGCGCGTCCACATACCGCTCCACGCCGCGCTCGCTCAAATCGACGCCCGCCGGAAAGCGGAAGGCCCAAAGCGAAGCGAAGGCGTCCGGCTCGGCGGCCTCCTTGAGCGGGGTGCACGCGAGGAAAAAGTGCTCCGCCGGCTCGTTGACGATGAGCGGCGCAGTCCCATCGGAAACAACCGCCCCAAACACCCGCATCCCAACCAAACACGCAAAAAAGAGCAATGTCTTCATCTTTCTTTCCCTTTGTCTCCTAAGGGGTCTGTCCCCATGCGTCTTGAGGCAGAATCCAAAAGTGGCAGCATTTACATTCGAATGTACATTCAGTTCTGGCCGCGGCGCGGAACGCGCCGGCCAACCGTCGAAAGATCGACCGGTCGGAAGCCGAGCCGCAGCGCCGGCGAGTCGGGCTTGAGCCGATAGTCGTGCTTCGCCGCGTCGACGAAGAGCGGATCACTCCAGACGGAATGCGCGTCCTGCAGGTACTTCCCGCGCCAGTCGTCCCAGCTGCACTTCTGCGTGCCCCACTCGACGTCCTTCAGTTCCTTCGTCGGATTGAAGTAGAGGTTGTAGTCGCATTCCATCGTCTTCAGGAGCTTCCACTCCGGTTCGGTGCGGAACGAGAGCGGAATGCGCAGGTACGAATACGGCTTTTCGTCGTGCCAGCTGCCGGAATGGAGAGCGCCCTCCTGCCAATAGACGATGTTGTTGTAGAAGAAGAAACGCGTATGCGGCTCCCAGCGCGAGGCGGCGAGCTGGTCGACCTTGCCGCCGGCGAAGATGTTGTTGCGGACCGTGTTGTCGCGCCCGAAATGCTGGTGGAACGGCGCGAACTTGGTGTTGTAGACGACGTTGTCCTCGATGAGAAGCCCGGAGGATCCCTCGTCCGGATAGATGCCCCAGCCGCCGTAGAAGCGCGCGTCGACGTCGTGGATGAGGTTGTGGCGCACCTTGGTGCCGGGGGCGAGGCCGAGGAGATAGACGCCGCCCATGTCGGAGATGAGGCCCTTGCCGATGTTCCAGATGTGGTTGTGCTCGATCAGGTTGTCGCGGGCGACGGACGGAAGATAGCCCCAGTTCCAGCCCACGGAGACGCCCGTGTAGTAGCCGTCGTGGATGTCGTTGTGGACGACCTTCGTGTCCTCCGCATGCATGAGCAAGACGCCCACTGCACTCGGGAAGTCGCGTCCGTAGTCGCCGATCTCGCAGTCCGAGATCTCGTTTCCGCGCACGCGGTCGCGCGGATCGGGCATCTGATAGGCCGCATAGCCGAGATTCGTCGTCGTGTTCTTGAACCGCTCCACGTTCATGCCGAGGCGGATGCCGCCTGCGCCGAGCGAGACAAGCGTGCAGTCCGTCACCTTCGAGCCGCACGTCCCCGCCTGGAAGTCGACCGCATAGCCGCTCAGGTTGCGGAACGTGCAACATTCGAAGACGCAGTTCTCCGCGTTCGTCAGCACGACCGCCGCCATGGCGCAGCTCGACGCCTGGAAGTCGTTCCGCTCGTCGCGCGCAAGCTCGTAGCGCGAGTCGGCGAACGCGAGTCCCTCGAAGCGGACGTCCTTCGCGCCGTCGATGCGGACGAGCGTGTCCACGAACGGCACGGCGATCTCGGCCTTGGCCGGATCCTCGCCCGCGAACGGACGGTAGTAGACCTTCTTCGCCGCGTAGTCGAGCGCCCACTCGCCCGGCGCGTCGGCGATTTCCTTCAGGTTCTCGAGCCGCCAGGGACAGCCGCACGGATTGCGCTTGACGGGCGTCGCGAGGTTGACCCAGTTGGTGCCGTTCTCGACCGTCAGCGAGGACGCGGGACAGTGGCTGTCGTTCCAGAGATGATAGAAGATCACCTCGCCCTTCGCGAGATTCCACGCCGGATCGATTTCGCCCGGATTGATGCGGAAGCGCGGCTTGAGCGAAGCGTACTCCCACGAGAACCAGGTTTCGCCCTTGGGTCGCGGGAAGTCGAGCGAATGGAAGTAGTCCTTGTTCGGATGCTTCGCGCGCGGACGGAGCGCACCGTCGACCGTCAGCTGGCGGAATCCGTTCTCGCGTCCCGTCACCCACGGAACGTCCGCGCACCAGAGACCGCCGTCGGCCTTGCGCCAGCCCGACACTTTCCGCGCGCCGGAGATGACCGGCTTCGCGCCGGGCGCGGCCTTCCAGACCGTCCCCGAATCGGCGGCCGTGAAGACCTTCGTCTCGGTGAGGTAATGCGTCCCCGGACCGAACACGCGTTCTCCCGCGTTGGCGGAAATCCCGCAAAACGCCCCCATGGCCACAGCCGCGAATCTAACGGAAACGACGTCAAAACACTTCATGATGAAAATCTCCAGGAATCTCATGCCCGCAAGTATATCAAAAGCGAGCGAAGCACGTGGCGAATCCGCCGCACCCCTTGCGTACCCGGGCGCGTCCCGCGCCCGAAATCAGGCACCCCTTTCGTACCCGGGCGCGTCCCGCGCCCGACGCGGCTCCACAAGGGGGTCACGCCGATCCTCCGGCGTGACCATGGTCGTAACAGTAGCGAGTTTTTCCCGAACTTGGTGGCGTCGGCGTGAT
>DCIH01000047.1:36082-36500 GCA_002317575.1 Verrucomicrobia bacterium UBA1731 | reverse complement strand
GCATGTTCACGACGTCGTTCACGTCCACTTCCGCCTGGCGCGTCAGATAGTCCTCCTGGCGCGTCTCGCACGCGAGCGACTTCACCTCGTTCAGCGAATACATGCCGCGGTGCTTTTCGCCGCCGAGGAACATCACGCGCCGCAGGTGCGGATACTTCTCGCAGTGCAGTTCGCCGCGCGGCTGCTCCTTCAGCTCGGGGATCAAGTCGTTGATCACCTGCACGTAGTCGCAATCGCGGTAGCCGGAGATGATGAAGAGGTTTTCGGCGTCGGACTGCTTGAGCGCGAAGTCCATTTCGTGGGACTTGTAGTTCGTGTTCAGCGGCAGCAGGATCGCGCCGATCTTCGCCGTCGCGAACATGAGCACCACCCAGTGCGGCACGTTCGTGGCCCACAGCGCCACCTTCTCGCCGCGCTT
>DCIH01000047.1:34043-35967 GCA_002317575.1 Verrucomicrobia bacterium UBA1731 | reverse complement strand
CGTCGTTCTCGCCGCAGCGCGCGATCGTCTGGTCCAGAAGCTGACCGAGCGTGTATTCGCGCGTGACCGGCAGGTTGTGCCACGGCACGCCGGTGGAAACGCTTTGGTCGAACGGGGCGCGCGACGGCGCCGAGCCGAAGGGATCGGTGAGCTTGAACATGAATCAGATCTCCCAGCCGTTGTAATGGGGCACTTGCGCCAGTTTGTTCGCCGCGTCGGCGTTCGCGCCGACGAAGCGCTCCGCCTTGGGGTCCCATTGGAGGGACTTCAGCCCGAGGCGCAGGCAGATGTTGGCGATGTGACACGCGGAGATGGAACGGTGGCCGATTTCGCAGTCCGTCGCAATCGGACGGCGCTCATAGATGCCGTCGATGAAGTCGGACTCGTGCGAGTGGCCGTCCTTCGCGCGGTACAAATGCTTTTCGTTCGGCTTGAGGTCGCGCTTCTCGCTCCACTTCTTGAGGAAGTCGGGACGCTCGAGCTTGCTGTAGTCGGCGAAGATGTCGCCCTTCTCGCCGTGGTAGGTGATGCCGCAGCGCGCGTCGGAGGAGACGTGCGCGCGGAACCCGTTCGCGTACACGAGGTCGAACGAATATTTCGCCGCCCAGTCGAGCACGGGATCGCCGTCGTAATTGGTGGACATGTTCTCCACCGCCACGGGGCCGGTACGCTCGAAACCCATCGTCCAATGCAGGATGTCGATCCAATGCGCGCCCCAGTCGGTGATCATGCCGCCGCCCGTGCGCGAATTCCAGCGCCAGCACAGCGGCTCGTGGATGGCGGGGATGAACGCGTCGTCCTCCCAGTGCCGGGACGGACCGAGCCACATCTGCCAACCCTCTTTGGTGAAATACGCGGGGGGCGTCTTGCGCGTCGTGTCGCGGCCGTGGCCCCATTCGCCGCCGTTCGCGCCGGGGAGTCCCACGTCCGCCGTCTTCACCGCGCCCACGTAGCCGTTCGCCACCAGTTCGCCGCCCGCGCGGAACGAGCTGTCGCCGCGGTGCTGCGAACCCACCTGGAACACGACGCCGGATTCGCGCGCGGCCTTCACCATCGCGATGCCTTCTGAAATGCCGATCGCCAGCGGCTTCTGGCAGTAGACGTGCTTGCCTTGCTTCATCGCGGCGATCGCGATCAGCGCATGCCAATGGTCCGGCGTGACGACCAGCACGGCGTCGACGGAAGGGTCGTACACGACGTCGCGCCAGTCCGCGGTCATGCGGCAGGACGCGTTGCCGTACGCCTTGTCCACCATCTCCTTGAACGGCTTGCGCCCGCCCGTCGCCTTCGCGTCGTAGCTGTAGCCGGGCGCCTCGAGAATCGGGTCGCACACCACGGTGATCTGCACACGCGGATCCTGCAGGAATGTGAACACGTTCGAAAACGCCTGCGTGCCGCAGCCGATGATGCCGAGGGTGATCCGTTCCGACGGCGCGGGACGGCGCGGCGTTTTGCCGCCGAGGGTGCCGCAGCCGGCAAAAGCAAGCGCGGCGGAAGACGTCAGAAACGCTCTCCGTGAAAAATCCATCTGGATGCTCCTTTATGTAAGGGAAACGGCCGCCCGATCAGAACGGCATGAACACGACACCGTAGATGCTCGCCGGCTTGCCGCCCAGCGCGCGCAGACCGTGCTTCACCACGGAATTGTAGTAGGCGGTGTCGCCCGGCTTCAATGTGGTCTTTTCGGCGCCGTAGGTGAGTTCGACCTCGCCCGAAATGCAGATGATCAGCTCTTCGCCCTCGTGGGAGGAGACCTCGTCCACGCCGTCCGCCGCGAACTCGATGCGGAACGGATCCATGTGCCGGTCGGGCTTGCCGATCGCGAGCGAATGCGACGCGTAGCCAAGTTCGTTCTTGCCTTCGCGCTGGATCTTGCGGGCTTCCAGATCCTTGGCGCGGGTGATGATGGGATCGGGCTTGAACT
>DCIH01000047.1:32849-34038 GCA_002317575.1 Verrucomicrobia bacterium UBA1731 | reverse complement strand
TGAACTGGTCGTCCATGAACGTCCCGAGTCGCTGCCCGAGGGCGCGGGAAAGCTTCGTCAACACGCCGAGCGCCGGAAGGACTTCGCCCTTCTCGATGGCGTTGATCGTGTCCTCCGCGATCCCAGACTTCTTCGCGAGATCGTAGATGCTCATGTCAAGACGCTCGCGGTACGACCGCACGCGCTTGCCGACGCTGCTTTCCTTCACCATTTCCCCATCTCCCGCATGCGGGCCGTCACACCACTTCGGGCGTGACGACCTCCTTGCCCTCGACGGCTTTCGCCGCAGGCTTCTCTTCGACTTTCTTCGGCGACTCGGTCTCCTTGTCGCCCTCTTCCTTGCCCTTCTTGAATTCGCCAAGCGACTTACCCAGCGAATGCGCGAGCTCCGGAAGCTTCTTGCCTCCGAAAAGGATGAGGATGATCGCGAGAACGAGAAGTATCTGCCAAGGACCCCAGCTCATGTTGTTTTCTCCTTTATGGGTTCGGTTTCGGTTTGCACTGCAATCGATACGGTTTCAATGGCCGACCTCAAGGGTCGACGAACGTCAGCTTCAGCGTGTCGAAGTCTATCTTGCGGTAGTAGCAGTTGCGCGGCTGTCCGGCCTGATTCTTCGTATGACAGATGCCGCCGCGGCAGGGGCGCACCACATACAAGAGCGAATTCTGCTCGCAGTTGACGTAGGCCTCGAGGAGATCGAAGGTCTCGCCCGAGGTTTCACCCTTGAACCACAGTTTGTTGCGGCTCGTGGACCACAGGATCAGCTTCCGCTTCGCGAAGGACTCCTTCATCGCGTGCTCGTTCGTGTACGCGACGAGGATGACTTCCTTCGTGTCCGCGTTCTGCACCGCCACCGGAATGACGCCCGGATCGCACGGGGCGTTGCCGCCCGCGCGCGTGTCCAGGACCTGCTTGCCGACCTTCTCGAGTTTCGTGAAGTCCAGCCGCAGTTCGCTCGTTTCTTCGAGTTCGCCCATCGTCCGGCTCCTTTAGGCGCCGAGCTGGAGGCGCGCGAAGCGCTTCACCGTGATCGGCGCGCCGATCTCCTTCGAGACCGCCGCGAGGTACTGCTCGACGGTCTTCTCGCCGTCGGCCACGTAATCCTGCTTGACGAGGCAGATCTGCGTGCAGTACTTCGCCTGCCATGCCCTTCTTGATGCCCACGAGTGCCTGCTCCGGCGGAAGCTT
>DCIH01000047.1:31475-32757 GCA_002317575.1 Verrucomicrobia bacterium UBA1731 | reverse complement strand
AGGCACACCATGTGCGCCGCCTCGTCGAGCTTCGCATCCGCCTTCTCGCAGGCGAGCTCGACCAGCACGCCGATCTTGCCGCCCATGTGGATGTAGCCCGACACGACGCCCGCGCCCTCGAGCGCGAACTTCTCGCTGCGGCGGATCTTCACGTTCTCGCCCGTCTTCGTGAGGAGCATCTGGTAGTCGTCCTTGAGCGTCTCGGCGATGTCCTTGCCTTCGAGCGCGACCTGGGCGGCCTTGTTGCAGAAGTCCTTGTACGCGTCCGTCTTCGCGACGAAGTCGGTTTCGCAGTTGACTTCGGCAAGCGCCATGGACTTCTTGTCCGCCGCGGCGGCGAGGGCGATGATGCCCTCCTTGGACTCCTTGTCCACGCGCTTGGCGGCCACCGCGAGACCCTTCTCGCGGAGGTACTTGACGGCTTCCTGCATGTCACCATTGGAGGCGTTCAGGGCTTCCTTGCACGCGCCCATCCCGGCCGCGGTGGCTTCACGCAGTTCCTTGATCATCGCAATCGTGATTTCCATCTTCAAAATCCTTTAGCTGTTCACTGTTCACTCGTCACTGTTCACGGCTTCTCACTCCGCCACGGGCGCGGCGGCTTCGGCGGCCTTCGCGGCGGCCTCGACCTCGGCGGCCTGGGCCTGGCGCTTGGCGGCGAGATCGGCCTTCGCCTTGCTCTCGGCGGCTTCCTTCGCGGCGCGGGCGGCCTGCTTGACGGCGTTCGTCACGCCGGACTTCTTGGCGCGCGGCGCGGCCTTGAGACCGTCCTTCGCGGCCTTCTCGGCCGTGACGGCCTTGTCTTCGGCGGCCTTCGCCTTGCGGGCGGCGCGCTCTTCCTTTTCCTTGGCTTCGCGGGCCTTGCGCTCTTCGTCGCGCTTCTGGGCCTCTTCCGCGGCCTTGGCGCTGTACTCGTCGTTCGCGGCCTTGATCGCCTTCACGAGGCCGTTCACCACGAGCTCGACGCCGCGCACGGAGTCGTCGTTGCCGGGGATCACATAGTCGATCGGATCCGGATCCGCGTTCGTGTCGACGATCGCGACCACGGGGATGCCGAGGCGCGTCGCTTCCTTGACGGCGTTCGCTTCGCGGCAGACATCCACGATGAACACGCAGCCGGGACGCTGGTCCATGTCCGCGATGCCCGTGAGGTTCTTCTCGAGCTTGGCGAGCTCGCGGCGGAGCATCGAGGCCTCCTGCTTGTGAGGGGAGAGGACGCCGTTGTTGTTGCGCGCGACGGCCTGGATCTGGCGCATGCGCTTCACGCTGCCGCGGATCGTCT
>DCIH01000047.1:29992-31423 GCA_002317575.1 Verrucomicrobia bacterium UBA1731 | reverse complement strand
CGCTCGGTCATGTAGAACTGGCCGCAGCTTTCCGCCGCTTCCTTCACGATGCCCTGCGCCTGCTTCTTCGTGGCGACGAAGAGGACCTTCTTGCCGTCGAGCACGATGCTCTTCACGAACGCGGCCGCTTCGTCGAGGAGACCGACCGTCTGCGTCAGATCGATGATGTGGATGCCGTTGCGCTTGTCGAAGATGTACTCTTTCATCTTCGGGTTCCAGCGCTTCGTCTGGTGGCCGAAGTGCAGACCGGCGTCGAAGAGATCCTTGAGGGTGAGGCCCGTAAGGGCGGAGGTAGGCATGTCCATTTTACAACCTTGTTCTTTCTCTGTTGGAAAACCCAAACGACCATCGCTCGGTTTTCCGTGGTTAATCCGCTTTGGCGCACGGCGGACATGCCGCGCGTCTTCGCTTCCGAGGCGGAACGAACACCCGTTCCTCCCGCCTCTGGGTGGAAAACAGGGGCGTAGGATACCAAAAACGCCAATTACCCGCAAGAGGGAATTTTCAATTGCGCAAGGAAGGAGCGGAAGCGCTTTTCGTCGCCCGAGGTCTCGAACACATGCTCCGCCGCCTGTGTCACGGGCGCGAGCAGTCCGCGCGCGCTCAGCACGCGCTTCACCTGACGCGCCACGGCTTCGGACGGCTCGATCACCGCCGCGCGACCCGCCGCCACCTTTTCGATGAGGGGCTTCAGGAACGGGAAATGCGTGCAGCCCAAGACCAGATGGTCCGCACCCGCCGCCAAAAGCGGCTCGACCCGCGCGCGCACCGCGCGCTCCGCCGCGGACGAATCGAGGTCTCCGCGCTCGACCAAGCGAACGAAATCGTCCGCCACGCACATGAGCACCGTCGTTCCCTTCGCGCACCGCGCGCACGTCTCCCGGTAGAGCCGCCCGTGGAACGTCCCTTCCGTCGCCAGCACCCCCACCACATGCGATTGACTCCGAAGCGCCGCCGGTTTCACCGCGGGCTCCATGCCCACGAACGGAACCTCGGGCCACTCGGCGCGCAACGCGTCGACCGCCGCCGCCGTCGCCGTGTTGCACGCGACCACGACCAGCTTGCATCCGGCCTCGAGAAGCCGCCGCACATGGCCTCGCGAAAGGTCGCGTATGCGCTCGACGGGCTTGTCGCCGTAGGGACAGTTCGCGGAATCGGAAAAGTAGACAGTGGACTCGTGCGGCAGAAGCCGCGTCACGGCGCACCACACGGAAAGCCCGCCCACGCCGGAATCGAAGAATCCGATGGGGTCGGCGGTGTTCACCAGTCGCCCCGGTCGCGGTCGCGCGCCAGCGCCTTCTTCTTGAGCGCGTCGCGCTTGTCGTGCAGCTGTTTGCCGCGGCACACGCCGAGCTCCATCTTGATGCGGCCGTTCTTCAAATACAGCCGCAGCGGTATGAGCGTGAGGCCCTTGGCCTCGGTCTTGAGCCG
>DCIH01000047.1:25599-29947 GCA_002317575.1 Verrucomicrobia bacterium UBA1731 | reverse complement strand
GCGTGCACGAGCAGCTTGCGCTGGCTCAGCGGCACGTGGTTGAAGCGGTTGCCGAAGGTATACTCCGGCACGTGCATGGCGCATACGAAGAGTTCACCGCGCAACACCGCGCCGTAGGCGCCCGAAAGGGATGCCTGCCCGGCGCGGATCACCTTCACCTCGGTGCCCCGCAAGACAATGCCGCACTCGATCTTGTCGAGCACGGCATAATCGTGGAAGGCCCGCCGGTTGACGGCGAGATCGCCGACGACGGTTTTCTTCTTCTCGGCCATGGATCATTCGTCGAAAATCGAACGCTGCGCCGCATGCTTCGCCCAGCGGTGCTTCGCGTCCTCGGCGCGCTGGATGGCGTCGAAGTCGATTTCGGCGATCAACATGCCTTCGGCGACTTCGCGCAACGCCGTGTCCACCTTGTCCTCATCCGACGAAAGCGGACGAATGAGCGGCTTCTCGCCGTTGATGAGCTGCTTTTCGCGCTTCGAAATCAAGTTCACGAGAACCGGAATCGAAGGAACCTTTTCGTGGGCTTTTTTGAGAAGTTCGACGTTCATTCTGCGTTTTTCCTTTTCAAGAGCCGCCAATTATACTCTTTCCGCCCGCCAAAATCAACCCCCGCAAATCGCATACTTGAGCACGGAGGCAGCCGTGGCGGAAAGGCCCACCGCCGCCTCGTACGGGATGAGTTTCAGGCGGTCCGAAATGGACATGAACACCGCGCCGCCCGTCGCGTGGAAGAAGCTGCCGTGCGGCAGCGAGTCCACCACCGTGGCGCCCGCGTGGATCATCGCCGCCGCCGAAAGGGCCGGCACGCCCGCCTCAAGCAGCGCGCCCGAAAACGTCTGCGACGCCACCGTCGCGCCCGCCGTCGTCGACGCCGTCGCGCCCGCCATCAAAACGCCCGACACGGGCGCCAGCATGAACGCCGGCAAGTGGCACAGCTTCAGGAGCGCGATCACGTCGCCGTTCAAACCCGACCCTTTGATGATGCCCGCGATCGCGCCCGTGCCGATCAGCAGAATCGCCACGCCCGCGACCTTGGAAAGACCGAACGCCGAAATCTCCGTGGTCTCCCGCGCATGGCGCGTCGCGAGCATCGTCACGAAACCACCCGCCGGAAGCGCGACAAGCGGATCCACCTTGATGCCGCAAATCGGCCTGAGCGCCAACAGCGCCACCACCACGAGCGGCCCCGCCACGGCCGACCACAGCGGCGGCATCGCTTCCGGCGCGGCGCCGTCCACGCCTTCGTGCGCGGCGTCCGCCGCGATGATCCCCCGCGTACGCTGCGCAAGCCACCACGCCAGCGCCATCGTCACGCCAAACGCCACGAGCGCGGGAACCGCGTTCTCGAGCATGAGCGCCGTCAAGTCCACCTTGAACGCATCCGCCGCCGCGATCGTGTTCGGGTTCGGCGAGACGATGTTGCCCGCTTTGCCGCCGCCGATCATCGCTAGCAAAAGCGCCGGTACGGACAACCCCGCCTTCTTCCCCACCGCGAGCGCGATCGGCGCCACCGTGATCACCGCGATGTCAATGAACACGCCCACCAAGCAAATGACGAGTGTCGCAAGCGCCACCGCCGGGAGCGCAAGGCGCCTGCCCAAACCGCCCACAATCGCATCCGCGATCTTCGCCGCCGCGCCCGTTTTGATGAGCGCGCCCGCCAGCACGCCGGACGCAAGAATGCGGAGCACCGCCGGCATCATGCCCTTGGCGCCGCCGATCATCGCGTCCACCGTGCCCGTCAAACCGCCGCCGCCCACGAGCCCGCCTGCAAGCGCGCCCAAGACGAGCGCATAGGCCGGCGGCGCCTTGCGCACGATGAGCACGATGGCGATCGCCAGTCCTATTAACGCTCCCCAAGTACTGAACATGTCTCCTCCTCAAGCCCTCAGAAGCCGAAACGCCTGTTCCGCCGTTCGCTTCAAATTCGCCGCGGCGTTCGTTTTGTCGAGCGCGTCCGCGAGCGACACCGCGCCGGGCGCAATCGGGAAATACGCGTCGATGCCGTGTTCGTTCACCACGCCCGCGTCGTCGCTGACGCACCCCGAAAACGCAATCACGCGCTTGCCGTATTTTTTCGCGACGCGCGCGACGCCGATCGGCGCCTTGCCCATCACGGTCTGCGCGTCGAGACGCCCTTCGCCCGTCACCACCATGTCCGCGCCCCGCACATAGTCCTCGAGCTTCGTTTCGGACACGATGAGGTCCACGCCGTGCACGAGTTCGCCGCCGAGGAAACGCCGGAACGCGAAACCGAGTCCGCCCGCCGCGCCGTCTCCGGGCTGCGTCGCGTCATCGCCCGCGACGGACGCGAAATGCGCGAGCGCCGCATCGAGCTCGGCTACCATCGCCGGCGTCGCGCCCTTCTGCGGACCGAACACCGCGCTCGCCCCGCGCTCGCCGCACAACGGATTCGTGACGTCGCACGCGATCCGGAACGTGCACCCCGAAAGATCGGTCTGCCGCAGTTCGGGACGAACTGCTCTACTGTGCGCGGCCTCCCCAGGGGGTGGCGTCGCGCCGCCGACGCCACCAAGTCCGGGAGCCACCACCTTCGCCACGCGCGCAAGCCCCGCACCGCCGCGCGGCACCTCTTTCCCGTTCGCGTCCAGCAGCCGGAACCCAAGCGCCTGCAGCATGCCCGCGCCCGCATCGTTCGTGGCACTGCCGCCGATGCCGACCACGAACCGACGACACCCGTTCCTGAACGCGTCCAGAATCATCTCGCCCACGCCATACGTGGTGGTAAAAAGCGGATTCTTCTCCGCGCCTGCGACGAGCGTGATGCCGGCCGCAGCCGCCATTTCCATCACCGCGGTGCCGCCGGGGAGCATGCCGTACGCGGCCTCCACGGGACGACCCACCGGACCCGTCACCGTCACGCGTCTCAATTCGCCGCCCATGCCCGCGACCAGCGCGTCCACCGTGCCCTCGCCGCCGTCGGCGAGCGGACGCACGACGCAGGTCGCGTCCGGAAACGCGCACCGCACGCCTTCCGCCGCCGCCGCGCCCGCTTCAACCGAACTGAGCGATCCTTTGAAGGAATCGATGGCGAGCACGACATTCATGGCGAAGCTCCTCAGCTGATTTTCAACATCGCGTCGATCGCGCGTTTGGCGCGGACGGCGATTTCCTCCGGCACCACGACGCGCGTCTTTATCTCGCGCAACGACGCCGCAAGATTCTCAAGCGTCGTTTTCTTCATGTCGGGGCAAACGAGTTTGTCGTTCACAGGCCAAAAGGCCTTCCCGGGATTCTCCTTGCGCAGACGATGAAGGATCCCGACTTCGGTGCCCACCAGAAATTCTTTCGCGTCGCTTTCGCGCGCGAACGCGCACATCCCACCCGTCGAAAGCCGCTCGTCCGCCGCGTCGCGAACAGCCTTCGCGCATTCGGGATGCACCATGACGGGCGCATTCGGATGCAGCTTGCGCGCGGCGGCGATCGCCTCCGCCGTGAGCGCCGCATGAACGGGGCAATAGCCCGGCCACAACTCGTAGGTGCGGCCCAGCATGTTCGAAACATGTCCGCCCAGATGCTGGTCGGGCACGAAGAGGATTTCCTGGTCGGACGCGAAGGTCTTCATCACCTTTTCGGCGTTGCCCGACGTGACGCACATGTCGCACTCGGCCTTCACCTCGGCGGTGGAGTTCACATAGCAGACGGCCTTCGCGCCGGGATGCTTCGCCTTCAGCTCGCGCAGCTGCGCGCCGGTGATCATATCCGCCATCGCGCAGCCGGCCGTGGCGTCGGGAATGAGCACCATCTTGGACGGGTTGAGGATCGCGGCCGTTTCGGCCATGAAGTAGACGCCGCAGAACACGATCACGTCGGCGTCCACCTGCGTGGCGCGGCGCGCGAGCTCCAGGGAGTCGCCCGTGAAGTCGGCGACATCCTGCACCTCGGGACGGCAGTAGTTGTGCGCCAGCACCACCGCGTTCCGGCTCTTCTTCAGCGCCTCGATTTCCTCGTTGATCGAACTCATGGCTTTCCTGGCTCTCTTGCCGCTTCGCGGGACTAACCCCAAACTCCTAACCCCTAACGCCTATCCCCAAACCCCTTACTTGCTGAACATGAACTCCACCACGTCGCCGTCCTTCATCTCGTATTCCTTGCCTTCGGGACGGAGCGCGCCTGCCGCGCGGGCGCCGGCTTCGCCGTTGTACTTGACATAGTCGTCGAACGCGATGACCTGCGCACGGATGAAACCCTTCTCGAAATCGGTATGGATCACGCCCGCGCACTGCGGCGCCTTCCAGCCGCGGCGGAATGTCCACGCGCGCGCTTCCTTGGGGCCGGCCGTGAGGTAGCTCGCAAGTCCCAGCGTGTGGTAGGCGAGCTTGAT
>DCIH01000047.1:25100-25586 GCA_002317575.1 Verrucomicrobia bacterium UBA1731 | reverse complement strand
GATCGTGCGGTCGAGCGAAGATTCCTCCAAACCGTAGCTCGCGAGGAACTCCTTCGCCTCGTCATCCGAAAGGCCGGCGAGGTCGGCTTCCATCTGCGCGCAGACCACCACCATCTCGCAACCCTGCTTGTCGGCATACGCCTTGAGCGCGGCCACATGCGGATTTCCTTCGCCGGTGACGTTGTCGTCCGACACGTTGGCGCAGTAGATCACCTTCTTGTCCGTGAGGAAATGGAGGTCCTTCAGCACGGGCAGGATGGGGTCGCCCTCGGCACGCGGGAAGGAGCGCACGGGCTTGCCGTCGGAAAGATGCGCCAGGAGCGCCGTCATGGCGTCAAACTCGGGACGCTTCTTGGGATCGCTCTGCGCTTCCTTCTTCATCTTGTCGTGGCGCTTCTGGAGCTGTTCGAGATCCGCCAGGACAAGCTCCGTCTCGATCACCTCGGCGTCGTCCACGGGCGCGATCGGCGCGGACTTGTTGCCGCC
>DCIH01000047.1:16388-25011 GCA_002317575.1 Verrucomicrobia bacterium UBA1731 | reverse complement strand
GGATGTTCGCGAGAAACTTGTTGCCGAGGCCCTCGCCCTTGGACGCGCCCTTCACGAGGCCGGCGATGTCCGTGAATTCGACCTGCGCGCGGATGATCTGCGCGGGGTGGACGATTTCGGCGAGCGCTTCGAGACGCTTGTCCTGCACTTCAACGATGGCCGAGTTCGGCTCGATCGTGCAGAACGGATAGTTTTCGGCGGCGGCTTGCTGCTTCTTGGTCAGCGCGTTGAACAAAGTCGACTTGCCGACATTCGGCAGTCCCACGATACCCACGGAAAGACTCATTGGTGCTCCTTGATTGAAAATTTCCAGTAGTATACCACGTCACGCAACGTCGCGTGCAAAACGAAATGGGCGACGCCGTGGAAGCGGCGTCGCCCATCGTCACCCGCCATCGGGCGGTCCGCGTCAGCTGAAGAACGACGCGAACTTGTTCTTCCATTCGTCCAATTTGTTCTTCACGGCGTCTGCGACGGGAGCGATCCCGTCGTTCAGGATCTGCTCGTACTGTTCGGATGTGATGAGGCCGTTCTGGCAGAACCCCGCCGCGAACCTCAGTCCGTTGAACTTGCCGACCTGGCCGATCGTGAACTCGACATTGTTCTGCACGACTTCGCCCACGCAGTCGATGAGCGACTTCAACGGCGCCTCGGCCGGCTGCTCCGGTTCCTCGCCGGGCGCGACGGGTTCGCCGCCGCGCTGGGCGAGTTTGCCGTCGAGCGCCTCGAGCGTTTTCTTCGACGAGGCCAGGACTTCACCGAGCCGCACCTGGCTTTCGTTGAAGTTGTAGATCGCGGGCGGCACTTCGAAACCTTCCGTGCGCATCAGTTTCAGGATGCACGAGACGCGAAGGCCCACGTCCTGACCGTTGCCGAGACTGAGGATGTGCGAAATCCGGTCCTGCAGCGTCCTGAACGCGGGATCGGCCTTCTTTCTCCGCGCGTCTTCGGCGAGACGGGCGTCGAACTTCTCCTTGGCTTCCGGCGAAAGGAGGTCGTAGAAGCCCGAAAGGACGCCCACGCACTTGCCGTCCGACACACCGGCGGCCGCGCCGGCTATGACATGCATGAACGCCTTCACCTCCTTCTCGGAAAGGTTCGTAACGTTGCCGAAGTCGATCATCGTGGCCTTGCCGGCGTCGTCGACCATGATGTTGCCGGAATGGAGGTCGCCGTGGTAGACGCCCTTGCCGGCCGTGAAGATGGCGCGCGAAATCCAGAGCTTCGCTAGATTCTCGAGCGCGCGGTGGTTCGTCACCACCTTCTTGCGGAGCTCGCCGAGCTGCTGCGGATCCGTCGCGTTCTTGATCTCCTCGTCCATCTTCTCGAGCCGCCGCTTGTAGGTGGTCCCTTTGACGGCCTTCATGCCCAGCACGTGCGAAGTGGGCTTGAGCGCGCCAAGCCCTTCCACGGAATCGACGTTCTTGTAATCCGTGTGCTCCGGACCGTAAACCTCCCGTCCGGTCTGGATGTTCACGCTCTCGGTGGAGAAGTCGAACTCCTCCATAATGCGGTTCGCCTTGCCGAGGAAGGTGGCGCGCATCGAGTCGTCCATGCCGCCCGCGACGTCGCCCAGTATCTTCTTCTCGCGTTCGGCGCGCAGACCGGACTCGGTGCGGAGCACCTTGATCGCGCACGTCTCCTTCGTGCCGTCCTCGTACACGACGTCGCAGAGGAATGTCTGCCCGACGGACGCCGCCCCAAGCGATTGCCTGATGGTGACGTTCGCGATCTTCGGATCAGAATGGGCGATGCGGTCTTCGAGGAACGCTTTCACATGCTCCTGCGGAATCGGATAGAGATTGTCCTTGACGTCCGCGAGGATGTCCTTGAGCGTCGCGCCGTCATCCCCGAAATTGGAGGTGTCGAGACCCTGCAGCATCTTCAGCAGAATGGGACCCGAACTCTTGAGCACGGCGGAGAAGTTCGCGTTTTCGAGGAGCTCCTTCTTCTTCTGTTCGGCCTTTTTCGCCGCCTCCTCGTCAACGAGAACCCCGTCCTTGTAGCCGACGCCCTCCAACTCCTTGAGTCCCGGAATCTCCGCGGCCGGATCGCGGTTGCGGATCTTCGTCGCGAGCAGCAGCCGCGCATCGTTTTGGCCGAGTTTGGCGAAATACTGCTGCAGCGCCGTCTTCAGGAACTTCAGATCCTGGTCTTCGCCCGAAGCGAGGATCTTCTCGAGCGAATCCTGGGAGTCGTCGAAGGGCTTCGCCTCGGTCTTTGGGAAGAGGCGCTCGATGCCCGACGCGATCGTCTTCTGGATTTCGGCGCAAACGCCCGTCGCAATCTCTCCGGCGGCGGCCTCGAGTTTGGTCAACGCTTGCTGCTGTTCGTCGAGCAAACGGGACGGCTCCCGCCCGATGCCGAACGTCGCCTCAAAATCGTCTTCGATTTTGTCGCCCGAAGCGAGCAGCCCCGGATTCTGGAGCGCCATCTGCACGACCATTTCGGCGACGATGGCGCGTTCGTCGTCCTCGAGGCCGGCAAGCGACGGACACTTCTCGACATCCGCCCGCAGAAGCAGGTCCTTTCCGAGAGGCCCCTTCGCCTCGACATTCCGCAGTTCCTTGAAAATGCGCACGAACGCGTCCTTGTGCTCCGAGAGCACGCCGTGCATGCGCGCGCCGACCTGCTCGGCGTCGCCCGTCGACGAAATGACGGTCTTGCCGATGTCCGCAGGACACATCAGATCGGCCGCGAGCTTCTGCATGCCTTCGCATGTGACGGTCGGCAGCTCGAACGAAACGGGCGACGTGCCTTCCGTCTTGGCCGAGAGGATGGCGAATTCCTCGGGCGTGACGAATTGCGTTTCCGCGATGACATCCTTGACGATCTTCTGGACGCCCTGCGCGTCCACGCCGTCGAATTCGGCCGTGCGCATGAGTTCCGCCATTTTGAGCGCGAACGACCCGGACACGTAAGCGGACGGTATGTCGCAGCCGGCCTTCACCAGCAATTGATTGACGTTCGAGACCGGCATGCGCTGCGCTCCACCGACTCTGGCGGGGATGCGCATGTTGAACAACGAAGGCGGGCAATCGGCATGCGTCATGAAAGCGCCGTATGCAGCGCCGAAACGGATTGCAAAGGACCGCTGCGCCGGATTTTTCGGAAACTTGCCGTCGTCCGATTTGACGCCCATGAGTTTGCAGGCCAGATCTTCGCCGTCGCTCAAGGCCGTAATCTGATTGCCGCCGTAGAAAATCTGGTCGTCCTTGAACAGCTTTTCGGCGGCGCCCACCGTCCGGGTATCCAAATCCTCGAGTCTAAGCCTGAGGGCGTCCTGGTCGATTGCGCCTTCCAGTACGGCGTCAAACGCCGCCACGCCGTTCCGGCCGGGCATTTCCTGGAGCAATTTCTGGCCTGTGGGCGTCTTGGAGAACGCCGCGGCCATGTCGCGCATCATGACATGGCCGTAGGCGGTATTGAACGAAATGAGCAAATTGCTCAAATTTTCGACGGCCGTATCAATGTTCTTCCCCTCGGCCGTCCAATCCGGATTCTTGGAAGCGTCCAAGATCAAGGCAAACATCCGATCGGCGCGATCGAAGAGCTTGCGTGCCTCGTCCAGATTGCCCTGCGCGATCAGATGCTCGCCCACTTTTTGGGTGAGTGCGCGAGCCGTCCGAATGCCGCGCGGCAACAATTGCGCATTGCCCTTCGACATGTCGTACACGCCATCCTCGGAGTCCTTGAATGTCGAAGCCAACTTTTCCGCAACGTCAAACGCGGCTTGGCCTGCCTTGTCGACGGCGGCATGCTGCCTTATGAGATTTTCCTTCGTGGGCGCAGGCGCATTGTCGTTCTTTTCGATTTCAAATCCGTCATCGTCGTCGTCGATCTCGACATCGTTCGCTACGGGATTGCCGCCTTTGACGTCCATGTCGTCATCGTCGTCCCACCCGGATTTGGACGCCGTCGGCGCATGGATCTGCATCTTCTCGGCACCGGTCCAATCGTACTGGGCGTCGACGACATTGTCCGCGCCCGTCCCGACTTGCCCGTTCGCGGGTTCCGCGTGCTCCTCGACGACCTCCTCCAGCATCTGCCGCAAGGGTTCCGGGGCAATTTCCTCGGGTGCGGGCATGACGCCTTCCGCCACGTCCTCACCGAGGGCGTATTCCATCATCTCGGCGAGACGGAACAGGGAATCGCGCATTTCGCCTTCGCCATGGGCCTGGGCGGCGTTCCGCAGGTCTTCCACCGTGCCGCGGACGCGTTCTTCGCTAAAGAATTCGCCGACCTGCTCCTTGGAAACCGGCAAGTTCTTGGCCATGTACGCCATCCGGTCCATCGCAGGCAACAGCTGCGCCAGCGACGGATCGCCCTCGGCGGCGGGCAGCGCCATGGTGTGCATGAGCATGGCGCGGACATTGTCGCAAAGCTTGAGCTGGCGATCGGCCGTCGTCGGGCCGGTCGTGGCCACCTGCGGCCGAAGGTCGCCCCACATCTTCACCGTCTCGGCGGACACCGTCTTGAACGCCGTGTCCTTGCCGCGGCTGTTGACGGCGCCGTTCTCGCGCTTCATCGTGTCCCACACCTTGAGCTCGGAATTCTGCTCGATCTTGGTGATGATCTGGGCGACGGTCTTGCGTTCGAGCAAGCCCTTGGACGTGACCACGCCGGAGTCGTTCATGCCAAGCATCTTGCGGATGTCCTTGAGGGCGTCGTCGCCGAGTTTGGCCTTCTGGGCGTTCTGGAGAAGATTCCGGCGCAATTCGTCACAGGAGGCCTTCATCTGCGCGAAATCGCCGCCTTTGTCCCCGTGCGTATTGAACTTGATGACGCGCCCGTTGAGCATGCCGATGTTCCCGCGGCCGCCGTTCGTCGCCTCGAAAAAACGCGATCCATACGCCTGGCGTGCAACCTGCGTCAAATCAACCATTATGTTTCCCATGCCCAATCTCCTTCATTCCGGCATCAATGACAACCCGTTTTCAGCGTATACGCTCCGTCAAGCGGGAAAGTTACAACGCACTCACTGTTTCTGCAACGGAAAACGCAACATGCCGTGCGGCGTGTTCACCGTGGCGCGGCACCCTTCCGCGCCCGGCAGGGGCTTTTCTTCCCAGGTCGCCCAGCCGTCAGCCGTGGGCTTCACGCCCATCACTTCAGACACGAAGATGAACGCCGGCCAGGCGCTCCACACGTGACACAGGCTCTTGCCCCACTTGCGCCCGTAGAACCGGTAGCGCTCGTCGCCCTTCTCGGACGCGTCGTAGCCCTCCCAGAATGTCGTGGCGCCCGCGTCGAGCATCGCGCCGAACACGCGCTCCAAGCCCGCATGGAATTCCTTCACATGGCCCGTGCGCGCCAAGACCACGAGCTCCCAGCCGAACATGTAGGGCGTTCCCACGGGCGGCAGGTCGTCCTTGGCGAGCGAGCCCGCGATGCGCGCGGAACGCTTCGCGTCCGCCGCGCCGAAGACGACCGCGAGCACATTCGCCTGGCGGCCGAATTCGGCCGTGCCGTCAAGGTTCGCGCGATAGAGTCCGCGGACCTCGTCCCACGCGAGACGATCCAGGGACGCCTTCACTTTCTCGGCGAGCGCGCGGTAGTCCTTCGCCCGCGCGTCCTTCACGCGGTCCGCCAGACGCGCGGACGCCTGCAAGGCGCCGTACCACAATGCGTGAAGCGCGGTACGCGATTCCGGCTTCGCCCAGTCGATGAAGACCCAGTCGAGACCCTTCACCACGAATCCCGTTTCGGGGTCCGTGCGCGAAATGAGGTTTTCGACGCGCCAGCGGATGCGCCACCAGCGGTCCTTGAGAAACTGGGCGTCACCGAAGTAAAGCTGATAGAAGTCGTGCGACACGAGCGTCCACATCGAATACGAAGCCGTGCCGTTCACGTCGCCCACATACGCGTCCATCGCCGAAAGCGACGCGCGCGCGACCGAGGCGTCGCCCCATACATAGGCGTCCGCGAGCATGGACACCGTCAGGTCGCCGCCCCACGGGAGACGGTCGCGCTTGATGCCGTCGATCAGGAAATCGTCCGCACACAGCTCGAGCGTGCGCACGCCCGCCTCGCGCATCCGGTTCCAGCGCGCATGCGGGGACGAAAATGTCGCGGCCGCGGGACGCGGATAGACGACATGCGAAACCTTCACATCCGACACCGATCCCTTCAATCGAAAGTATCGCATCGCGAGCGCGTGCGCGGAGCGCCAGCGACCTTCGCCGACCTGCACCATCTCCGGGCTGTACTCCATGAGCGTCGTGTCGTCGTCCAGCATCTCGGGAATCGACTCGCCCGCGCGTAGCACGGGCGAGTCGCGGCACGCGCATTCGACATATGCGAGCGATTCTCGGCCGAGATCCCACCAGCCGTTTGTGGCGACGGGAACGACGCGAACCTCCGGCGGACGCACGCGGTGCGGCGGCAGGGGACCATCCGGATACGCGGCGACGGGGCGCCACGAACCGTCGAATGTCCTGGCCTCCCAGTCCGTGCGCGGCGAACGGATCGCGCCGCCGCCCGCGTAGCCGCCGAACGCAAGCACATAGAGACGCCCTTCCGCCTCGTCGTAGCGCGTCTCGGCCAGACGGTCGCAGAAGAAGGGCGTCCGCGCGTCCTTGGGACATTTAATGCGGAACTGCGCCGTGGCGCTCATCGCGGGCAATTCGCCGGGGTGCGCGGCATAGAGGCTCATGCGCCGCACGTCGTCCTGCATTTCACGCACGCGCATGATTTCGAAATCCATCTGCGGATACAGCCATGCGGCGTGCGCCGCGCAGACGGCGCACGCAAACGCGAGCGCGAAAACGGTCCGTCTCAGATTCACGGTCTGCTCCTTTTCATCTGGGTTTGCGGCGGATGAGCGCCGCGGCCGCCGCCAGCAGAAACGCCGACAGCAACAAGCCGTTCGTCGCCAACGCACGCAACGCGACGCTCCACTCCACGCAACGGTCCTGCGACAGATTCGCCACCGGCGACGCGTTGGACAAGCCATCCGTCAGGGACGCGACGAAGCGTGACATGACCAACCCCGTCTTGTCGATGAAATTCGCGTCAAAGGTGTCCGGATACTGCTCCACCACGCCGGGCGCCATCAGCGCGACCGCCACCAGCGAAAGGGATGTGAAGAGCGACACGGGCTTGGAGAGGCACGACGACAGGAACATGCCGAACGCCGCCAGGAACATCGCGATCGAAAGCATCTCGACGCCGGCGCGCAGATCGTTCAGCGCGAACGAATCGGCCGGCAACAGCAGTTCCACATCGCGGCGCGGACGCACCATCACGTTCTGCGGCGAACGGTTCACGAACGAAAGGCGCTCGCCAGCGTTCGTCGCAACGGACGCAAGCGGAAACTCGAGCACGGACTGCGTCTTGTTCGACACGTCGCCGCCGAACGTGCGGAAGTTGAACGTGCCGCGCACGTCGAGGCGCATGTCGTACGACGCCGCGAACCGGATCGCCACCACGGGCACGCCCACGGCGTTCTTCGGAAACGTCCCGAAATCCCACATGAGCGTCTCGCCCGGACGCGCCACTTCATAGCGCTCGTTCTCCTTCATCGCCAGGTGCTGAAGCACCGCGCTCTTCGGCGCTTTCCTGATGACATCGAGCGTGTTGGGGTCCGCCACATAGCGGTCGTACTGCAGCATCGCCACGGACATCGGAGACGGCAGCCGTGGCGCGAAATGGTGACGGCACGGCGTGGACGACCACGCATCGCGGCACAGCAGCAGACCGCCGGAAAACGCCAGCAGGATCCCCGCGAAAAGTGAGAGCGCCAGCCAGCGTCCCGTCACCACGCCGAACGCGTGCGCAGGCCGTACCAGCGTCAGGCCCAATCGGTTCATCTCGCGCTCGCGCGCGAAAAGGCCGCATCCGGCCGCCAACGTCACCAGAAGCGCGACGGCGAACGAACCGCCTGCCGCCAGCCGAATGCCCATCTCGCGCACGCCGGCGTCCGTACCGTCGCCACGCACGAGCCCGGGCGCGAGCCAATGGACGAACGCCACGGCCGCAAGCGACGCCCACAGCGCCTTCCCGCGCACGAGCGCGCGCCACTCGAGATCAAACGACGCCCGCAAAGTAGTCCTCCAGCGCATGCCGCTTGTCCGCGCTCTTCTCGACGATGTCCTTCACCGCGCCGCCGCCCACGATCTTGCCGTTCGACAGGATCGCCACGCGATTGCACAGATCCTGCATGTCGAAGAGCTGGTGCGACGTGATGAGCACCGTCATGCCGCGGGAGGCGAGATCCGTGATGAGCTCCTTCACCTCACGCGTGCCGATGGGATCGAGGCCGCTCGTGGGCTCGTCCAGCACGAGCAGCTCGGGCTCCGCCACGAGCGCGGAGGCGATCGCCACGCGGCGCGCCATGCCTTTCGAGAAACCGCCCACGGGACGCTTCGCCGCCGCCGAAAGCTTCACCTGCGCGAGCAACTCCGACGTGCGCTTTCGCGCGGCGGCGCGCGACATGCCGGAAAGCCCCGCATAATAAAGCACGGTCTCTTCGGCCGTGAGGAACGGATGCAGATGGGAAAGTTCCGGCAGATAGCCGAGCTTCGCGCGCGCCGCCTTGGCACGCGGCGACAGACCGAAAAGCTTTACCGAGCCGGCAGAAGGCGTCAACAGGCCCAAGATCATCTTGATCGTCGTCGACTTG
>DCIH01000047.1:4918-16375 GCA_002317575.1 Verrucomicrobia bacterium UBA1731 | reverse complement strand
GACTTGCCCGATCCGTTCGGACCGATCAGTCCGAACACGTCGCCGCGCCGGACCTCGAAATCAATCCCCGCCACGGCTTTCGCCAGCGGCTTCAGCCAGAAATCGCGGAATGTCTTTTCGAGTCCGCGAATCTCGATCACGCGTTCATCCGACATCGCGCCCCTCCAGCAACCACGACCCTGCAACCGTCCAGAAAACAATCAGACACGCCCCCGCCAGGAGCGGCATGCCCGGCGACACCACGCCGCCGCCCGCCGGCGTCAGCGCGTCCGCCAGCCAGAACGCGTTCACATCCGGCACGAGCGCGCGCACCGGCCAGACGAACGACGACGCGAGCGCAAGCGCCACGCACCCGTTCACGCCCGGCTCCTTGAGACGCGTCGCCAGCGCCGCCGCCATCTGGACGAACACCAGACAGCCGACCGAAAGCACCGCGAACGACCAAACGATGCCAGAGGCGGGCAACTTCTCCCAGACCGCGCCCGTGCAGCCGCCCAAGCCGAACGAAACGCCCGCGGCGGCCACTTGCGCAAGCGCCATCAGGAGACACGCCCACAGGCAGAAACGCCAACCGCGGAACCGGTTCGCGAATGCAGCGGCGACAAAGGCGAACGCCGTGAAGCCCACCCCGGCGGCGAACGCCGGTCCCCACACATTGACGACACCCGCGTTGCGCCCGAATTCGGCGCCCTTCACGCAGGAATACGACGATGTTTCCGTCGCCAACACGAGCGCCGCCGCGAACAGGACGAATACCAACGAGACGCCGAACGTCTTCGCACAGAAGAACAACGGACGGGAAACCGCGCGCGCCAGCGCCGCCGCCGCCGTGCCGGATTCAAGCTCTCGGCCCATGGCCCTCGACGCCGCAGGAACGGCAAAGAAAAGCCCGAACACGAGCAACGAGGAAAGCCCGCATTCGCGGGCCAGCCGCCCCGCCTCGCCGAACTGATGGTAGTGGAACGCCGGCAACGCATGCACGGCCAATGTCGCGACAAGAAACAGAATAACAGTCAACGGCTCGGACAACACCTCCACCGCCGCCGTGCGCGCCAACGCCCAGAACCGACGCATCGTCTTACCTGACGCGGTAGTCCGTTTCCGAATGGAACGACGCCATGTCGTTCGGACCGGCCGCAGGACCCACGCATTCGCGGAAGAGGAACCACGTGCACGCGCCCAAGACGATCATCGCCGCGAGCGTCACGATCACGGACATCACGGCCACACCGTTCGACACGCCGGCAACCGTCTCCTTGGCGGGCTCCTCTCCGTTCGAAATCTTCTTCTTGCCGGGCTTGCCGCCCTTCTTCTCTTCTTCGGGGATGTCCGGGATGTCCGCCACATCGTCAACGGGCATGTCAGGCACTTCGGCATTCGGATCGGGAATGGGCATCGTCTTCGCCGACGACGGCGTCGCGGGAACGTCAGGAGCCGGAGGTTTCAGACCGCCAACGCTCGGACGCTTCAACTGAACGCCGCTGGGACGATGCAACTTCAATGTCTTCTTCTGAGTGACCGTGGTCGGAGCTTCCGACTTCACCGTGGGATTGTTCATCACCAATGTCGGCGCGTCGCTGGAAACGGGCTTCGCGGCGGGCGTCGAGATGATTGTCGCGGCCTGCGTGCTGACCGCGGGGTCCGCCGTGGCGTCCGCCGCAGGTGCGGCGGGGACGGAATCGGCGGCCGCAGTCGCGGCCGGCTTCGCAAGATCGGCCGGGCGGCGCAGACGGATCGTCTTCATCGGCGACGGACTCGCGGCAGGAGCGGCGGGCGCCGCAGGCGCGGAATCGGCCACGGACGGCGCAACGCCGATGGCGGAGGAAAGCGGAATGCGCGAGGTCTTCGTCTTCGCCGCCTGCTGCTGCGCCGGCGTCAAGATGCCTTCGGCGATGATGCCCGTCTTGTGCAGGCTGGCCGACGGAATCGGACCCGTCACGCTCTTCAGATTGGCCGTGGCCGACTTTGAAAGCGGCTTGGGCGGAATCGGCGAAACGACCGTCGGCTTCGGCGCGACGGCAACGGGAGCCGCCGGCGCGGCAATCGCCGGCGCGGCAGCCGAAGCAGGGGCAGGAGCAGGCGCAGGGGCAGGAGCCGCGGGCACGACGGGCTTGAGCGAGGTAGGCGGCGGTGTGGGCTTGAGCGGTTCGCCCTTCGGCGGCACGGCAACGGGAGCCGCCGGCTTCAGCCCGCCAATCGTCGGAGGTTTGATGCCGCCAATCGTCGGAGGCTTGATGCCGCCAATCGTCGGGGGCTTGATGCCGCCAATCGTCGGGGGCTTGATGCCGCCAATCGTCGGCTTCGGAGGCAACTTGAGGCCAGGCTTCAGGCCGCCGATCGTCGGCACCTTCGCCGCGCCAGGCACGGCAGGGACAGAGGCCGCAGGCGCAACCGGCTTCACCGCCGCGGGCGCGGCAGGAACAGGGGCCGCAGGCGCAACCGGCTTCGCCGCCGCAGGCGCGGCAGGGACAGGGGCCGCAGGCACAACCGGCTTCGCCGCCGCGGGCGCGGCAGGGGCTGCGGGCGCAGCCGGAGCGGCGGGAGCCGCGCCACCAATAGCGGGTTTAGGCGGCAATTTGAGACCGCCGATCGTTGGCTTCGGAGGCAACTTGAGGCCGGGCTTCAAGCCACCGATCGTCGGCTTCGGCGGCAACTTGAGGCCGGGCTTCAGACCGCCGATCGTCGGCTTCGGAGGCAGCTTGAGGCCGGGCTTGAGCACGCCGGCCACTGGCGAACCGGGCGTGGTGGGCTTGATCACGGGCTTCAGTTTCACCGTGGGTTTCGCCGCCGTCGTGGGCATGGTGGCCGCGGACACCTTGGGCGGCTCAGCGCCCTCGCCCGCCGTCACCGGCGTCATCACCGTTTCGTCTGCCATACCGTCCTCCTACCCAACCCGTTGACCTACTACGGAAGCCGTCCTGAGATTCAGCCTGAAATCAAACGGACATCACTTCGGCTTCTTTGGCCTTCAACTCGGCGTCGATCTTCGCGATGCCGTCGTCCGTGGCCTTCTGGACCTTCACGAGGCCCTGATCACGCTCGTCTTCCGTGATCTTGGCATCCTTCTGGAGTTTCTTCACGAGCTCGTTCGCGTCGCGGCGCACATTGCGCATGACGACCTTCTGATCTTCCGCTTCGCGCTTGGCGACCTTGACGATTTCCTTGCGACGCTCCTCGTTCAGCTCGGGAATCGTGATGCGAAGCACCTTGCCGTCGTTCTGCGGCGTGACGCCGAGGTTCGCCGCGAGAATCGCCTTGTTCATTTCGGCGAGCACCGTGGGATCGAACGGGGCGATCTTGATCTGGCGAGGCTCCGGCGTGGAGATCGTCGCGAGATTCTTGATCGGCGTCGGCGCGCCGTAATAGTCCACCTTGATGCCGTCCACCAGCGCGGGGGACGCCTTGCCCGTGCGCAGACCCGCGAACTTGATCTTGAGCGTCTCGAAGCTCTTCGCGATCTTGGCGTTAGCGTCATCCAGAACCTGATTCACCGTATCCATCATCTATCTCCCAACTTTCAATGTTAAACGTTCAACTCACCAGCGTGCCGACCGCATCGCCCTTGACGACGCGCTCGAGCGCATTTCCGTCGAAGAAATCGAACACCACGATCGGAATGCCGTTGTCCATGCACAGCGCAAACGCCGCCGAATCCATGACCTTCAGGCGCTTTTCAAGCGCCGTCTCGTACTTGAGCGACGCGTACTTCTTCGCCTTTGGATCCTTCTTGGGATCCGCCGTGTAGATGCCGTCCACCTTCGTGGCCTTCAAAAGCGCATCCGCCCCGATTTCGCTCGCGCGAAGCGCCGCCGCGGAATCCGTGGAGAAATAGGGATTGCCCGTGCCGCCCGCGAAGATGCACACACGCCCTTTTTCAAGGTGACGCATCGCGCGGCGCTGGATGTACGGCTCGGCGAGCTTCGGCATGTCGATCGCCGTCATCACGCGCGCCGGCACGCCCACGGTTTCCAGCGCGTTCATCATCGCCAGGCCGTTGATGATCGTGGCGAGCATGCCCATGGAATCGCCCACCACGCGATTTACGCCGCCGTCCACGCCCGACAAACCGCGGAAAATGTTGCCGCCACCTAGGACGATGCCGACCTGGACGCCCATTTTGTGAAGTTTTTTCACGCGTTCGGCCATGAACGCCAACCGCGACGGGTCGATGGCTTCGCCCGTTTCCTTGTTGCCAAGGACCTCGCCAGACAACTTCAAAAGTATGCGGCGGTATTTAATCGCTTTTTTCACAAGTCAAAATTGTACCTAAACCACGGCGTAAAATCAACTGGATTTTGCATTTTGGCAACGGACAGGGGAATTCACCGCCCCGCTTCGGCGCGGGCGAGGTTGACGAGCGCCTTCACCGACGCCGCCATGCAGTTGACCCAGTCCTGCTGCAGGTCCTTGCCGACCTCCGTCGACCAGATGGTCTGGATGCGGCCGTTCGGCTTCTGCACGCGCGCGATCGAGTCGCCGAGCGTCTGCGCCTTGGCGAGGTCGAGTGGATTGCCCGTCGCCTCGTAGAGCGCGACGTAGGTGTTGATCAGCTTCGCCGCCGAGGCGTCCACCGCCTCGCGGTAGTAGTACTGCTCGACGACCGCCGGCGCCACGTCCCATTGGTGGCCCAGGAGCGCGAGCATGCTGTCGGCGTCCTCGCCCTTCGGACGGTCCCACACGACGAACTGGTCTTCGGCGAAGCGCAGCAGTTCGCGCGCCTGCGCGAGGCGCTTCGCGTCCTTCGGCCAGCGCTTCGCGATGCGGATCGCGACCGACGTCGCCGGATGCTTCGTGAGGTTTTCGTACTTGCCGGTGGGCTCCACGTCCTCGAACTGGCCTTCCCAGTTCCAGTCGCGCATCGGCCCGCGTTCGAAGAAGCCGAACGCGCGGTCGGCGGCGGCCTGGAAGCGGACATCACCCGTGACGGCGTAAAGCTCGTCCAGAAAAGGCATTTCGGAACAGGGATGGAGACGGTTCGGTGTCACCGGCTTGCCGTCCTTCTCCCAGATCTTGAGGTACCAGGTTCCGTCCTCGCCCTGGATGCGCAGATACGTCTCGCCGATGAGCTTCGCGGCGGCGAGGTACTTTTCGTCCTTCACGAGCGCATACAGCTTCAGATACGCAGAGCCGGCACACGCTGGATGGCCCAGCATGTTCATCCCCGCGTATTCGGCGGCGGTGTAGTTCTTGCCGTGATAGGTCGGCGGGAAGCCGGCCAGCGGCGCGTCCTTCGGCTGCGAAATCGAGATCAGATGGTCGGCGGCGGTGCGCGCGAGCTTGATGGCGGCGTCGCGGCGCTCGGGCATCAGTCCGGCGACATCCACCATCAGCGACACCACGGCGGAATCCATCTTCGCGGGATAGCTGTTGAGATTGTACGTCGGATCGGGCTTGCCGGTTTCGGCGTAGGTCTTGAGCCACGGCATGTCGAGCATGTACGAGCAGCAGAGCTTCGCCGCGTCCGCGTGGCCGCGCGGCACCTTCGGATACGCGCCGGGACGATACGGGGACATCTTCCAGAACGAACGGAAGTCGCGGTGGATCGTCCAGTGCGACCAGCGGCGGTAGGCGTCGCACCATACCTCGGTGCGGCCGCAGGGAAGCTTCGGCCAAAGCGCTTCCAGCGACACCACGCTATTCGTCTGTTCCATGAGGTGGACCTTGCCCGCCGCGTCGACGACGCGCACGCGGTAGCCATTCGCGCCCTTGACCGGCGCGAAGCCGAAGGACGGCGGATACATGAACCACGTGGCGTTCACGTTCCAGTATTCCGTCTGTCCGTCGACGCCGACCGGACGGACGGGTTTCGCGACGTCCTCCGCCACGAGCCGTTCGAGCTCCGCCGTCGTCGCCGCCGTGCACTTTGCCGCCTGCGCGTCAAAAGCGAACGCAACCAATGTCAACGTCCAAACCGCCACCCAACACCACAAACCATCATCGTGTTTCATTTTCACTACAAGCTCCTTTTGCCGAAGATTATACCATATTCAACGATTGTCGGCACCTAGCGTCGGCTCCCCAAGGGGGTCACGCCGCTCCGCGGCGTGACCAGGAACGTGACATGATCGTGAAAATTACGAACATGGTGGCGTCGGCGGAGCGACGCCACCCCCTGGAAGGGCATGCGGACATGGTGGCGTCGACGGAGTGACGCCACCCCCTGGGAGAGCGCGGAGGATGAGGCCTTTTAGATAGAAACCCTCGGGGAACGCAAGAGCGACAGGATGATCCGCCGCCTGGCGCGTGCGGGCGATCACCTGGAAATCGCGCTTCGCGTCGAACGCCGCCTCGGCGCACACCTTGTCGAACAGGTCCTGCGCCATCGCGCCCGAACACGAGAAGGTCGCCAGAACGCCGCCCGGCTTAAGAAGCTTCATCGCCAGGAGATTGATGTCCTTGTACCCGCGCGTCGCGCGCATGAGCTGCCCCTTGGTGTCCGCGAACTTCGGCGGATCGAGCACGATCAAGTCGAATTGCCGCCCCTGGTCGCGGAAAAGCCGCAGCTGCTTGAACACATCCGCGCACGTGAACGCCGTCTCGCACGGCGCGCCGTCCGGGAACATGAGCGCGAAGTTCTTTTCCGCGAGCGCGAGCGCGGGTGCGCTCAAGTCCACGTTCTCCACGCGCGCGGCGCCGCCCGCCGCGCACGCGAGGCCGAACCCGCCCGTGTACGAGAAGCAGTTGAGGCAGTCGCGTCCGGCCGCGAGCGCGCCCACGCACGCGCGCGCCTCGCGCTGGTCCAGATAGAAACCCGTCTTGTGGCCGTGGCGGATGTCCACGAAATACTTGATCGCGCCCTCGTGGATCTCGATCAGCTCCGGCGGTTCCGCGCCCGCGAGAACGCCCACGACCGTCTCGCCCTCGACGGCGAGACCCTCGTGCAGACGCGAATCGACATCACTGCGGTTGTACACACCCTTCGCACCCGCCTCCATCAGCGCCGCCGCGATTTCATTTTTGAATGTCTCCGCGCCCGCGCTCGCGAGCTGGACGACGCACCAGCCGTCGTAGCAATCCGCCACCACGCCGGGGAGTCCGTCGCTTTCGCCGTGCACGAACCGGACGCCCGCATGCGGCGCGAACGCCGCCGCACCGCGCCGCGCGACGGACGCCTTCACCGCGTCCTTCACGAACGCGGCGTTCGCGGGACGCTTCGGATCGAAGGAAAGCATGCGCACGCGGATCTGGCTGTGCGGGCTCCACGTCCCGAATCCGAGCGTCGCGCCGTGCGCGTCCGCGACGCGCACGACGTCGCCCGGCAGGGCGTCGCCTTCGAGTCGCTCCACCGCGCCCGAGAAGATCCACGGATGGCGATGCTGAACCGTCCACTCGCGCTTCGCGCGCACGTACGCCGTCGTCATGATTCTCCGCCTTTCCGCTCGGCGTCCTTCTCGGCGCGGCGTGTGCGGAAGAAATCCTGCAGCACCGCCTTGCACGGCTCCTCGAGAACGCCCTCGATCACCTCGGGATGATGGTTGATGCCGGGATGCGCGAACACGTTGAACGTCGTTCCGCCGCCGCGCTTGGGGTCGCTTACGCCCCAAATCACCGTGCCGATCCGCGCCAAGACGATCGCGCCCGCGCACATGGGGCACGGTTCCTTCGTGACGTACAGCCGCGCGCCCTGAAGCCGCCAGTTGCCCTTCGCCGCAAACGCCGCGCTCAGCGCCAGCATTTCCGCGTGCGCGGTCGCGTCCTGAAGGCCTTCCGTCTGGTTGTGCGCGCGCCCGAGAATGCGCACCTCGTTCGGCGAGGAGTCCTCGTCCGGCGGCGCGTCCACGATGACGCAGCCCGTGGGAACTTCGCCGTCCGCGGCGGCCTTCTCGGCCTCGCGGAGCGCCATCTGCATGAAAAATTCGTCGAACGCGCGCGTCACGGTTCACCCCTTGCGCTCTTCGAGTTCGAGCCAACGCGTCTCGGCGGCATCCAGTTCCGCGCGCGCCGCGCCGAGCCGCGCGGTGATCGCCTGCGCACGCGCGGGATCCTTCGCGAACACGGTGCCGGAGGAAAGTTCCTCTTCGATGGCGGCGATTTCCGTTTCGAGCGCTTCGATCCGCTTGGGCAGCGCGTCGTACTCGCGCTGTTCCTTATAGGAGAATTTCGCGGGACGGGACGCCGGCGTCTCCGCCGGCGCGGCGTTCGCCGCGCGGGCCGCGGCCGCTTCGCGTTCGCGCGCCTCGCGCCAGGCGTTCAACGCGCGACTCGCCTCCGCCCAACCGCCCGCGAGCGCCAGGACGCTGCCGTCGCCCGGCAGCACCAGCGTGCTCGTCGCCACGTTGTCCAGAAACGCGCGGTCGTGGCTCACCAGAAGAACGGTACCCGTATAGGACGCGAGCTGCTCCTCCAGAAGTTCCAGCGTCTCCACGTCGAGGTCGTTCGTGGGCTCGTCGAGGACGAGCAGATTGCCGGGATCCATGAAACGCTTGGCCAAAACAAGCCGCGCCTTTTCGCCGCCCGAGAGCGCCTTCACGGGGGTGCGGCCGCGTTCCGGCGTGAAGAGAAAATCCTGCAGGTAGGAATAGACGTGCTTCTTCACGCCAGCCACCACCACCTCGTCGCGGTCTTCGGCGAGATTCTCGATCACCGACTTCTCGGGGTCGATCGATTCGCGCAGCTGATCGAGGTACGCCAGCGTGACGCGCGTGCCCTGGACGATTTCGCCGGACATGGGCACGAGCGCGCCCGTGAGCAATTTGAGGAGCGTCGACTTTCCGCATCCATTCGGACCCACCACGCCGATGCGTTCGCCGCGCAGGATTTTCGCGGTGAAGTCCTTCACCACCAACTTGTCGGGGACGTACCCGAACGACACATCCGTCGCCTTCAAAACGAGATCACCGCTCTTCTCGCCCGCGTCGAGGCGCAAGTTCGACGTGCCCGTGCGGCTGCGGCGCGCGGCGAATTCCTCGCGCAGCTTCATCAGCGCCGCGACGCGTCCTTCGTTGCGCGTGGTGCGCGCCTTGACGCCACGCCGGATCCACGCCTCCTCCTGCGCGAGTTTCTTGGACTTGCGCTCCCAGAAGGTCGCCTCGTCGGCAAGCAGTTCCGCCTTGCGCTTGAGAAAGGTGACGTAGTCGCAGTTCCAGCCGGCGAGTTCGCCGCGGTCCAGATCGAGAATGCGCGTGGCGACGCGCTTGAGGAATTCGCGGTCGTGCGTGACGAAGAGGCACGCGCCCTTGAAGCGGCGCAGATACGATTCGAGCCACTCGATCGTTTCCACGTCGAGATGGTTCGTGGGCTCGTCCAACAGGAGCAGATCGGGATTCGCCAGCAGCTCCGCCTCCAGGAGCTTCTTGCGGCGCTTGCCGCCGGAAAGGCGGTTGAAGTCGGGGTCGGCGGGACGGTCGGCGGGAACGTCCTGCGAGAGGTAGGCGATCTTTATGCCCTTCTCGCGGATCACCTCGCCGTCGTCCGCCTCGAGGATGCCGGCGATCGTCTTGAGGAGCGTGGACTTGCCTTCGCCGTTGCGGCCGGTGACGGCGCCGCGTTCGCCTTTTTCGATGGAGAGGGACACCCGGTCCAGCACCGGATCGCCGCCGAACCGGACCGAGACCTCTCTCAGCGAAACGAGCGCCATCAGCCGAAGAAGGATTCGTACAAGGCACGCACGGCCTTGTCGCGGTCCTCACTCTTGATGCCGATCATGAAGGAGATTTCGCTGGCGCCCTGGTTCACCATCGAGATGTTGATGCCGTGCGCGGCGAGGGCCGTGGTGGCCTTCGCGAGCATGCCCGAGGAGAACGCCATGCCTTCGCCCACGACCATGATCACCGCGTAGTCGTGCGTGACGATCACGGAATCGGGCGTCAGTTCGCGCTTGAGGCGGGAGACGACCTTCTTCTCCTTCGCCTGCGAGAACTTGTCCGCGCGGATGATCACGGAGATCGAGTCGATGCCGCTGGGGATGTGCTCGTAGGAGACGCCCTCTTCCTCGAGGATGGCCAGCACCTTGCGGGTGAAGCCGACCTCGCGGTTCATGAGGTACTTGTCGATGATGATGTTCGAGAAGCCGTTCGCCGCCGCGATGCCGGTGACGGTGCCGGGCATCACGCGCCGGGACTGCACGATCATCGTGCCAGGCTCCTGCGGACGGTTCGTGTTGCGCACGTTGATCGGCACGCGGGCCTGGACGGCCGGCTGGATCGCCTCGTCGTTGAACACGCCGAAGCCCGCGTACGCGAGCTCGCGCATTTCGCGGTAGGTCATCGTGTCGATGCCTTCGGAGACCTCGGGGACGATGCGCGGATCGACGGGATACACATTATCCACGTCGGTGAAGTTCTCGTACACATCGGCGCGGATGGCCGCCGCGAGGATGGAGCCCGTGATGTCCGAACCGCCGCGCGGGAAGGTCGCGACCGTGCCGTCCTTGCGGTAGCCGAAGAAGCCGGGATACACCACGATGCCTTCGAAATCGGCGAACGCCTTGCCGAGCTTGCGGTAGCTTTCGGGATTGAGCGTGGCGTTTCCGGGCTCGCCCTCGAGGATCATGCCCGTGTCCTTGGGGCTCGCGTAGCGGGCCTTGACGCCGCGCGCGCAGAACGCCGCCGCGACGATCTTGGCGGAGTTGTCCTCGCCGGCCGCCTTCATGAGGTCCACGAAGCGCGCGCACTTGTCGGCGTCGGCAGTTTCCTTGCGGGAGAGCGACTGCACGCGCAGGAGCAGGTCGGTCTCGATCGTCTTGACGATTTCCTTGCCGAGCTTGAGCGTTTCGGCGATGGACGCGTAGCGCGCGACCACGGCGGCGAGGGGCTTTTTGACGTCCTTGCCCTCGATGACCGCCTGGGCCAGCGCGATCAGCAGATCGGTGACCTTCGTGTCCGTCTTCGTGCGCTTACCCGGCGCGGAAACGACGACCATGCGGCGCGCGGGATCCGCGAGCACGATGTCCAACACCTTCGCGATTTGACCGGCGTCGGCGAGCGAAGAACCGCCGAATTTGCAGACTTTCATCTATGGGCTCCTTGTTTGAGCCGCGAATTATACCCGCAAACGGTTCAAGAGAAAAGCGAAAAGTGCGGCTGCCGGGAGCGGATCAATCCGCGACCTTGACGATCTTGCCGCCGGCCTTGGCGGACGCGTGGGACGCCGCGCAAAGCGCGAGGTTGTGGATCGCGCCCGAGGCGTCCAGCGGCTTCTTCTCCTGCACGGACGCGGCGTGGCCTTCGATGAGCGTCTGGTAGATGTTCTGGATCTTGCCGGGCGCGACGGTCTTCGCGACGCCGAGCGCGTCCAGCTCGAGGCGCATCTTGACCGGCTCGTCCTTGTGGCCGGAAAGCTGGAACATCGTGCCATAGCCGCGGAGCGCCGCCTTGTCGCCGTAGATTTCGTAGCCGAGGTTCGTGAGCGTGCCAGAAAGGCCGCCGCGCATTTCGGAGAACGCCGCGTTCACGCTGCCCTGCGTGCCGTCCTCGAAGAAGAACTTCACGTAGGCGCCGTCCTCGGCCTTGATCTTCA
>DCIH01000047.1:0-4905 GCA_002317575.1 Verrucomicrobia bacterium UBA1731 | reverse complement strand
TCTTCATCACCTTCGGATAGTACACGGCCGCGACCTTCGCGATCTTCTTGCCGAACACGTACTCCGCCACATAGAAGCAGTGGCTCGCCACATCGCCGATCGGGCCGCCCATCTCCTCGATCTTGGAACAGCGCCACGTGGCCGCTTCCGCGGGGTCGTAGCCGTAGGCGAATTCCATGTGGAAGCAGGAATCGTTCACCTTGCCGAGCTTGCCTTTCTGGACGACTTCCTTCGCCTTCACGTTCCACGCGTTGTTCACCATCATGTGGTCCACGGTGAGCGAGAGTTTCTTCGCCTTGGCGACCTTGTTCATGGCCTTCGCGTCCGCGACGCTCGTCGCCGCCGGCTTTTCGACGATCACATGCTTGCCGGCCTTCAGGGCCGCGATCGCCAGCTTCGCGTGCGTCGCGTTGTTCGTGGCCACGTACACGGCGTCGATCGACTTGTCCGCGAAGATCGCCTCGGCGGAGTCGTACCATGTCAGGCCCAGCGCCTCGGCCGCCGCCTTGCGCGCGGGATTCACGTCCGTCGCGCCGACGAGCACCGCCTTCTTGAGCGGCGCGAAACGCTTGCGGTCGCACGCGAACCCTTCCTTCGCCACGCGGTTCTCCGCGATGCCGCCGAAACCGATCAACGCATATTTCACCTTGGCCATGATACCGTCTCCTTGGATTTTCGTTGTTTGAAATCAGCTGATTTTGCCGGCCGCGGACAATCCGCCCAGCGCCAGCAGCAGCACGCCCGTCAGCAAAAAGACGAAGCCGAAAGCCACGACGCGCCCCTTCGATTCCGCGCGCCACGCGAGCGCGCGCCGCCAATGCCACGGATAGAACATGCCGAACATGCCCGTGATCGCGCACGCGTAGGCGACGACCACCAACGCCAGGCGCCACGGCGTGTCGCACAGGCGAACCGCCGGAAAAAGGGACGCGGGAAAGAGCATGAACACGGCCGCCAGACCGCGCAGCGGCAGCAGGTTCGGCATCCACCAGCACGTGAGCGGCGTCAGCACCGTCGCGAGAATCCAGAGTTCGCCGGGAAACGCCTTGAGGTAGCGGTCAAAGATCTCGATGCCGATCACGTCGAGTTCGTGCGCCGTCCAGAACCAGCCGATCGCGCACAGAATCCAGCCCGCGACCTTCCAGCGCGGAAATCCCACGAGCGCCTTGCCCGTCCAAGACGGCGCCGCGACGGAGACAAGCCCGTACAGAAACAGCGGAACGCCCAAAACGAAAAACCAAGATGTCATAGGCGCGGAGTATAACAAAATCACTCGAAGAGCGCCAGCAGGCGGTTCGTGAGCGACGGGCGCTCGAGCCGCACGCTGCGGATTTCCAGCCCCGCCGGGAACGTGATCCGGAGTGCCATGATCTTGTCGCCCAACCCTTCGCAACGCTGCTCGTACGCCGTTTCGGGATTGTCCGGCACGACGAACGATGTCTTCGCCTCCGAAAAACCGTCCTCGGACTTCACGACGAGCGACCCCAGCCGCTCCAACGTCCCACCGTGCCACGGCGTCGCATTCTTGACGGCGTCCAAGGCGATGACGCCGCCGCCGCGACTGCACGCGGAAAAGACGAGCTTCCCCGGCGGCACGCCGTAAAGGACGTTCGTTACCGATCCTTCCGTCACCAGCGTGCGCACGCCCGCATCTTCCACCACGCGACATGCGCCTTCGTAGCCGTCGGGATTGGCGGGCATGGTGAGCGCGTCCGGCAGAAACGCCGCCGCCGTATTCTCGAAACGCGGGTTGCGGATGAGGTTGCCGTAGAGGAGCGGCCGGTCGAAACAGCGGTGGAACGCCTCGCGCTTCGTGATCACGCGGATGCCGGCATGGCGGCAATACGCAAGCGCCTGATCGAGGAACGCGCGTTCGGACGCATTGTCCACGGAATCGATCACCTCGCCGTGCACGAGGCCGCGCGCCGTGTCGTGGCGCGTCGCCTCCACGAACGCGCGGTAGCTCCGGCCGTCGTCGTACATCTGCGCCGCGACGTGTTCGGCGTTCGTGAAGAACGACGCCGGATATTCCTTGTCGATCTTCTCGTAGCTGACACTTCGCTCCGTGCTGTACGCGAGTGCGTCACGCCGCGAGAACGCGGCGTTGAAGAACATCTGATGGCGCATCATCGCAACGCCAGCACCCTCGTCGTCCGCCGGATACAGCATACGCTCGGCATCAGAAACGGCGTAGCGGTCGCGACGGCCCGGATACGTCATGTCGTGCGTCGTCACATACCCTTCCGAACGCAGCGCCTCGGTCCAGCTCCGCGCCAGCGGATGGCCTTCCGCGTCCTTGCGCAGGGACGAAGGAAAGCGCGCGAGCGCGTTCGCGCGTTGCGTGCAGGCGGCGTCGTGATACAGCACGCCGTTCTTGCGGAAGAAAAACGGACTGTTGTACGCGCCCGGCCAGGACCATGTGTCGAAGCGGAAATCCTTGCGGTGCTGCGCCCGGTAGGCCGCGCGCGTGAACTGCAGCACGCGCTCCCAGATTTCGTGGTTGGCGGATGTGCGGCATCCCGTGAAGACGCCGCCGGTGTAGCAGTTCTGCGACGCGTCCCAGCTGCCGCGCGAACGCCCCTTCGTGCCCAGGTAGCGATTCGAGAGCGTGTCGAAGACGTCCAGAAAGCCGCAGGGATTCCCGTAGATGGCGTAGTAGTTCCGGATCTTCTGGCACTGCTCGTCCGTGAGCGCGCCCCATGTGTTGTCGAACGCGGTCCAGCGCTGGTCGCCGTAGTTCCAGAAGTCGCTGAGCTGCACGTCCACGGAGTCGGTGAGCGGAAAGCCGAAGACGTTCTTCCCGTCGCCGCGGTCGTCGCGCATCTGCGCGTTCGACGGGAACGGCGTCTGGCCGCCTTCGGGATGCGCAGGATCCTGCCCATTGGAAAGCGGATCGTCAAAGAGGTTGTTCCAGTGGAACCAGGTGTGGTCGCCGATTTCGTTGCCGTCCGCCTCGAGCGCGGCAAGCCGTCCGCGCAGCGCGTCGTCGAAATCGGGCTTGCTCGGCGGACAGTTGAACGTGGCGGTGGCGCCATATGCCTTGAACAGCGGATGCACGAGCGAGAAATCGCTCGCGCGGAAATCGTCGAACCCGATGGCCACGATCCGCTCGCGGTAGGCGCGGCAATCCGCCGCCGCGCGCTTCAGATGCCGCGACAGGATCGCCGCCGCCAGTGCCGCCGCGGCTCCGACCAGGACGCCCGCCGTCCAGATGATCCGTTTCACCATGCCATGTCTCCCATCGTGTTGGTCCGCAAAACCTACCACAAGCGCCGCCGCACGTCAACGCGACGTGGTAGAATACGGACATGAAACACATTCTTCTGGTTGGCGTGGCGGCGGCCCTCGGGCTGCAGGTTCTGGCGAACGGCGCGGACGATCCCTTCGAATGCGCCTGGCGGCGGTTGTTCGAGAAATTCCGGTCGACGAAGACGGGACTCATCTACGAGCATCTTCCGGACGAAACGCCGGGCGCCATCGAGCGCTTCCTGCCGACGCCCGAGGAGATCGCGCAGAACGAGCCGATCGCCACGGGCTGGAACACGGGCATGGAGGACGGCGTGCTGAACGGCTGTCCGCTCATCCTCGCGGCGATGCTGCGCAACGACGCGAAGGCGCTGGAACTGCTCGTGCCGGGCGTGCTGCGCTGCGCGACGATTTCGCACGTGCCCGGCTTCCTCGCGCGTTCGATCCTGCCGGCGGACGGCAAAAGCCACTATGCGAACAGCTCGCGCGACCAGTACACGCTCTTCGTCTACACGATGTGGCGCTACGCGAACAGCGCGTTCTGCACGCCCGCGCGCCGCGCCGAGATCGTGAAGATCGTCGCGGATATTGCGCGCTATGCGCAAACCGGCACCAGCCGGGAGCACGGGTACAACATCCTGCGCGAAGACGGCAAGCCCGGCATCGTCTGCACCATGTGGACGGACGATCCGTGGGGACCGCTCCTCACCAACAAGGTGGGCCACATCGGCAAGGGCTGGGTGCTCGCCCACGAGGTCGGCCGACTGCCGATGATCTACGCGGCGGCGCATGCGTTGACGGGCGACGCGACGTGGCGCAAGCGCGAACTGGAGCTCGCCGACGCGGCGCTGCGCATCGAAGAGCTCGACCCGATCAAGGGCTTCCCGGGCTTCGCGCTTTTCCAGATGCAGGTATCGCAGCGCTTGCTGTGGGAATGCGAAACGGACCCCGTGCGCCGCGCGCGCTATCTGAAGATGCTCCAGCGCATCGCGGCGGCGTCCCGCGCGAGCATGGACTGCGCGGAAAAGCTGTACGCGGAACTGAACGGGAAGCTTTCGGCGCCAGCCGGCGACTGGCGCGAATGGAAACGCGAAATCGTGATGGGCGAGAACGGCGTCTACAACGGCCTGCCCTACCGGATGCCGATCCGTCCGCCCGAATACCAGAAGGCCTACAACTGCGTGCGCGAAATGGGCGAAGCGGTGATCATTCCGCTCATCTGCCCGGGCTGCAAGTTGGAGCCGGAGTACATCGAACGCTTCCGCCGCCTGGCGGCGAAAGCCGACTTCGCGCATGTGATGTCGCCAGGCCTCGTGTACCCCGTCCTGGCCAACGAAATGGCGCGCCTACCGCGGGGGAACTGACGGGGCCCTTCTGCAATAGCGGTCAAAAGGTGCGCCTGAAACCAAGTTAAGAAAACCGTCTTAGCGTTAATTTCAGGCGCTAGTTTGCATATATTGTCGCTTTTAACAGGCAAATGTTGAAAGGACAGAAAGTGCAAACTATTCCCGCAAAGTATACAGACCGAATCCACGGCTTTCAAGGGCGATTCGTCAAGATCATCTCAAAGGCCGAACTGAAGGCCCAATTGGGCCGGAACACCCGTATCGAAGACGCTGACTGGCATCTTCGGTGTGCGATCATCAAGCTGACGCGTCG